>NZ_JBGCCP010000014.1:0-258413 GCF_041262705.1 Catenulispora sp. MAP12-49 | reverse complement strand
GCTTCCTCCAGACCCCACCTCACGATGACGCCCTTGCCTCCGGCTCGGAGTTAGGACCGCCTCCTCCTCCAGGGGACTTCCACCCCCAAACAACCACCCATGCTGGGCGCACAAACGCCGCCGCCCCGGCCTGGAACCAAACCGGGGCGGCGGCTGCCATCGTCAGGCCGCTCGGGGGCTTCTGCTCAGCAGGCGCCGTCGTCCTTCCAGATGTTCCAGGCGATGGCCGAGCCCGGCGTCACGCCGGTCGACCAGTACGTCGCCGTCCAGCTGTGGCCGTTGTACGACACCACGTCGTTCGGGACGTAGGAGGTGGTCGAGCTCCACGGCGTCGCCGAGCAGCCACCGCCGCCGGTCGTCCCGCCCGTGGTACCTCCGGTGGTGCCGCCCGTGGTGCCTCCGGTCGTCCCGCCGGTGGTGCCGCCGGTCGTCCCGCCGGTCCCGCCGCCGCTGCCGGTGTACGGCACGAACGCGTCGGCGAAGGCCAGCTTGGCGCTGCTCACCCCGCTGCACGTCGAGGACGCGCCGCCGCCGGCGCCGCCGGGGCAGGGCTGGTCGCGGTCGACCGACCAGTACGCCAGGCGTCCGACGCCGTTGGCGGCGGCGAACTGCTCGACGGTGGCGGCGTTGGCGGCGGTGAAGGTCGAGCCGTCGTCGTTGACGCCGATCATCGGGGTGATGCCGAGGTTGGCGTAGGTGTAGCTGGAGTCCACCGACTTCATCTGCGCCAGCGTGCTCTGCGCGGCCTTGACCGCCGCCGCGCCCATGTCCTGCTGACCCTGGTAGTAGTCCATGGTCATGATGTTGACCACGTTGATCTTCACGCCCACGTTCTTGGCGCTTTGCAGGATGTTGACGCCGTCCTGGGTCAGGCCCGAGGGCAGCACCGGGAGCGTCATCGAGAACTGCAGGCCGGGGTTGGCCGCCTGCAGGGCCTTCATGGCGGTGAAGTGGCGGGTGGCCGAGGTCTGGTCGGCGACGGCGGCGCCCTCGACGTCGAAGTCGAGCTGGTTCACGCCGTAGTCGCTGATGATGGCCTGGTAGCCGGCCTGGATCTGGGACTGGTTGGTGCACGTCCAGGCCAGCGGCTCGCCGGCGGCGCCGCCGGAGGAGATGATGACCGAGGCGCCCTCGGACTTGGCGCGGGCGATCTCGGGGTCGGTGTAGGAGTCGTTGCCGACCGGGAGGGTGTCGCCCCATTCCTGGGTGCAGCCGGTCCCGATGACGAAGGCCGCGGTGTAGGCCTTCAGGCCGTGCCCGGTGATCGCGGTGTCCAGGACCGGCTCCTGGCCGTTGGACATGTCGACGTACGGGGCGACCGAGTACACGCTGGCGCCGGCGGCGGCCGCCTTCGGACTGGCCGAGGCGCTGTGCGCGAGGGCGGTGGCCGTCGCGGCTATCGCGGCGACGAGCAACGCGCCGGACCGGACCGCCGTGCGGCGGCGGCCCGGGGGTGGAGTCTTCATGCGGGGGTCGTACCTTTCCGTGTGGGGACAGGAAGGTGACAGTGCGGGGCGATGTAATCGCCCTGACACCCAAAGTGGATTAGACCACTGACTGCTGTCAAGGGTCTAAACCACTGATCTTTTCTCGCAGGTCAACCGAGCGATCACTCGCGCTTGACCCTTATTTGCCGGCGCTTTACCCGGAACCCTTGACGGGGAGCTGGTCTAGTCCAATCATGATTCGCGACTCCGGAGTCTGCTCTTCCCTCCCTCCCCGCCACGTTTCGGAGACCCCATGGCAACCGCTAGTTTGAAGCGGCGATTGGCTTTGCCCACAGCGGCATTGGCCCTCGCCGCCGGCACCACCATGGCGCTGGCCGCCACCGGCCACGCCGCGCCCGGCTCGGCCCCGCTCAGCAGCACCTGGTACGCCTCAGCGCCCTACCTGATGCCGGAGGACAACTCGCCGCCGGACGTCTCGGCGGTGATGGACGCCACCGGCCAGAAGGCCTTCCAGCTGGCGTTCATCCTGGCGCCCAACGGCGGCGGCTGTTCGGCGACCTGGGGCGGCACCAGCCCCATCGGCTCGGACACCACCATCCCGGCCGTCATCAGCACCATCCGCGGCAAGGGCGGCGACGTCTCGGTCTCGGTCGGCGGCTACGGCGGCACCAAGCTGGGCCAGACCTGCGGCAGCGTCGCGGCCACCGCGGCGGCCTACCAGCAGGTCATCACCACCTACTCGCTGCACGCGATCGACTTCGACCTCGAAGAGCCGGAGTACGAGAACACCGCGGCCATCGCCAACGAGCTCGGCGCCGCGCAGACGCTGCAGAAGAACAACCCGGGCCTGTACGTCTCGGTGACGATGCCCGGCACCAGCGCCGGCACCGGCTGGTTCGGCACGCAGCTGCTGGACCAGGCGCACACGATCGGCTTCACGCCGAACAACTTCTCCATCATGCCCTTCGACGGCGGCTTCAGCGGCGCCGCCTCGCAGGTCTCGGCCCTGGAGGCGTTCCACGGCCTGCTGGAGACGCACATGGGCTGGGACTCCACGACCGCCTACCAGCACGAGGGCGTGTCGATGATGAACGGCCGCACCGACGCCGCGGAGTTCTTCTACCAGTCGGACTTCCAGACGGTGCTGAACTACGCGACCAGCCACGGCCTGGCGCGCTACACCTACTGGTCGGTGAACCGCGACCGGCAGTGCAGCCCGCCGGACAACAACGGCACGCTGTCCGGGAGCTGCTCCTCGGTCCCGCAGAACGCCTGGGACTTCACGAAGTTCACGGCGCAGTTCGCCGGCGTGGCCACCCCGCCCCCGCCGCCGCCGACCACCAGCACCACCCCGAGCACCACGCCTCCGACCACGCCGACCACGTCCACGTCGTCCACCGGCGGCGGTGGCGGGACGTGCACCGCGGCGGCCTGGAACTCGCAGACCGCGTACAACGGCGGCGCGGTGGTGTCGTACAACGGCCACCAGTGGACGGCCAAGTGGTGGACCGAGGCCGACACCCCCGGCGGCGCGGCCGGCGTGTGGACCGACGACGGGCCCTGCTGACGTCGCCTGACGTCACGCCGATGACGCCGGCGCCGCCGCTCAGGTCCGACGCCGACGCCGACCCCGGGACGCCCGCGTCCCTGTGAGATCCCTGATGCCCCGCACGCCGACCCCGCTGCGGGGCATCAGGCTGTTCTCGGCCGAAACGGAGAACCGACTCTCCACCGGGAGGTAGACACAAGCGCTGAAAGCCTTGCCCCGGCTCATTTCGCGTTACACCCGGGCCAGCACCGCGTCGAGCGGATACGGCACCTGATCCGAGGGCACCATCTCGACCAGCAGCCGCGCCCAGCGCTCCTTGCCGCCGCTGCGGCCGCCCATCATCCGCCGCAGCTGGTGCACCAGGCTCTTGTCCCGCATCGCGGGCTGGCGCTGAAGGGTGCGGAACGAGCGTTCCCCGCCTTCGGCGATCACCAGGCGGAGCACCTCCTCGGCGCCGACCGCGCGGATGAGTTCGTCCTCCAGGTCGGCGCGGCAGACGAAGAAGCCGAACTCCTCCAGGTCCTCGGTCTTCGGGCCCGGGTCGAACCCGGCGCGCTCCAGGCCCAGGCGGAAGAAGCGCTCCTCGGCCTCGTCGAACAACCCGGCCAGTACCAGGCCGCGGCCATGGGGGCCGTAGTCGTGCAGATAGCGCGCGGCGTTGGTGGCGCCGTCCATCGCGACCACCTCGATGCCCTCGGCGGCCAGGTCGCGGCCCCGTCGCAGAGCCAGCGCGCACAGCGCCGCCTGGTCGCTCACTCCCTCGACGAGGATGGCCGCGCGCATGCGTCGAGGATAGATCAGCGGCCGATCAGATGCTGAGGATAAGCGCCACGGGTACCAGCACCAGGGTCAGGGCCACGACCAGGTACAGGCTGAACACCGCGCCGTAGCGGGCCAAGTAGCGCAGGGGGTGCGCGGGCACGGCCGGATCGCCGCCGGCGTCACGCCCGCCAGCACGCCCGCCGCCACGCCCGCCGTCGCTCTCGCCACCGCCACCGCCACGCCCGCCGTCGCCCTCGACGGCGCCGGCGTGGTCGTCCGCGCCGCCGACATCGCCGTACCGGGCCCCGTACACCGCCAGCACGACCAGGCCCGCGGCCAGCCAGCCCAGCACCGCGCCGCGCAGGTCCCCGTCGACGCCGCCGGGGCCCCACCCGGAGGCCGAGTACAGCCCCCAGGTCCCGAAGGCCGCCAGCGGGGGCCACACCAGCAGCGCGATCTCGTGCGCCGCCATCCGCAGGCTCTCCGTGGACCACACCACACCGCGCAGCTCACCGCGCACCCGCAGCCAGTTCCAGGCGAGCCGCACCGGCATGAGCACCGGGAAGCAGACCGCGTAGAGCACCGAGGCCGGGACGGACAACACACGCACCATGCGGGCCACGGTAGGCCGCCGCGACACGCAGGGGATCGGGATCCCTACGTCACGGACTACTTATTCGGGTGTTGATACCCTGATGGATTGTCGTGCCATCCGCCTCTGGACGATCCTTCCTCCCGGATCGAAGCTCTAAGAAACCACCCGATCCGAGGAGTCGCACATGTTCCCCATGGGCCTGGTCATCCTCATCGCCGCCGTCGTCGCCGTGGCGCTGGCGTTCATCTGCCTGATCGACGCACGCTCGGACCGCTGAACCAGCACCCTGACCAACTCCCTGACGAGCACCCTGGCCAGCACCGCTAGCGCTTGGCACCGGCCCGCGGGTTCAACCGCACGAAGGCATCCCAGTACGTCGCCGGGAACAACCGGGCCAGCAGGTCCGGCACCCGCGCCGACAGCGCGATCAGCACCCTGCCACGCCGGTGCCGCACCCCCTCGATGATCCGGGCCGCGGCACGGTCGGCGGGGTAGGTCAGGACCCTGTTGAACGCCCGCATCGCCTTCACGCTCTGCTCCTGGTCGGCACCGGCGGCCACGCGCGCGTCCAGGGCGATGCGGGTCTTGATGCCGCCGGGGTGCACACACGTCACGCCGACCTCGCCGGCCAGCTCGTGCCGCAGCGCCTCAGTGAAGCCGCGCAAAGCGAACTTGCTGGCCGAGTAAGCACTCTGCCCGGGCGGGGCGATCAGGCCGAACAGGCTGGAGGTGTTCACCACGTGGCTGCCGGCCGACTCCCGCAGCCGGGGCAGCAGCGCCCGCGTCAGGGCCACCGGGGCGGCGAAGTTGACCGCCATCACCCAGTCGAACTCCTCGGCCGAGGTCTCGGCGAAGGTCCCGGCCAGCGCCACTCCGGCGTTGTTGACCAGCAGGTTGAGGACCGGCTCGGCCTCGAGGATGTCGGCGGCGAGCTTGCCGACGGCGGCGGCGTCGGACAGGTCGGCGACGAACGTGCGCACCCGGGCCTCGGGCCGGCGCCGCGTCACGGTCCCGGCGACCGCCGTCAGCCGCTCGGCGTCGCGGTCCACCAGCACCAGGTGGGTCCCGCGCAGCGCCAGGCCGTAGGCGAGCTGCTCCCCCATGCCGCCGGCCGCCCCGGTCACCACCGCGACCGCGCCGTTGAAACGGAACGGCGGCAGCTTCGGGATCCCGCTCACTGTGGTCACGAACCAGTCCTCGCCTTCTCCCGCCGCGTGGGACGCAGCGTCCTGTCCAGATCTGTCCGCATGGTAGTGGCCGCGTCCAGGATGTAGTTCTGCCGCACCCGCCACGGACTGCGGTGCCCGGCGCGCGGGAACTCCTGGATCGAGCGCCGGATGTAGCCCGAGCTCAGGTCCAGCAGCGGCCGCTCGCGCAGCTTGCCGTCGGGCGCCGGCACCACCGAGGCGAAGTCGCGTGCCGCCATGTGGTTCAGCACCTTGCACACCAGCCGCGAGCTCAGGTCCCCGCGCAGCGTCCAGGAGGCGTTGGTGTAGCCGATGCAGACCGCGAAGTTCGGGATGCCGGTCACCATCGCGCCGCGCCACACGAACTGCTCGGCCAGCGGCACCTCGACGCCGTCGACCTTCGGCGCGATCCCGCCGAAGGCCAGCAGGCGCAGGCCGGTCGCGGTGACCACGACGTCGGCCGGCAGCACCTTGCCCGAGACCAGCCGGATGCCCTCGGGCACGAAGGCCTCGATGTGGTCGGTGACCACGTCGGCCTTGCCGCCGCGGATGGCCCGGAAGAAGTCGGCGTCCGGGGCCGCGCACAGCCGCTGCTCCCACGGGTTGTAGCTCGGCGTGAAGTGCTCGCGCACCAGCGCCTCGTCCTTCAGGAACCTGGTCGCCAGCTTCGTGAGCACCTTGCGCGCGGCGGCCGGACGGCGGCGGCAGAACTGGTAGACGCCGATCGTGAAGGCGATGTTCTTGGCCCGGATGATCCGGTGCGCGACGCGCGGCGGCAGCACCGCGCGCAGCTGGTCGGCCAGCTTGTCCCGGCCCGGCACCGCGCCGATCCAGCTCGGCGAGCGCTGGAGCATGGTGACGTGCCCGGCCTCGCGCGCCATCGAGGGCACCAGCGTCACCGCCGTCGCGCCGCTGCCGATGACCACGACGCGCTTGCCGGCGTAGTCCAGGTCCTCGGGCCAGAACTGCGGGTGCACGACCGTGCCGCCGAAGTCCTCCAGCCCCGGGAAGTCGGGGGTGTAGCCGCTGCCGTAGTCGTAGTACCCGGCGCAGGAGTACAGGAAGTCGCAGGTCAGCGTGCGGCGCTCACCAGCGCCGTCGCCGTCCCCCTGCCCGGTGCCCTGCTCGACCGTGACGGTCCACCGCTGCTGCTCGCTGGACCAGTCGGTGCCCACGACCTTGGTCCGGAACCGGATCTTGTCCTCGATCCGGAACTGCTTGGCGGTGGAGCGGATGTAGTCCCGGATGGTGTCCCCATCGGCGATCGACTTGGGCTCGCGCCACGGCCTGAAGGCGTACCCCAGCGTGAACATGTCGGAGTCCGACCGCACGCCGGGATACCGGAACAGGTCCCACGTCCCGCCGATCGCGTCCCGGGCCTCCAGGATCACGTAGCTGCGCCCCGGGCATTCGGTCTGCAGCCGGTACCCGGCCCCGATCCCGGACAGGCCCGCGCCGACCACGACCACGTCGAAGTGCTCCATGCCCACAGTCTGACCGAGGATGCTTTACGCGACAAGGGTTTGTGTAAAGAAGATTCGCGGCGTGTCGCCGGCCCCGGGTCCCGCTGGCCCAGTGTTCCGTCAGCCCAGGGTTCCGTCAGCCCAGATGCCGGCCGTGCAGGTGGTGGTGGCGGATGCGGGCGATGGTGCGGTGGCGGCGGATTTTCCCGTGGCGCCGCCTGAGTTTCTGCTTCTGGTTCACGTGCGTCCCCTTTCGCAGAGTTCGATGCCTCGAACCTAGTCACGGGACGTGCACAGTCAATACCTCAGCGCAGCGGCCGGTTCAGCGGTCCGCGCCGCCCAGCACGGGATCCACCGAGGCCACCACCGCCACGACGTCGGCCAGCATCCCGCCCTCGGCCATCGCCGACACCGCCTGCAGATGCGTGAACGAGGGGTCCCGCAGGTGCACGCGGTACGGCCGGGTCCCGCCGTCGCTGACCACGTGCGCCCCCAGTTCGCCGCGCGGGGACTCCACGAAGGAGTACACCTGCCCGGCGGGCACCGCGAAGCCCTCGGTGACCTGCTTGAAGTGGTGGATCAGCGCCTCCATCGACTGCGCCATGATGTGCTGGACCCACTCCTCGGTGGTGCCCAGGCCGTCGGCGCCCAGGCCCAGGCGGGCCGGCCAGGCGATCTTCGGGTCGGCGAGCATCACGGGCCCGGGCTCCAGCCGGTCCAGGGCCTGCTCGACGATGCGCAACGACTCGGCCATCTCGTGCAGCCGCACCAGGTAGCGGCCGTAGGCGTCGCAGGAGGTCTCGGTGGGCACCTGGAAGTCGTACGTCTCGTAGTCCAGATACGGATCCGACTTGCGCAGGTCGTGCGGCAGCCCGGTGGCCCGCAGGATGGGACCGGTGACGCCCAGGGCCATGCAGCCGGGCAGGTCCAGATGGCCGACGTCCTTGGTGCGTCCCATGAAGACCGGGTTGGCGTTCAGCAGCTTCTCGTATTCCAGGAGCCGCTTCGGGAACTCCGCAATCAGGGTCCTGATGGCCTCGTCGATCCCCTCCGGCAGGTCCTGCGCGAGCCCGCCGGGCCGTACGTAGGCGTGGTTCATCCGGTTGCCGGTGATCGCCTCCAGGATGTCCAGGATCGGCTCGCGGTCCCGGAAGCCGTCGGTCATCACGGTCATCGCGCCGAGCTCCATGCCGCCGGTGGCCAGCGCCACCAGGTGCGAGGAGATGCGGTTCAGCTCCATCAGCAGGACCCTGATGACGTTCGCGCGCGGCGGCACCTGGTCCTCGACGTCGAGCAGCGCCTCCACCGCGCGGCAGTACACGGTCTCGTTGAACAGCGGCATCAGATAGTCGGCGCGGGTCAGGAAGGTCACCGCCTGGGTCCAGTTGCGGTACTCCAGGTTCTTCTCGATCCCGGTGTGCAGGTAGCCGATGCCGCAGCGCGCCTCGACGACGCTCTCGCCCTCGATCTCCAGGATCAGCCGCAGCACCCCGTGCGTCGAGGGGTGCTGCGGCCCCATGTTGACGATGAGACGGTCCTGGGCGCCGGGCCCGGCTCCAGGCGAGCGTTCGGCGTCACGCAGGACTTCGTCCCAGTCATACATATCGTCGGCTGTTACCGCATTCGCAGCAGTCAAACGGCTATGCGCGGTACGGGAGGAATTCCGCAGGTTGGTCCCGGTGCGCGGGGTGCCCTGAATGGGGGATCGAACGCCCGCGACGGGCCGGGCGCGGCGCCGCCGAAGAGGCCCGGTTCGCGCGTATATTCGAAGAAGTGGACTGCCGCCGGGTGTCCTGCAGACGTACTACTCGGGCGGCAGTCCATCTTCTTCGGAACCGGGCGGCCTCGACCTCGGTCTCGGTCCCAGCCTCAGTCTTGGCCTCAACCTCAGCCCGCGGTCCACTCCACGGCCGGCGGCAGCAGCCGCGCGGTGATCGGCTGGCCCTTGTCGTCGGTCAGCGGGAACTGCGCACGCAGCGCACCGGCGGCGACGGCGGCCTCGTACACCTCCGGCGGGATCGCGGAGAGCATCAGCTTCGAGCGGCAGAACATGGTGTAGCCGCCGTCCTCGCCGATCCGGTTCCACGACAGGTAGACGAAGCGGCCGCCGATCCCGTCCTGCACCTGCCGGCCTCGCAGCGTGTGCTCGCCGCCCTTGGTGGTGAACGGCTCCACGCTCAGCTCCCACACCGCCTCGTCGGCGTCACCGCGCACCGGGTCCAGCAACTCCGCCGGCTTGCCCTTGCCCTGGACGGCCACCGCGATGCGCGGCATGCCCGGCAGATCGCGTCCCTCGATGCGCAGCAGCATGTGACCATGCTCGCATGGCGGGCGGACAGTCCCCGGGCGCCGCCGCGCTGCGTATCCTTTTGCGGTGAACACGCGAGCGACGGGGGCGGGGCGATGACGATCTGCGAAGTCCGGCACGCGACGAGCCACGACACGGTCGAGTCCTGGCAGCGCCGCGAACCGGCCCTGCGGGCGGCGGCGGTACTCGGCACAGGCCCGGTCGCCGCGGCCCTGGCCGAGGCGGCGCGCGCCCTGATCGCCGACGGCGCGCCGCTGCGCCTGGTCGCCGACCCGGAGTACCTGGTCGTGCTCGGCGAGGAGCCGGCGCTGCCCTGGGTGGACGGCGCACGCTACCTCGGCTGGGACGGCGGCGCCCTGACCCTCACCACCCACCGCGTGCTCCCGGCCCCGGACGTGTGGCGCGAGGCGGCGCTGGCGGCCGGCACCGCCGAGCCGGGCTCCCTGGTGATCGTGCTGCCGGACCAGGTGCTGATCGCCGGGGCGGAGCACGACGCCGAGATCGCGGCGTCGGCGCCGGCTCCGGTCGCACCACAAGTCGGCTGAGTCGGCCAAGTCGGCTGGACCGCCGGCAGCAGACCCGCACTACGCCACTACTCCGCCCACAGCACCTTCCCGCGAGCCGCGACCCGCTCGGCGATCCGCTTCCCGGCCTCGGCCACCGACATCGCCTCCAGCTTCCGCCCGTCGCGCAGCCGGATCGCGACCGCGCCGGCCGCCGCCTCCCGTCCTCCGATCACCGCCTGGTAGGGCGCCAGCCGCGCCTCGCGGATCCGCGCGCCGAGGGTTCCCTGCTCGCGGTCCAGCAGCTGCGAGCGCAGGCCGAGGTCCAGGCACAGCTCGTGGAACTCCCGGGCCGCGTCCGCCTCGTCCTCGCCGACCGGCAGCACCGCCACCTGCACCGGGGCCAGCCAGGCGGGGAAGGCGCCGCCGTGCTGCTCGATCAGGTGCGCCATCACCCGCTCCATGCTGCCCACGATGCTGCGGTGCACCATGACCGGCCGGTGCCGGGCTCCGTCGGCGCCGATGTACTCCAGGCCGAACTGCTCGGGCTGGTGGAAGTCGATCTGGACGGTCGACAGGGTCGACTCGCGGCCGGCCGGGTCGGCGATCTGTACGTCGATCTTCGGGCCGTAGAACGCCGCCTCGCCCTCGGCCTCCTCATACTCCAGGCCGGAGGCGGCCAGCACCTCGCGCAGCATCCCGGTGGCGCGCTCCCACATCTGCGGCTTGTCGACGTACTTCCCGCCGGGTCCGGGCAGCGACAGCCGGATCCGCGCCGCCTGGATCCCGAGCGCGTCGTAGGCGTCGCGGATCAGTTTCAGCGCGTCCTGCGCCTCGGCCCGGACCTGCTCCAGGGTGCAGAAGATGTGCGCGTCGTTCAGGGTGATGGCCCGGACCCGGGTCAGGCCGCCGAGCGCCCCGGACATCTCCGAGCGGTACATCCCGCCGATCTCGGCCATCCGCAACGGCAACTCGCGGTAGCTGTGCGCGCGGGAACGGTAGATCAGCGCGTGGGTCGGGCACAGGCTGGGCCGCAGCACCATCTGCTCGGCGCCGAGGTCCATCGGCGGGAACATGTCGTCGCTGTAGTGCTGCCAGTGGCCGGAGATCTCGTACAGCTCGCGTTTGCCGAGCACCGGCGAGTAGACGTGCCGGTATCCGGCACGTCTTTCCGCGGACCGGATGTACTCCTCGACCTCATGCCGCACCACCGCGCCGTCGGGGAGCCAGTACGGCAGCCCGGCGCCGATCAGCGGGTCGGTGTCGAACAGGCCGAGCTCGCGGCCGAGCCTGCGGTGGTCGTGCTGGATCTCGCTCATGGGACCTTCTCCTCGCCAATGTGTCGCCGCTGTGTCGCTGGCGGATCGGGTGGGGCGAGGGTCCCGGGAGAACGACGAAGCCCCGGGGCACTCGCCCCGGGGCTTCGTTTGCTGGTTCAGGAATCAGCGCGCCGGGACGGTGTCCGGCGTCGTCGTCTGCATGGCGCGCTTCATGAGATCAACGGTAGCAGAACGCCTCACGCCGAGGACACGTCCCGCCGCCGGAACCCGAGCAGCCCGGCGGTGCTGAGCACCGCGGCCACCACCGTCATCCAGACCAGCGGCGTCCACGTAAAGGTGCCGCCGGGAACCTTGGGGATGTGCGTGTACGGAGTCAGGTCCAAGAACCACTGCCCGGCGTTGACCAACGGCCCCAGATAGGCGATGAACACCATCACGCCGAACACCCCGTACGCCGCCGACGTCCACTTCGGCACCAGCCCGAACAGCGCCACCGCGGCCGCGGCGATGACCCACAGCGCCGGCGTGGTGATCAGGCCGGCCTTCACCATCTGCCCGACCCGGCCCCAGAAATCGCCCAGCACCGCCCCGGCCCCGACGCCCACCCCGAGGCCGCCAGCGGCCATCACCAGAGCGCTGCCGACAGCCGGGAACACCAAGTGGCTGCCAGCCCACGCCAGCCGCCCGGCCGAGCCGGACAGCACCGGCTCGGCGCGTCCGGAGGTCTCCTCCCCGCGCAGCCGCAGAACCGCTTGCACCGCATAGAAAGCGGCGGCCATCCCCAGGAAGCTGACGGCCGTGGCCAGGTAGGAGTCGGTCAGCCCGCGCACCCCGCCGTACCGGCCGATGATCTTCTCGACCTGCTGGTTGTCGTTCAGCAACTGGTCGATGCCCTTGGCGATGGAGCCCATGACGATCCCGAACACGAAGATCCCGGCCATCCAGCCCAGCAGCGTCGGCTGCTGCAACCGCCGCCCCAGCCCGAAGACGCCGCGCAGCCCCGGCCCGGCGGCGGCCGGCCCCGGACGCTGCGGCAGCAGTCCGCTGCCCAGGTCCCGGGCGTTCTGCACGCGGTAGCCGACGACCGCGGCCACGACCCCGGCTGCCAGCGTCACAGCGACGACCCACCACCGGTTCCCGGCCCACGGATGCACCCGCTCGATCCACCCGAGCGGCGAGAGCCACGCCACCCAGCCGGCGCCGCCCTTGGTCCCGGCCGCGTCGCCGACCGTCCGCAGCAGATACGCCACGCCCAGGATCAGCGCGCCGATCCCGTTGGCCGCCCGGCCGGTCTCGGTGAGCTGCACCGCGACCGCCTGCGTCCCGGCGAACGCCACGCCGACCGCGAACAGGCAGGCCCCGAAGGCCAGCGCGCCGCCGACGCCCTGCCCCAACGCCACCATCACCGCCGCCGCCAGCAGCCCGATCCCGAAGCAGGCGCCGACGGCGATGGTCAGCGCCGCGCTCAACGGGGCGTTGCGTCCGACCGCGCCGGACCCGAGCAACTCCAGACGCCCGGACTCCTCCTCGGCCCGAGTGTGCCTGGTGATCAGCAGCACCACCATGATGCCGATCAGCAGGCCGCCGAACCCGAGCGTGCGCCAGGCGGTCAGCGCGCCGAGGCTGTGGGTGTCGTACAGCGGGCCGTACAGCGCACGCAGCGAGGGGTTCGCGCCGATGCTGGTGGCGAGCTTGTCGCGGTCGCTCTGCGCCGGGTAGAGCTTCTTCAGCGAGTAGGCGGTGCTGCCGACGGTCGCCAGCAGCGCGTAGATCCAGACCGGCAGCATGATGCGGTCGCGGTGCGAGGCCAGCTTGATCAGGGTGCGCAGACCGCCGTCGGCGTCCTTCTGGGCGCCGGGCCGCGGGGCGAACTTCGAGGTCTTCTTCGTGGTCTTCTTTGAGGTCTTCTTCGTGGTCTTCTTCACGCTCTTCTCGCCTGCCGTCGCGGCGCTCACCGCCGCACCGCCCCTTCGGGCTCGTAGTGCCGCAGGAACAGCTCCTCCAGCGTCGGGGGCCGGCTGACCAGCGTCTTCACACCGATCGCGGTCAGGGCTTTGAGCAGGCCGTCGAGGTGGTCGGTGTCGACCTGGCCGGTGAACTTCTGAGCGCTGATCTTCGCGTCGTGCACGCCGGGCAGGTCGGCCAGGCCGGCCAGACTGGCCGCCGGCCCGGCGAGTTCGGCCTCGACGGTGGTCCGGGTCAGGTGCCGCAGCTCGGCCAGCGACCCGGTCTCGACGGTCTTGCCCGCGCGGATGATGTTCACCCGATCGCACAGCGCCTCGACCTCGGACAGGATGTGGCTCGACAGCAAGATGGTGCGGCCGCGCTCGCGCTCCTCGGCCACGCACTGGCGGAACACGTCCTCCATGAGCGGGTCCAGGCCGGACGTCGGCTCGTCGAAGACCAGCAGCTCCACGTCCGAGGCCAGGGCGGCGATCAGCGCCACCTTCTGGCGGTTGCCCTTGGAGTACTGGCCGCCCTTCTTGGTCGGGTCCAGCTCGAAGCGCTCGAGCAGATCGGCACGGCGGTGCGCGTCGACCCCGCCGTGCAGCCCGCCGAGCAGGTCGATCACCTCCCCGCCGGACAGGTTCGGCCACAAGGTGACGTCGCCGGGCACGTAGGCCAGCCGCTTGTGCAAGGCCACGCGGTCGCGCCAGGGGTCCCCGCCCAGCAGGCTCGCCCGGCCGGCGTCGGCGCGGATCAGGCCGAGCAGCACGCGGATGGTCGTCGACTTGCCGGCCCCGTTGGGTCCCAGGAAGCCCAGGACCTCGCCCTCCTGGACCGTCAGGTCCAGGCCGTCGAGCGCGCGGGTCCGGCCGAAGGTCTTCACCAGGCCGGACGCGCTGATCGCAGTCGTCATGCCGCCGATGCTACTCCGAATCTTCAGAGTTTTGTGAATGTTATGAAAGTGCGAGCGCGACCGCTACCGTGGGGTCATGCGCAAGGACGACGCCGACCGGCCGGCCCCCGACCCGCTGCTGGTGTACATCGAGCGCTTCGCCGGCGTGCTGACCGACAGCGGCATCCCGCGCATGCCCTCCCGCGTCTTCGCCGCCCTGATCACCCAGGACGACGGCCGCCTGACCTCCCAGGAACTGTCGGACCTGCTCGACATCTCCCCGGCCGCCGTCTCCGGCGCCATCCGCTACCTGTCCCAGGTCAACCTGGTCACCCGCGAACGCGAGCCCGGCACCCGGCGCGACCGCTACCGGGTGCTGGACGAGGTCTGGCAGGACGCCCTGTTCGAGCGCGACACGATCATGGCACGCTGGGAGAAGAGCCTGGCCGAGGGCGTCGGGGTGGTCGGCGCGGACACCCCGGCCGGACGGCGGCTGACCGAGTCGGTGCTGATGTTCCAGTTCCTGCGCGGGGAGCTGTCCGGGATGCTGGAACGCTGGCAGGAGCGGCGCGCCGAGCTGCGGGCGGAGTCGGCGCGCACGGATGCGGTGGCGCGGGCGTTGGCTTCTGGGAAAACGAAGGACTGAGGGCCGGCAAGCGGGGTCCGCCGACGGCCCTCAGTCTCTGTCACCTCAGACCCTGATGCTCCTGGGCAGTTCCGCGTCCGCCACGTACCCGATCCCGCGCACCGTCCGGATCAGGTCCGGCACGCCGAGCTTGGCCCGCAGCGTCGCGATGTGGACCTCCAGCGTCCGGTTCGCCGACTTCTCGGTGGTGTGCCACACCTTCCGCAGTATCAGCTCCCGGCACAGCACCGCCCCCGGCGTGCTCGCCAGCAGGTGCAGCAGGTCGAACTCCTTGCGGGTGAGGACCACCGGCTGGCCGTGCACGTTCACCCGGCGCTCCTCGGCGTCCACCACCACCGGCCCGACACCCAGGTGGTCCGGACGCTCGGTCGGCGTGCGCACCGCGGCGCGGATGCGCGTCGACAGCTCGGTGAGGCCGTAGGGCTTCACCACGAAGTCGTCCACGCCGATCCGGCGCCCCTCGATCCACAGCCCGCGGTCGGCGCGCGCGGTGATCGCGACCAGCGCGGCCTCCGTCTGGCGGCGGATGCGCTCGCACAACGCGAGCGCCTCCTCGTCCAGTAACCCGAGATCCAGGAGCACGGCGTGCGGCGAGAACGCCGCCATGCCCGGCAGATCGTCGGCGCGCAGCCGCCGGACCGCGAACCCGTCCAGGCGCAGTGCGTTGTCCAACGCCGGTTGCACCCGGTCGTCCCTGCGGCCGGCCACTACTAGCCTCATCGAACCGTCACCTCACAGCGCCGCGAGCGCGCCCGTATCGCCTAAAATCAGGGTAATTCGTTAATAATGTTTGCCAGGGTCCTGCCATTCTGCTCACCCAGCGTGCCGGAAGGCAATACCGCGCGTGTTGTTTTTCTCAATGCGAGCTCAAATCGGGATACTCCACCAGGGGTGGAAGAACACTGACAGTGAGGATTTCCGTCCTGAGGCTCCGGCACGGCGCCGAGCGCCACATTCCGCCACCCCGGGCGGCCGGGCGCGGGAGGTCTGACGATTGCGCTGATCCGACGAATGCGCCGAACGTGTGACGCGATCCCGCGGCGCGCGGCCCGGAGGCGGGAATCGGGCGGGAATCGGTGCCGTGGTCGGCGAGGGTGGCCGCATGACCGTCGACGGCTCGTACGCGGCCTGGGTGCGTCCCACACGCCGGGTCCACCTCGCACTGTCCGTGGGGATGACCCTCACCGGCGTCATCCTCATCGCCGCCGGCGCCTCCGGCGGGCGGGGTGCGGTGCGGCCGGCGCCGATGATCGGGCGGACCGCCGACAGTGTGGTGAGCGGTGGGGTCGCCGGGGCTGGAATCCCGGGCATCCTCGTCCCGGCCGCGCCGCTCGTGCACTTCGCGCCGCCGGTCGCCGGAATGCCCGCCATCGGGACGCCGGTCATTGGGACACCGGTCATCGGGAAGCCTGCCGCCGGGACGCCTGCCGCCGGCGCGCCGAAGCCGGAAGCGAAGCCGCACGCCAAGCTCAAGCCGCACCACCGGCACAGGCCGCATCCCTCCGACGTTTCGCAACCGTAGTCGCGTCCCGCCCCGCGTCCGCTGACGCGTCCGGCGGCCCCGATGCCGCCCGCGACACCGGCGTGGCTGCCCTCTCACCCCCTCAAACCCTGAATCCGGCGGTCACAGCCCTGGTCGGCAGCCAAAAGAAACCTCTAGGCTTACGGCCGTGGCGATGCGACAACTCGGGGACCTCGAAGCGGCGGTCATGGACCGCATATGGCGGCGCAACCGCCCGGTGCTTGTTCGCGACATCCTCGACGACCTCAACGCCGACCGGTCCCTCGCCTACACCACGGTCATGACGGTGATGGACAAGCTGCACCGCAAGGGATGGCTGCGCCGTCAGCCGCAGGGGCGGGCGTACATCTACGAGGCGGTGGCCTCCCGCGAGTCGTACACCGCGCGGCTGATGCGCGACGCGTGGGCGACCAGCGACAACCAGGCGGTGGCGTTCGTCCACTTCCTGGAGCAGCTGTCCGACGAGGAGGCCAAGGCGCTGCGCGCGGCCCTGGAGATCTGCCCCCCGGCGTCGCCCCACCCGGCCGCGGAGGAAGAGCGGATGCAGTGACGGCCGCGCTCATCCTGGTCGTCTACGCACTCGCGGTGGCGCTCCTGGCACCTCCGCTGCTGGCCCGGCACTGGCCCTCGGACCGCGCCCCGCGGCTGACGGTGGCCCTGCTGCAGATCCTGACGTGCTCGTTCCTGCTGGCCACCGTCGGCGCGGGCCTGGCCCTGGCGTTCACCCTGGTCGAGGGCCTGTCCGAACTCTCACCGGCCCTGGACTCCTGCGCCGACCAGCTCCAGGTCGCCGACCACGGCTCGCTGGGCACGGCCCTGGGCCACCTCGGCTGGATCTCGGCGGTCCTGCTCTCGGCCCGCCTGCTGTACTGCCTGGCCGCCACCTTCGGCACGGCCCGCCGACGCCGCCGTGCGCACACCGACATGCTCCGCATCCTGGCCACCCGCGACGCCGAACTCGACGTCCTGGTCCTGGACCACCCGGCACCGGCCTGCTACTGCCTGCCCGGCGACGTGGTGATCACCACCGGCGCCCTGGAACGCCTGACCGCCAAGCAGCTGGAGGCAGTCCTGCTCCACGAGCGGGCGCACATGTCCGGACGCCACCACCTGATCATCGCCCTGGCCGCCGCCGTCCGCCGCACCATGCCGCACATCAAGCTCCTGGCCTACGCCGAACGCGAGACCCGCCGCGTGGTCGAGCTCATCGCCGACGACGCCGCCGTGGCCCACACCGGAGCCCCCACCGTCGCCGCGGCCCTGGCCGTCATCGGCAGCGCCCACCCCGCCGACCGAGCCCCCGGCTACGACCCGGTCCCCGAAACCGCCCTCGCCATCGACTCCTCCCCGACCCTCCGCCGCATCCGCCGCCTCCTACGCCTGGACCCCACCCTCACCCGCCGAGGCCAGGCCCTGGTTATCGCCGCAACAACCGCGGCCACGGTGTTACCGGTCGCGCTCCTACTGGTCTCGGGCGCGACGATGCTCCGCGCATGCCCGCCGGACAGCGACGGCGGATGGGCACCACCGGCGGTGGTGTCGGTGGACGGCGCGGCGGACGGCGCGGCGGACGGCGCGGCGGACGGCGCGGCGGACGGGAGCTAGGGGGCGCACAGGTGCAGATCGTCGAGGACAGCATCGTCGGCGTGCGCGCGGCGGCGATCACGCTGTCACGCCACGAAACACCACTGCGCTTCCAGCTCTACCCGATGCTCCACATCGGCGACCGGGGCTACTACCGCGAAGTCACCCGGCGCCTGCCCGACAGCCGCCAAGCCAGTCGGGTGACGCGCTGGCCGGTGCCGAGCCGCCGCACGCCGATCAGCAAGCCGGTTGATCGCCGCGCTCGCCTGCGCCAAATCGCCCCGCGCTGATCTGTCTGCCTGCTGGCCGGTCGCCATGCTCGCCGGTGCCGAGCCGCCGCACGCCGATCAGCATGCCGGCTGGTCGAGCCGCCGTGGTGCTGCCGACATGCCGGCTGGTCGAGCTGCTGTGGTGCTGTGGCCCTGCCGACATGCCGCTCGATCAGCATGCCGGCCCGTCCGACCTCCTGGGGCCAGTTATCTACTCCCCCGCCACCGCCACGACCTCCACCGCCAGGTCGCCCAGCAGCCCGGCGTCGCCCAGCATCTCGATGCCCACGATGCGTCCGCCGACGATCACGAAGTCGAACACGACCTTCGGGCGTCCGCCCACCGACCAGACCAGGCCGGCGCTGCCGTCCACCAGCGCCAGCTGCGCTGCTTCGGCGCGGCCGGAGAACTGGCCGGCGACGTCGGCGGCGCCGCGGAGTTCGGCGACGGCGCCGATGGCGACGGCGGTCGGGTCGCCGCGCAGGACGACGTCGGGGTCCAGGAGCTTGAGCAGGCCGGCGAAGTCGCCGCCGCGGGAGGCCTTCAGGAAGGCGCTGACGACCTCGCGCTGGCGGCCTCGGTCGGCTTCGGACTCCTCGCCCTGGCCCTGGACGCGGCGGCGGGCGCGGCTGGCCAGTTGGCGGACCGCCGCCGTGGACTTGCCGACGATCGGGGAGATCTGCTCGAAGGGGACGGCGAACAGGTCGTGCAGGACGAAGGCCAGGCGTTCGGCCGGGGCCAGGGTGTCCATCACCACCAGCAGGGCCAGGCCGACCGAGTCCGAGAGCTCGGCCGCCAGTTCCGGGTCGGCCAGCGCGTCGCGTTCGGTGGCCTCGACCGCCTCGACGCCGGCCGGGCCCTCCAGGTCCTCCTCGCCGTGGTTGCGGCGGGCGCGCAGCACGTCCAGGCAGACGCGGCCGGTCACCGTGGTGAGCCAGCCGGCCAGGTTCTCCACCTGCGCCACGTCCGAGCGGTTCAGCCGCAGGTAGGCCTCCTGCACGGCGTCGTCCGCCTCGGCCAGCGACCCGAGCATGCGGTACGCCACCGCCCTCAGGTGCGGGCGCTGGGACTGGAAGAACTCGGCGAGCTGCTCGGCGTCGGTCATGGCTCCACATTCTGCGGGCGGGCTGTTCTACGGGCGATCTCAGGCGGTCACCACTTCGACGTCCGCGTTCGCGGGAATGTGACAGACGCCGGCGGCGGATGGGCCACCGGTTGGAAGATCGCCGCTCCCGCCGTGATCACTAATACCACCGGCAACACCGGTCCCACCAGATCCGAGCCGCCCGCGCAGCAGCGCCCCGGCCGCCAAGGCCGCCGCCACGCTCACCACGGCCGTCGCGGCGAACCCCCACCGGGTGTCGGTGTGGTCGGTGAGCTCGGCGACCCCGAGCATCACCACCACCGTGGCCGCCAGCCCGCCGCCGTTGGCCAGCCCGAAGGCCCGGCCCACGTGCGCCTCGTCCACGCTGGTCATCACCAGCGTCCGCGAAGCGATCCGCGCCGTCCCGAACGTGAACGCCCCGATCGCCACCCCGATCGCCAGGAACCCCGGCCCGAACTGCGGCTGCAGCACGAACACGGTGTTGCACGCCAAGAACCCCACCACCGCGATCGGCAGATCCCCGAACCGCCGCCCCACGACCTTGTAGAACACCGTGGCCGCCAGGAACCCCAGACTCCCGATCGCGTCGACGACCCCGAACAACCCGGCCCCGCGTCCCCACTCCCCCATCACCAGCTTGGGCAGCAGCGCGTTGAACACCGTCACCACGACACTGCCCTGCGCATAGAGCAGGATCAGGCGGACGAGAGGAACCGGCTGCCCGCCGGGAACGGCAGAGCTGAGAGAAGCCATGCCGACCGAGATCTGAGTCCTGGCAACGCTTTCAGCTCTTGGTTCTACCTCTGGTTTCACCTCTGGCTCTACCTTCCGGGGCAACGCCCCGACCGACCCCACGAGCAAAGCCGACACCACGAACGTCCCGGCGTTGAACACCAACAGCGGCGACGCCCCCAGCCGCTGCACCAGCAACCCGCCGACCGTCGCCGACATCAGCATCCCGGCCTGCGTGGCCATCTCGTAGTTCGCGGTGAACCGCCGCACCTGCGAGGCCCGCACCCGCTCCTTGATCATCGCGTTGCTCGCCGGGAAGAACAGCGCCGCCACCACGGCCAGCGCGAAGTTCGCCGCGTACACCCCCGGCCCCTTGGCCCCGCCGAGCGTCAGCCACACCGGCAACGCCAAAGCCAGCACCGCCGACGTCGCATCGCACCCGATCCACAGTCGCCGCCGGTCGTACCGGTCGGCCAGCCGCCCGAAGTACGGCGAGAGCACCGCCTGCGGCACCGCGACCGCGATGAACAACAATCCGACCGACAACATCGTCTTGTCGCTCCGGATCATCAGCAGCGCCCCGGCGATCAGCTGCACGTTGTTGCCCAGGGCGGTGACGAAGGCGGCGGGCACGAGCAACCGCTCGGCCCGCCGCGTGGCATCGGCGAGTTCCATGGGACCAAGTGTCGGCAGCTTCACTGACACCAACTGGCAGTGGTCGACGTGAAACCGGCCCCCAACCCTCGTCCTAGAGGTCGAACCAGAAGCTGATTCCCTTGCCAGGCCTCAAAAGCTCAGAACCTCAGCGCCTCAGCCCCCGGCCTCAGAACCTGAGGGCCTCAGAACCCGGCCTCAGCACCCCGGCATCAATCCTCCGGCCGCCGGAAGACCACCACCAGCACCCGCAGCGCCAGCACGCTGGCCACCGCCAGGAAGCTGTAGCCGAGGAACTGGTACAGGCTCACCGACTTGCCGACCATCGGCCCGTTCTGCCGCCCCACCATCAGCACGCCCATCAGCCCGGACGTCGCGGCGAGCACCGTGATCAGCACCTGGTGCACCAGCCCGGTGACCACGTCCCGGTCCCGCCGGTCGGCGAACAGCCGCACGTTCACGCTCAGCCGCCCGCCCTCGGCCGCCCCGAGCAGCCGGTCCACCCGGCGCGGCAGCCGCCGCAGCATCGGCATCAGGGCGACCAGTTCGGCGGCCGCCTCGCGCTTGAGCGCCTCCGGCCGCAGCTGCGCGGCCGCGTACCCGCCGGCCAGCTTGCGGGCCTCGGTGACGATGTCGAAGTCCCGCGCCAGCTCGGTGAGCGTCCCCTCCAGCGTGCCCAGCGCCCGGAACACCGCCGCGACCTCGGCCGGGACCGCCAGGCCGTAGGAGCTGACGATCCGGAACAGGTCGGTGAACATGGCGACGTCGAACCCCGAGTCGTTGCGCAGGTGCCGGGCGGTGAAGCGCCCCAGGTCCCGTTCCAGCGCGGCCTCGTCGATCTCCTCCGGCGCCGTCATCACCTCCAGCACCGCGTCGCACAGGTACAGCGGGTCCCCGGCGTCGACGGCGGCCAGCAGCCGCTGCATCGAGGAGCGCAGCGAGGAGTCCAGACGGCCCACGGAACCGAAGTCGAGCATGCCCAGGCGGCCGTCGGTCAGCAGCAGGATGTTGCCGGGGTGCGGATCGGCGTGGAAGACGCCGTCGACCATCACCTGGCGCAGCAGGTAGTCCAGCAGCCGTTCGGCCAGTTCCCGCGCGGCGATCCCGCGCTGGGCCAGCTCCGGCAGCGCGCGCCGCAGCGGCACGCCCTCGAAGCGTTCCATCACCAGCACCCGGCTCGAAGAGTGCTCGGTGAACGCCTTGGGGACCGCCACGCCCTCGACCCGGGTGACCGCGACGGCCGCCAGGTTCCGGGCCTCGATGCGGAAGTCCAACTCCTCGCGCAGCGCCGCGGCGAAGCCCTCGGCCAGTGCCTTGACGCCGAGGGACCGGGCCCAGGACGTGCGCCGCTCCAGCGTCCGGGCCAGCCGCCGGATGATGTCCAGGTCCCGGTTCACCTGGCCGGTCACACCGGGCCGGCGCACCTTGACCACGACCTCCTCGCCGGAGACCAGGCGCGCGGTGTGCACCTGCGCGACCGAGGCGGCGGCCAGCGGTTCGCGGTCGAAGCGGTCGAACACCGTCTCGGCCGAGCCGTATTCGGCGGTCAGCACCGCTTCGATCTCCGGCCACGGCACGAAGGCGGCCTGGTGCTGGAGCAGCGACAGCTCGTCGACCATCTCGGCCGGGAGCAGGTCGCGCCGGGTGGACAGGATCTGTCCGAACTTGATGAAGGTCAGGCCGCCCTCGTTCAGTGCTTCGCGCAGTGAGCGTCCGATATTGGCCTGGGGACGCCGGCCGCGCAGGTAGGGGCCCAGGCCGTGGCGCATCAGGATCATGGTGAACCGCCAGTAGCGGCGCGAGCGGGCCACCCGGCTGCGCAGGCCCCTGATCCACTCCAGCGGCGTCGGCAGGCTGCCGCTGGGCGCCAGCGCCTCGGCGACCACCAGGAAGACCATGCTGGGCAACAGGATGATCAGCAGGGACAGCACCAGCAGCAGCGGCTTCTTGGAGTCCGCCAGGGTCCCGTCGGGCAGTCTGGGGCCGAGCATCGCGGTCAGGATCGTGCTGGACATGGCCGAGGAGATCCCGGCGGCCACGACCAGGCGGGTGGCGGAGAACCGGACGCCGAGCAGGCGACGCACGATCGAGGCGAGGACCACGACGGTGACGACCGCTGTGAGGACGAAGAGCGGTCCCTGCAAGAAGCTCATGCGGCGACCTTATTGGTCGCCGCATGAGGGAGGGGATGAGGCCTTTTACGCGTCCGCCGCCCCGGCGGCGGCCACCGGCTTGGCCTCGACGGCCATGACCGGCTCGGGGAGCTTCATCTCCGGCAGCGCGGTGTGCAGCGGGATCTCGCCGGGAGCCTCGTCGGTGAGGTCCGTGGAGTCCTCGTCGAGGATCGGGTTGACCTGCGAGGTGCAGAAGCTGCACCGGCGGGCCCGCGCGGGGATCTGCTGCAGGCACTCCGGGCAGGCGCGCTTGGCGTGGGACAGGTCGTGGTGCGGGTTCAGCTCCTCGGTGAGCTTGTTCACCGGCAGCACGATGAGGAAGTACAGAGTCGCGGCGGTGAGCAGGAAGCTGATGCCGGCGTTGATGAACGTCCCGTAGGGGAACGTCGTCTTGCCGAGCGTGAAGACCTTCTTGCTGTAGTCGCCGATGCCGCCGGTCGCCCAGCCGATCAGCGGTGTGAGGAAGGCGCCGGTGAACGCGGTCACCATCGCGGCGAACGCGGCGCCGATGACGACGCCGACGGCCAGCCCGACGACGTTGCCGCGCACGACGAACTTCACGAAGCCGTTCATTGACCCCCCTGGGTCCGACAGGATGCTGAGGAGAATGCTGACGAGATGTGCGCGCGGCAGCATCCCACATCCGGCCGGTCCGCGAGAAGTGGGGCCGGATAAGGGTTTTCAGCCCTGTGTCCACCTCTGGGTCTACCTCGGGGGCTGAACCTCGGTCTGCTCCTCGGCCTGCTGCTCGGTCTGGTTGTCCCCGGCCGCCTTGTCGGGACCGGCATCCGCGCGCCGCGTGCTCCACAGGCTGGTCACCGTGGTGATCGCCAGCACCCCGATGATCACGCCGAGCGAGGCGGCGATGCCGATGGTGGGGATGGTGACCGGCCCGATGTGCTCGACCCCGGAGCCGTGCAGCGCCTCGAAGAGCATCTTCACGCCGATGAAGCCCAGGATCACCGACAGTCCGTAGGACAGGTGCACCAGCCGGTCCATCAGAGCGCCGAGCAGGAAGTACAGCTGCCGCAGGCCCAGCAGCGCGAAGACGTTGGCGGTGAAGACGATGTACGGCTCCTTGGTGAGCCCGAAGATCGCCGGGATCGAGTCCAGGGCGAACAGCAGGTCGGTGGAGCCGATGGCGACCATGACGATCAGCATCGGGGTGAAGCGCCGGTGCCCGCCGACGTGGGTGACCAGCCGCGCGCCGTCGTAGTCGTCGGTGGTCTTCACGGCCTTGCGCACCCGGCGCAGCAGCCGGTTCTCCTTGAACTCCTCATCGCCGTGCCCGGTGGCCAGCTTGACCGCGGTGTAGACCAGGAACGCGCCGAAGACGTAGAAGATCCAGCTGAACTGGTTGATGACCGCGCTGCCGACGCCGATGAAGAAGCCGCGCAGGACCAGCGCCATCACCACGCCCCACAGCAGCACCTGGGACTGGTAGGCGCGCGGGACGCGCAGCTTGGTCAGGATGATGACGAAGACGAACAGGTTGTCGACGCTGAGGCTGTACTCGGTGATCCAGCCGGCGAAGAACTCGCTGCCGTAGCGGTGCCCGCCGAAGTACGAGACGCCGATGCCGAACAGGATGCTGGCCGCCACGATCCCGGTGACCCAGACGGCGGCCTCGCGGGGCTTGATCGCGTGCGGGTTCCGGATGCCGTGCCACAGGTCCAGGCCCACGGCCACGGCCAGCACGGCGATGGTGGCGATCCAGACGGTGAGGCTGACGTGCATTGCGGGACTCCTCCGGCGTTGTCATGGCATGCACGACGGCATACCCAAGCGCCGAAAGTCTTCTCCACCTGAAACGCTGAAACCGCAGCTCAGGCCGGGGGACCGGGAGCCTTCGGCTCCGTGATGACGATCCGTCCGATTGAGGAGTACTCCCCTTCGATGAGATCAATGGTCCCAGGAAGACGGGTGTTCACGCAAACCCTCGTGGCCCGGGCGCGGATCTGCTTTGATGGAGCCGGATCGGTGTGGTTTAGACCACACGCGCCAGACCCAACGCATTGAGGGAGAAGCCCATGGAGTCCCTGCCGCCGGAGCTGTCGCCGACCGGATACCTCGCCGAGGTGCGCCGGGTGCTGGAGCACATCGAGAAGACCCAGACGGACGCGGTCTTGGCCGCCGGAGCGCTGATCGCGGACTCCATCGCGGCCGAGGGGGTGCTGCAGGCCTTCGGGACCGGGCACTCCGAGGCGCTGGCCATGGAGGTGGCCGGGCGGGCCGGCGGGTTCGTGCCGAGCAACAAGCTCGCGCTGCGCGACCTGATCCTGTTCGGCGGCGAGCCGGTGGACCTCCTCAACGATCCCAAGATCGAGCGCCGCGAGGGGCTGGCGAAGCGGATCTACGACCTGGCGCCGGTGGAGCCGCAGGACGTGTTCGTGATCGCCTCCAACTCCGGCGGCAACGGCGTGATCGTGGATCTGGCCGAGCACGTCATCGCGGCCGGCCACAAGCTGATCGCCATCACCTCCCTGGAGCACACCGCGCGCATCACCTCGCGGCACTCCTCCGGCAAGCGTCTGAAGGACTTCGCGGACGTGGTGCTGGACAACGGCGCCCCCTACGGCGACTCGGTGCTGCCGCTGCCCTCCCTGGGCGCGAACGTCTGCGGGATCTCCTCGGTCGGCAACGCGGTGCTGGCCCAGATGACCATCGCCGAGGCGGTGCGGCTGCTGGCCGAACGCGGTGTCGAGCCGCCGGTGTACCTGTCGGCCAACTCCATCGGCGGCGACGCCCACAACGACGTTCTCGAGGCGAGATTCGCCGGGCGGATCCGCCGTTCGGCGTCCTGAAACACCGGCGAACGCCCGCGGATGAGCCCGCCTGGAGCAGGAATAGATCACCACCCGTTCGCCGCTGATGGTTAGGCTGGACGTGAACCGCCGGACAGCCACGACAAAGACGGATGAGGTGCTTCAAGTGGTCGCGCGCAAGGATCCGAAGGCTCTGTACGAGCTGGCGCCCGGCACACCGGGCCTGGCCGGCGTGGTCTTGCTGCACCAGATGGAAGGCTTCATGGACGCCGGCGGGGCCGGCCGGCTGGCCTCGGAGCACCTCCTGGACCAGTTCGACCACCGCCTGGTGGCGTCCTTCGACGTGGACCGGCTCATCGACTACCGCAGCCGGCGCCCCACGATGACCTTCGACAAGGACCACTACGACCACTACGAGGACCCGGCGCTGGACCTGCACCTGCTCACCGACGGCGCCGGCAAGCGGTTCCTGCTGCTGGACGGCCTGGAGCCGGACCGGGAGTGGGAGCTGTTCGCGCTGGCCGTGCGCTCCCTGGTCGAGCACTTCGACGTGAGCATCACCGTCGGCATGCACGGCATCCCGATGGGCATCCCCCACACCCGCCCCCTGGGCATCACCGCCCACGCCACCAACCCCGGCCTGGTCGACACCACCGACCAGCCGGTCCTGGACCGCCTGCAGGTCCCGAGCTCGGCGGCCTCGCTGCTGGAGTACCGCCTGGGCGAGTGGGGCCACGACGCCGCCGGCTTCGCCGTCCACGTCCCGCACTACCTGGCCTCCTCCCTGTATCCGCAGGCTGCGATCCGGCTGCTGCGCTCGGTCTCGGAGGCCACCGGCCTGGTCCTGCCGGACGTCGAACTGCGCGACGCGGCCCGCCGGGCCTCGGAGGACATCGAGCGCCAGGTGCAGGAGTCCTCGGAGGTCGAGGACGTGGTGCGGGCCCTGGAGCGGCAGTACGACGCCTTCAACGTGACCGACCGCAAGAACCTGCTGTCCGACAACGACGGCCGCATGCCGACCGCCGACGAGTTGGCCGCGGAGTTCGAGCGCTTCCTGGCCGACCAGGACGGGCCGCCGCCGAGCCCGTGAGAACCGCGAGTTTTTTGAGAACCCTGATACAAGTAGATCACAGACCGCCGCAGCCGACATGATGGTCGGATGCGGCGGTCTTTGCGATATACGGACGCGGTCAAAGTGTTGGCCGGAGGCGAGAACCAGCTGGTCAAGCTGATAGACGAGGCCAGCGCCACGATGCTGCTGGGCGCGGGGGTGTTCGACCTGTTCGAAGCCCGGCAGCAGGCGCTCAGACTGCTGGAGAAGGTGCTCGACAGGTTCGGCGAGAAGCTGCGCGGCCTGGACCGGCTGACCCGCACCGAACGGATCCACGCGGCGCACGAGATCATCAGGATCACCGCGTACTTCGACGCCTTCGGCGCGGCTATGAGCGAGTTCCAGGACGCCGGGACCGTCCACTTCTCGGCATCCCAGGAAACGGCCCTGGCCACCGGCTCCGAATCAGACCTCGGGTGGCGCGCCCTGTTCCAGGAGCTGTGCCGCAAGGAGAACTACGGCTCGCCGCTGTGGGACAACACCTCGCTGGCCATCTTCGCGAAGATGGCCGCGGACTCCTTCCGGTTCCTCACCGGCCTGGCGCTGTGGGACGAGCTCACCGCGACCGAGCACGACCGTCTCAGTACTCTGCTGAAAGAGCAGGTGCCGGACCAGGCCGCCGCGCGCTACCAGGAGAACCTGCGGCGCCTGTCGGCCGAATGCCCCGAGTTCGGGGTCTGGGTCAACCTCCAGGCCCACGCCGCGACCCGCGAGCGGCTGACCGCCGGCCTGGCGAGCCTGGAGACGCTGTTGGCCCCGCTGACGGCCGGATTCCCCGCGCACCAACAGGAAGCCCTGGCCCGCGCCTACCGGGCGGGCCTGGCCAAGCCGATCCTGCTCACCAACGGCCCGGACTCCCACCTGACGCTGCCGTCCCTGGGCGAGGGCTACGTCGACCACAGTTTCCGGCTCGCCTTCGGAAGACTTCCCACCAGCCAGAGCTGGGACCGGCACGAGTTGCGGCACGACCTGCCCACCCTGCTGGGCACCTACCTGATGTCCGAATACGCGCTGAGCACGCCGCTGCTGATCCTCGGCCAGCCCGGCTCCGGCAAGTCGGTGCTCACCCGCATCCTGGCCGCGCGCCTGCCGGCCGAGCACTTCCTGCCGGTCCGGGTCGAGCTGCGCCGCGTCAACGCCGAGGCCGACCTGCAGGACTACATCGAGTCCGCGATCCGCGAGCAGACCGGCCAGGACGTCCAGTGGACCCGCTTCGCCACCGCCGACCCGGCCCTGACCCCGGTGGTGATCCTGGACGGCTTCGACGAGCTGCTGCAGGCCACCGGGGTGGCCCAGACCGACTTCCTGCAGCGGATCGAACGCTTCCAGGAACGCGAACTGGACCAGGGCCGCTCAGTCGCGGTGATCGTCACCAGCCGGACCGCCGTCGCCGGCCGCGCGACGCTGCCCAGCGACATGCCGATCATCCGGCTGGAGCCGTTCGACGACGCGCAGATCGTCGCCTGGATCGACATCTGGAACCGGGCGAACAGCGCGACGCTGGCCAATCGTTCCGTGCTGCCGCTGTCGGCGCCCACGATCCTGCGCTACCGCACGCTGGCCGAGCAGCCGCTGCTGTTGCTGATGCTGGCGTTGTACGACGCCACGGACAACGCGCTGACCGCGGTCTCCCCGGGCCTGAGCCAGAGCGCGGTGTACGAGCAGCTGCTGAAGGACTTCGCCCGCCGCGAGCTGACGAAGGACCCTGACATCTCCGACCTGGACCGCCGGATCGAGGTGGAGCTGCTGCGGCTGTCGATCGTCGCCTTCTCCATGTTCAACCGGGGCGCGCAGTGGATCGATGCCGACAGCCTCACCGAGGACCTGCGCGCCCTGGGCATCTGGGAGGCCGAGCGCAACCAGAACACCTTCCGCTCGACGCTCAGCGCCGGGCAGCAGATGGTGGGCCGGTTCTTCTTCATCCACAACGTCCAGGCCACCCGCGACGGCGGGGAGTTGCAGACCTATGAGTTCCTGCACGCCACCTTCAGCGAGTACCTCATCGCGCGCCTGGTCGTGCGGCTGCTCGCCGAGCTCGCCGCGCAGCACCTGGCGTCGACGTACGCGGTGTCCCGGACGGTCAACGACGCGATGCTCTACGCGCTGCTGTCGTTCGACTGCCTGGCGGCCCGCGCGCCGATCGTGGAGTACATCGGGGAGCTGATCGCCCACCACGCCCCGGCGATGCGCAGCGCCATGACCGACATCGTCGTCAAGCTCTTCCACGGCAGCCTCATGCAGCGCACCGACCACACGTACTCCGACTACCAGCCGGTGGCCGCCGAGGTGGTGACCCGGGCCAGCTGTTGGAACGCGAACCTGTTCCTGCTGCTGGCCCTGACCCGCGACCGGGTCAGTCTGCGCGAGCTGTTCCCGGAGAAGGGCAACGGCGCGGTGTACGAATGGCACCGGCTGTCGAACCTGTGGCGCAGCTGCGTCCGGGGCGAGGGCTGGAACGGGCTCGCCGACGCCCTGGCGGTCGAGCGCGTGTGGCACGGGGAGGGCCGGGACATCATCGTGCACGTCGGGCCAGCCGTCGTACCGGCTGCCAAGCCCGACATGAAGTGGTCGTACGACATCCCCGACGTGCCGTGGCCCGACGGCGGCCGGTGGGAGTCGCACTCGCACGACGAGCTGGCGCGGCGGGCGAACTTCCTGATGGACCGGCGCATGGACGTCGCGATGCACAACATGATGGCGGTGGCCGGCGCGCTGCCGACCCTGGGGAACGCCCTGTACAACACCAAGGACGGCCGCCTGGTGACCGCCACCGCGCTGCTGACCACGGCGTTCGTGGCCCCGTACCTGACCGAGCCGGCCGACGAGGCGATCATCGAGCTGGCCCGCTCGCTGCCCCGGCTGAAGGCGAAGTTCCAGCACGAGACAGAGCTCTACGACAAGCTCGCGCTCAGCGTGTTCACCACCGCGGTCGAACTGGACTCGCTGACCGCCGCCGCCCGCGAGGAACTGCTGGCCCTGCTGCTGTCCGACGCCGTCTTCACGGCCCGCGACCCGCAGGTCGTCCGCCTCCACGAACGCCTGGAGAACCTGCTGATCGCGAGCCTGCCGCCGACAGAACCGACTCGGGCTATAGAACCGACTCGGGCCATAGAACCAAAACGGGCTACAGGACCAAATCCGCCAGCGCGCGCAGCGTCTCCTGCTCCCGCGCTGTCACCAGCAGCGTCGTCACCGGCGAAGCCCGCCAGGCCGCCAGCCGCTCCTTGATCCGCTCGGCCGGGCCGACCAGCGAGATCTCGTCGGCGAAGGCGCTGGGGACGGCCATCACGGCCTCCTCGCGCTTGCCGTCCAGGAACAGCTCCTGGATGCGGTCGGCCTCGGCCTCGTACCCCATGCGGACCATCAGGTTCTTGTGGAAGTTCGCACCCTTGGCGCCCATGCCTCCGACGTAGAAAGCCAGGGCGCCCTTGATGGGCCACAGGGCCTGCTCGATGTCCTCGGCGGAGGAGCCGGTGAAGGCGAGGTGGACCATGGCGGTGATCTCGAAGCCGTCCCTGGCGCCGGCGATCTGGTCGGCGTAGACCTCGGGGCGCTCCGGGACGTAGTACAGCGGGAGCCAGCCGTCGGCGATCTCGGCGGTCAAGGCCACGTTCTTGGGGCCCTCGGCACCCAGGATGATCGGCAGGTCCTTGCGCAGCGGACGCAGGTTGGTGCGCAGCGGCTTGCCCAGGCCCATCGCGTCCAGGCCCCGGTAGGGCAGCGGGTAGTACTCGCCGTCGCTGGTGACCGTCTCGCGGCGCAGGACCTTGCGGATCACCTCGACGTACTCGCGCGTGCGCGCCAGCGGCTTGGGATAGGGCCGGCCGTACCAGCCCTCGACGACCTGCGGGCCGCTCAGGCCCAGGCCCAGGATCACACGGCCGCCGGACAGGTGGTCCAGGGTGATGGCGTGCATCGCCGTGGCGGTGGGCGTGCGGGCCGCCATCTGCGCGATGCCGGTGCCCAGGCGGATGCGGCTGGTGCTGGCGGCCAGATAGGCCAGCGGCGTGAACACGTCGGAGCCCCAGGACTCGGCGGTCCAGACCGAGTCGAAGCCGAGGTCCTCCGCGTACTTCACCAGACCCACCCAGTCGTACTCGGGCGGCTTGGAGGCCCAGTAGCCGAGTTGGAGGCCGAGCTTGAGGTCCGTGGTCATCAGGGCTCCTTGCCGAACTAGAACACGTTACAGTGGCGGGACCGCAGAGTGCAGCCTACGGGTGGTCGCGGCCGGTCGCCAGAGGCGAGAGCTCGGCGTAGGAGGCGGCCGGGGTGCCGGGGTCGCTCGTGCTCTGGCGCCAGGCGTCCTGCGGAAGGACCCAGCCGGAGTCGTGGAAGATCCGCTTGACCGCGGCCCGCAGATCCGCGTCGGCCCGCGCCTTGGTGACCCAGTCCTGCGGGGAGTCGAACAGCTCGCGCAGGCGCGGCGACCTGTGCAGCAGCTCGGCGAGCAGCGCGGTCTGCGGGCCGGGGCGGCGTGGGGTCCCGTCGGAGTCGGCCAGGACGCCGGTCGCGTTGACGTACAGGTAGGCGGCGTCCAGATGCTCGCCGGAGGGCAGGACCATCGGGAAGTCAGCAGCCGGCAGCAGGACTCTGCGGTAGCGGGGTAGTTCGGTGTCATCGACGGCATGCAACTGGTCGGGGTCCAGGAGCGTGAGGACGACCTCGGCGGTGCCGCCGGGGTCGAGGAACGGGGAGTTGGCGACGTAGCCGTTCAGGCCCACGTGGGCCGAGACGCCGATGCCGAGCCCTGAGACGCGCAGCGGCGTCATCGGAACCACGACGGGCAGGCCGAGGCGGTGCAGCTTGTGGCGGAGCTGGCCGGGGGCGCCGTTGGAGCCGACAGCGATCACCGGATGGCGTTTGCCGGCCGGTGGTTGCGCCAGCTCTGCGAGCACTTCATCGAGCGCTCTGACGGCATCCTCGTTTACGCTCCAGTCCCCCATCGGCCCGGCTGCGGGGGTCATCGGCAGCACCTGCGAGCCGCACAGCAACACGGGCTGATCGACGACACGGCCGGGATAGCTCAACGGGTCCAGGGCCGGGACACCGTCCACCCCGAGCGCCGCCATACTCACCAATCCCGCCCCCGCGCGTTCGCCACCATCACCGCGAACGGCGGGATGAACGCCGCGATCACGCTCATCGCGATCGCGAGCCCCGGCGAGAACAGGCGCACGACGGTCCAGGCCAGGACGACCAGCACCAGGCAGGTGCCCATCATGGCGAGGTACACATGCTCGCGCGTGTGCTGCGACAGCGGCGAACGCTGGTCGAGCTCGTCCCCGGGCTCCTCCACGGGCCGGTACGGCGGAATGTCCCGCCCGGGCTGCCAATGCGGACCCTGACGGATGTGCCGCGCCACCACGATCGCATCGACCAGCGCGACCAACCCGACGACCGCACAGAAGACGACGAAGCCGACCGCGTGCTGGGTGAGGAAGAAGACGACCCCGCCGATAGCACTGGCCAGCCCGATCAACGCCATGGTCAACCGCATGCGCAGCGGACTGCGCGCGTGCATGGGCTCGTCGCCGCTGCGAATGCGGCGCGGATCGGACCTGGTCATCGCGGTACCCACGCTCCTCTCTCCCAGAGTAATGCCCGCTGGGGACGCCGGGATATCACCGACACGCGGAACCGGCGGGATCCCCGCGCCGGCTCATGCGCTGTCGCGATCATCTGGACGCGCCGGGTACCCGCCGCAGGCTCAGCCATGCCCGCCGGCCGAGCCGCATGTCCGGACGCGGCCGGGCCCATGCAAGAAGCGGCCCGCGCTATTGCCCCGCGCGAGCCGCCCACCAGCACCGAAACGCACCAAGCAGCGCGGGCCGAGCTGGTTCGCGAGCCGCAAGCCGCAAGCCGGCCGCCTGCCGGCCGCCTGCCGGCCGCGCCGCCAGACCGCCGCTGTAACCGAGCCGCCCGCCAGCCGCCAGCCGACTGCCCGCCGACCAAGCCGCGGCCGGCCGGCCGCGCCGTCAGTCGCGGCGCCAACCAGCCGCCGAGCACGCCCGCAAGCCCTGCCGTCCCGCCGGCCCAGCCAGCCCCCTGCTCGCCGCTCCCGGCTACATCGCCGCCTGCATGGCCCGCAGCTCCTTCTTCAGCTCCCCGATCTCGTCGCGGAACCGTGCCGCGAGCTCGAACTGGAGCTCCGCGGCGGCGGCGTGCATCTGCTGGGACAGGTCCTCGATCAGGCCCAGCAGCTCCTCGGCCGGCTTGCCGGCCAGGTCCAGCGTCCGCACGCTGCCCTTCGAGGCGACGCCCGGGACGGGGGCCTTGCCGCGCGACTGCTGCCGGCCCGAGCCGCCGAGCAGTTCGGCGGTGTCGGCGTCCTCGCGGGCCAGCAGGTCGGTGATGTCGGCGATGCGCTTGCGCAGCGGCTGCGGGTCGACTCCGTTGGCCTCGTTGTAGGCGACCTGCTTCTCGCGGCGGCGGTTGGTCTCGTCGATCGCCAGCCGCATCGAGGGCGTGATGGTGTCGGCGTACATGTGCACTTCGCCGGAGACGTTGCGGGCCGCGCGGCCGATGGTCTGGATCAGCGAGCGGCCGCTGCGCAGGAAGCCTTCCTTGTCCGCGTCCAGGATCGCCACCAGGGACACCTCGGGCAGGTCCAGGCCCTCGCGCAGCAGGTTGATGCCGACCAGGACGTCGTACTCGCCCAGGCGCAGCTCGCGCAGCAGCTCCACGCGGCGCAGCGTGTCGACCTCGGAGTGCAGGTAGCGCGTGCGAACGCCGCGCTCGAGCAGGTAGTCGGTCAGGTCCTCAGACATCTTCTTGGTCAGCGTCGTGACCAGGGAGCGCTCGTCGCGGGCCGCGCGGGCCTGGACCTCGGCGACCAGGTCGTCGATCTGGCCGTGCGTCGGCTTGAGCACCACCTGCGGGTCGACCAGGCCGGTGGGGCGGATGATCTGCTCGACCGGGTTCTTCGAGGGCTCGTCGGCCTGCTTGGCCAGCTCGTACGGGCCCGGGGTGGCCGAGAGGTAGACGGTCTGGCCGATGCGCTCCTCGAACTCCTCCCAGCGCAGCGGACGGTTGTCGATCGCCGAGGGGAGGCGGAAGCCGTGCTCTACCAGGGTGCGCTTGCGGGAGGCGTCGCCCTCGTGCATCGCGCCGATCTGCGGCACGGTGACGTGCGACTCGTCGATGACCAGCAGGAAGTCCTCGGGGAAGAAGTCGATCAGGGTGGACGGCGCCGAGCCGGGCGCACGGCCGTCGATGTGCCGCGAGTAGTTCTCGATGCCGGAAGTGAACCCGACCTGCCGCATCATCTCCAGGTCGTACGTGGTGCGCATCCGCAGCCGCTGCGCCTCCAGCAGCTTGCCCTGCTTCTCCAGCTCGGCCAGCCGGTCGGCGAGTTCGATCTCGATCCCGCCCAGCGCCCGCTCCATCCGGTCCGACCCCGCGACGTAGTGCGTGGCCGGGAAGACCCGCAGCTCCTCGTCGACGGTGATGATCTCGCCGGTGACCGGGTGCAGCGTCATCAGGCGCTCGACCTCGTCGCCGAACATCTCGATGCGGACCGGGTGCTCCTCGTAGACCGGGAAGATCTCGACGGTGTCGCCGCGGACCCGGAAGGTGCCGCGGGTGAAGGCCAGGTCGTTGCGCGCGTACTGCATGTCCACGAAGCGGCGCAGCATCTTGTCCCGGTCGTGCTCCTCGCCGACCCGCAGCTGCACCGAGCTCTTCAGGTACTCCTCCGGCGTGCCCAGGCCGTAGATGCAGGACACGGTGGAGACCACGACCACGTCGCGCCGGGTCAGCAGCGAGTTGGTGGTGGAGTGCCGCAGCCGCTCGACCTCCTCGTTGATCGAGGAGTCCTTCTCGATGTAGGTGTCGGTCTGCGGGACGTACGCCTCGGGCTGGTAGTAGTCGTAGTAGGAGACGAAGTACTCGACCGCGTTGTTCGGCAGCAGCTCGCGGAACTCGTTGGCCAGCTGCGCGGCCAGCGTCTTGTTGGGCGCCATGACCAGCGTCGGACGCTGGAGCTTCTCGATCAGCCAGGCGGTGGTCGCCGACTTGCCGGTACCGGTGGCACCCAGCAGCACCACGTCGTTCTCCCCGGCCTCGATCCGCCGGGCCAGCTCGGCGATGGCCGCGGGCTGGTCGCCGGCGGGCTGGTAGTCGCTGACGACCTCGATCGGGGCGACGGTGCGGGTGAGTTCGGACAGAGGGCGCATGGTTCAAAGGCTACGCGGCGGCTCTGACAAGCGAAGCAATCTTCACGAGCGCGACTCGGCGACAATCACCCCATGCCACACACGCCACTTCTGATCGCGGTTCACAGCCCGTTGGTAGGACCGGCGACCTGGCAGCCGGTCGCCGAGCTACTACGGGGCCGGGGCCAGGGCCAGGGCCGGGGCCGGTACGACGTCATGGTGCCGAGCCTGCACGGCATCGCCGCCGGACCCGGACCATACGCGCGCCGCATCGCCGACCAGGTGGCCCGGACCGTGCCGGCCAACGACGAGCACCGCGGCGAGATCGTCCTGGCCGGCCACAGCGGCGCCGGCGCCTACCTCCCGGCCATCGCCGACGCCCTCACGAACGCCCTGGGCGGCCGCGTGATCGGCGCCGCGTTCGTCGACGCCCAACTCCCCCGCCCCGGCCTGAGCGACTTCGACGCCTCCCCGCCGGACTTCCGCGAGGCCCTGGGCGCGATGGCCGTCGACGGCATGCTCCCGCCGTGGAACCGGTGGTTCCCACCGGAGCTCGTACCAGAGCTGATTCCTCAAGCGGAGCAACGAAAAGCCTTCTTGGCCGAGCTCCATCCGATCGCGCTCGCGTACTTCGAAGAGCCGATGCCGGACACTGTGTTGCCATCGGAGACACAGTGTCTCTATCTCCAGCTCAGCGAGGGCTACCAGGAGCAGGCCGACCGCGCGGAGGCCCTGGGCTGGCCCACGTCCCGGCTGGCCGCCGACCACCTCGCCGTGCTCACCGACCCCGAGCCGGTCGCCGACTTCTTGTCAGAGTTCGTGGAGACGCTTGCCAACCGCTGATCCCTGCTCAATACTGCGCACTAGCGCGCGCCAGCGGTCTAGACCACGCACTCCCACGCACCTTTCGCTCAAAACCACGCACCGCTCCCCTAGTGATCCTCTAGTGAACCGGGCAGGTCCATGCGATCCCTCCGAATGCTCCCGGCGGCTGCCCTCATCGCCGCCGTCGTTCCCGTCACCATGGCCGCGTCGCCGCACACCGCGCACGCGGCCGCGGCCTCCGGTCCGCCGCAGACCGTCCCCGCCGTGCGCACCTGGTCGGCCGGTTCGGGCTCCTTCACCTGGAGCTCGGCCAGCCGTGTCGTCATCAATCCCGCCTACGCCTCGCAGCTGCTAGGCGACGCGAACACCTTCGCCGCCGACCTGTCCGCGCTGGAGGGCCGTACCGTCGGCGTGGTGCAGGGCACGGCCGGCCCCGGCGACGTCGCGCTGACTCTCGGCGGCAGCCAGCCGTCCGAGGGCTACACGATGACCGTCGGCGCCGGCATCGCCATCCAGGGCAGCACCACCACCGGCGAGTTCTGGGGCACCCGCACGGTGTTGCAGCTGCTGCATCAGGGCTCGACGATCGCGGCCGGCACCGCCACAGACTCCCCGGACAAGTCCGAGCGCGGGCTGATGCTGGACACCGGGCGCAGGTTCTTCGACGTGGCGTTCGTGGAGAACCAGATCCGCGAGATGTCCTACCTGAAGATGAACTACCTGCACCTGCACTTGTCGGACACCTACGGCTTCCGGCTGGAGAGCACCACCCACCCCGAGATCACCTCGCCGCAGCACTACTCCAAGCAGGACATCGCGAACATCATCGCGCTGGCCAAGCAGTACCACGTGACCGTGGTCCCGGAGATCGACATGCCGGGGCACATGGACGCGATCCTGTCCGCGGAACTGGGCATCGGCCACGACTACCGGCTCAAGGACAGCTCGGGCAACGCCAGCTCCAGCTACATCGACCTGACCATCCCCGGCGCCCGGCAGCTGATCAGCGATCTGATCACCGAATACGAGCCGCTGTTCACGAACAGCCCGTACTGGCACCTTGGGGCCGACGAGTACGTCACCAACTACAGCTCCTACCCGCAGCTGCTCACCTACGCCCAGCAGAACTACGGCGCCAACGCCACCGCGAAGGACACCTTCTACGGCTTCGTGAACTGGGCCGACGGGATCGTGCGGGCCGGCGGCAAGACGATGCGGATGTGGAACGACGGGCTGAAGTCCGGCGACGGCACGATCACCGTCAACCCGGACGTCATCGTGGAGTACTGGAGCAACACGGGCCTGTCCCCGCAACAGGTCCTCGACGCCGGGCACACCATCGCCAACGAGGCCTACACCCCGACGTACTACGTCTACGGCGGGGCCAAGCCGGACACGACGTGGATGTACCAGTCCTGGAACCCGGACTTGTTCGACGGTTCGACCACGATCTCCAACGACGCGGCCAACCTCGGGTCCCTGATCCACGTCTGGTGTGACAACCCGGGCGCCGAGACCGAGGACCAGACCGCCGACGGGATCAAGTACCCGATGCGCGACCTGGCGCAGATGACGTGGAACAGCCCCAAGCTGGTCTCCACGTACGCCGCGTTCGTCCCGATCATGGACGCCATCGGCCGCAACCCGCTCTACCCGAAGCCGTCCATCGCCGGCGACCTGGCGCAGGGCAAGCCGACCACGGCCTCCAGCATCGAGACGCCCAACTTCCCCGCCGCGGACGCCACCGACGCCGACCTGAGCACCCGCTGGTCCAGCCAGTACGTCGACCCGACGTGGCTGCAGGTGGACCTCGGCTCGGTGCAGACGGTGAACCGCGTGGTGCTGGCCTGGGAGGCCGCGTACGGCAAGAACTACCAGATCCAGCTGTCCAACGACGGTACGACCTGGACGACCGTCTCCACCCGCACGAACGGCACCGGAGGCACCGAGACGCTGACGTTCCCGAACGCCACCGGGCGCTACATCCGGATGTACGGCACGGCCCGGGGCACGCAGTACGGCTACTCGCTGTGGGAGTTCGAGGCCTTCGACGACGCCAACAGCCAGGTCCGCGGCACCCACACGGTCACCACCGGCGGCCAGGCCCTGGACGACCCCGGCAGCTCCACCGCGACCGGCACCCAGCTCATCACCTGGGGCCTGCACGGCGGCACCAACCAGCAGTGGACCTTCACCGAGCAGGCCGACGGCTCCTACCAGCTCACCAACGGCGCGTCCGGGCTGTGCCTGGACGTCACCGGCAGCTCCACGGCGGCCGGGGCGGCGGTGATCCAGTGGACGTGCGGCGGGACCGCGAACCAGCACTGGAACGTGACGGCGCTGGCCGGCGGCGGGTACACGCTCGCCTCGGCGAACAGCAACCTGCTGCTGACCACGGCTTCCACGGCGAACAACGCGCTGGTGACGCAGCAGAACGACAGCAACAGCGCCCTGCAGCACTGGTCGATCAACTAGCCACGCGTCCAGCCACTCGTCCAGCTACTCGTCAGAGGTCCAAGGCGTACCGGTTCAGCGTCCGCCCGGGGATCGAGCCCGAGGGCACGACTCCCGCGCGAACGAAACCCATCGCCTCGTAGAACGGCTCGGCATTGGGGTCCGCATCCAGAACCATGGTGCGGGCCCCGATGCCGCGCGCCATTTCCACCATGTGCTGGAGCAACCGGCGCCCCACGCCCTTGCCGATCATGTCCGGATCGACGAACAGGCTCCCCAGCTCGGCCTCCGGCGGCTCGCCCTCCAACGTCGCGACGGCCACGGCGCGCCCTTCGACTTCGGCGACCGTCATGCGCGAAGGAGCCATCTGCTCGGCGTGGATCGCGAGCTCCGCGCGGCAGCGCTCCATGAACTCATCGCTATAGCCCCAATGGGCTTTCGAGCGCATGACGAGCTCGGTGAGCACCTCGGCCTCGTCGGCCCGGGCCGACCGCAGCGTCAGTTCCGAAACCATGCTCCAGACCTTACATAACCCGCTGTGTTTTTCTCGCGTCCACCTTGGATTCTGCTTGGAAACGCTCGACTGGCCGCCCGCATTCGAGAGATAACTCTCGGGCATCCCCACCCCTTGAGAGGAGTACCTGTGAGACTCCGCAAAACCCTCCTGGCCACCCTCGCCGGCGGCGCGCTGGCCTGCGTCGGCATGCTGGCGCCCGGCAGCGCCTCGGCCACGCCCCCCAGTGCCACCTACACCGTCTCGATCGGTTCGAACGGAACGTTCTCCGCGCAGTCGGACTCCCCCGCCGGCGCGTTCGTCGACCGGGACGGCACGTTCTACTTCCAGGAGTCGTACTCGGGCTACGGCTCGACCGACAGCCGGGTCTGGCAGTTCTACTCCGGCAGCGACTTCGACAGCTCCAGCCTGAACTCCACGATCAGCAACTCGGTCAACCCGGCCAACTCCCAGGACGCGAACAACAACACCACCTGGCGCTGCGACAACAGCCCGACCGGCTTGTCCTCGACCAGCGCCGGGTCCGGCTCGGGCTACACCCAGCCGAACTTCTGCGACCTGATCGGCACCTGGGTGGACCCCGACACCGGGAACTGGATCGGCCTGGTGCACAACGAGTTCACGCCGCAGCCCTTCGGCGACGGCCTGCACTACGACGCCATCGACTACGCCGTGTCCACCGACCGGGGCATGACCTGGAAGATCACGGGCCACGCGATCACCTCGCCGTACAGCACGACCCGCAACGACACGACCGCGTTCCCGAACCAGACGTACTACTACGGCGACGGCGACCAGCGGCTGTACGTGGACACGGCTTCGGGCTACTTCTACGTCTACTACGGCTCGCGCGTCGTCCCCAAGGGCGGCGTCGGCGGCAGCACCGGCGGCCTGGCGCACGTCGCCCGGGCTCCGATCAGCGGCAAGATGGCGACCGGGACCTGGCAGAAGTGGTACAACGGCAGCTGGTCGCAGCCGGGCGTGGGCGGCCTGGAGAGCAACATGGAGCCGGTCGACTCCTCGAACCCCAACGGGTACACGCCGGTGGCAGGCGACTACAACCCGGCCAACACCGGGACCGTGGACCAGCAGGTGGCCGCGGGCAAGCTGCCCTCGAAGTCGCCGCTGTTCATCATGAACATCACCTACGACGCCTACCTCGGCCTGTACATCGGCACTCCTGAAGTCGTCTCCGGCACCATGCCGCAGCAGTACTACGTCACCGACGACCTGTCGACGCAGAAGTGGTACTTCGCCGGCGACTCCGGATCGTCCTACACCCAGGGGTCCTGGTACCGGTGGTTCGCCGACAGCGGCGACAAGTGGAACCCGACCATCGTGGGCAAGTCGTTCCGCGCGTACTGCTCGGTGGCCTGCGTGAACAACGCCGGCTCGCTGTACACCAACGAGACGATCGACTCCACCGCCCCGGCGCAGCCGCCGGTGGACACCACCAAGACCTACACCATCGGCACCTCGGCGGGCCGCGTGCTGGCTCAGGTCTCCGGCGGCTCGGCGACCACGTCCGACGCCGCGGCGACCGGCTCGGCGCTGGAGGCGTGGAAGTTCACCGCGAACGGCGACGGCTCCTACCGCATCACCAACTCCTCCACCGGCCAGGCGCTCGGGGTCGACTCCTCGGCGACGTCCAGCCGCGCCTGGGGCACCGCCCCGACCGCGACGGCGCTGTCCGGCGGGACCGGCAGCGTGGGGCAGCAGTGGTGGATCGTGCCGGTCACCGGCGCGAGCGGCAGCTACAAGCTGGTCAACAGGTACAGCGGCCTGGTGCTGGCGCTGTCGTCGAACACCTCGCGGCCGGCGGAGACGACGCCGACGCGCGCCTGGACCGACACCTCGGGCAGCAGCGTCGGCGGCGGCCGGACCGCGGCGGAGCAGACGCTGACGTTCACGCCGGCGACGTCCTCCGGTGCCGAGACGGTGACCGTGGCGAACCCCGGGACGCAGACCACGACCGTGAGCACCGCGGCCTCGCTGCAGATCACCGCCTCGGACAGCGAGAACAACGCCCTGACGTACTCCGCGACCGGGCTGCCGGCCGGACTGTCGATCAGCTCCTCGGGCCTGATCTCCGGCACGCCGACCGCCACCGGTTCCTCGAACGTGACGGTGACCGCCTCGTCGGGGACCGCGAGCGGTTCGACGACGTTCACCTGGACCGTGAGCCCGGCGGCGGCGAACCTGACCGGGACGCACACGCTGGTCGCCTCGGGACAGGCACTGGACGATCCGAACCACTCCACGACCGCCGGCACGCAGCTGGTCACCTGGTCGCCGAACGGCGGGTCGAACCAGAACTGGGTCTTCACGCAGCAGTCGGACGGCTCGTACCAGATCCAGAACCAGCAGTCGCAGCTGTGCATGGACGACAACGGCGGGTTCACGACCCCGGGCACCTCGGTGATCCAGTGGACCTGCACCGGCAACGGCAACCAGCACTGGACGGCGACCCGGCTGGCCGGCGGTGCGTACACGCTGACGAACGTGAACAGCGGCCTGCTGCTGACCACGGCCTCGACGTCGAACGGGGCGCTGGTGACGCAGCAGACGAACACCGGCTCGGCACTCCAGCAGTGGACGATCTCCTGATCTCCGCCGGGAGGTGGACACAGAGCTGAAAAGCCGTGCGGGCGCTCGGATCCATGCCGATCCGGGCGCCTGCACTTTTCTCAAGGCGGCTTGGATTCTGCTTGAGAATGCTCGACTGTCTGCTCGTTCTTGCGAGATAACCGTCAGGTACCACCGGATGAACGTTCAGAGCTGAACGGAGTACCTGTGCGACACCCGCGCAATGTGCACCACCCGCGCAAAACTGGGCCCCACCCGCGCAGATTTCTCGCCGTGACCACCGCCGTCGCGGCGGTCGCGACCCTGGCGCTGCTGCCTTCGGGCCAGGCGTCGGCCGCGTCCGCAGCAGCCGGCGCGAACCCCGCTTACCAGATCACCATCGGCGCGGTGAACAGCTTCGCCTACCCGGACGACACCCCGGCGTCGGCCTACCTCGACACCGACGGCTCGTTCCACTTCCAGGAGTCGTACTCGCTGTACGCCAAGACCGACCCGCGTGCCTGGGAGTTCTACAGCGGGACGGACTTCGACGACGCCACGCTGGACACCAGCCTGAGCAACGCCGTGAACCCGGCGAACTCCCAGGACGCCAACAACGACACCACCTGGCGCTGCAACAACAGCCCGACCGGGCTGGAGTCGACGTACATGAACAACGGCACCGGCTACTACTCGCAGCGCAACTACTGCGACCTGTCCGGCACCTGGGTCGACCCCGACTCCGGCGACTGGTACGGCCTGGTCCACAACGAGTTCACGCCGCAGCCCTTCGGCGACGGCCTGCACTACGACGCCATCGACTACGCGGTCTCGCACGACAAGGGCAAGACCTGGTCGATCCTCGGGCACGCGATCACCTCGCCGTACAGCACGACCCGCAACGACACCACGGCCTTCCCGAACCAGACGTACGACTACGGCGACGGCGACCAGCGCCTGTTCGTGGACCCGGCGTCCGGCTACTTCTACGTGTTCTACGGCTCCCGCATCGTCAACAAGCCGGGGACCAAGGGCACGCAGAACGGCGGCCTGGCGCACGTCGCCCGGGCTCCGATCAGCGGCAAGATGGCCGCCGGGACCTGGCAGAAGTGGTACAACGGCAGCTGGTCGCAGCCCGGTATCGGCGGGCTGGAGAGCAACATGGAGCCGGTGGACGCCGCGAACCCGAACGGCTACACCGACCCGGCGCACGACTACAACCCGGCCACCACCGGGACCGCCGACCAGCAGATGGCCGCGGGCAAGCTGCCGACCAAGTCGCCGCTGTTCATCATGAACATCACCTACGACGCCTACCTCGGGCTGTACATCGGTGAGCCGGAGACGGTCGGGCAGACCGGCAAGGAGCCGCAGCAGTTCTACGCCACGGACAACCTGGCGACGCAGAAGTGGCACCTGATCGGCGACTCGGGCAGCTACGTGTCGGGGTCCTGGTACCGGTGGTTCGCGGACACGGCGAACAAGTGGAGCCCGACGATCGTCGGCAAGACCTTCCGCTCCTACTGCTCGATCGCGTGTGCCACGTCCGACGGCGAGTACGCGGACGTCACGATCGGTTCCTCGGCCCCGGCCAAGCCGGTGGTGGCACGGGGACAGAACGTGGTCGTCAACAGCGGGAACGGCCGGGTACTGGCGCAGAGCGCGGGCAGCTCGCAGGTGACGTCGCTGGACGCGTACTACGGCTGGGCGCAGGCGGCGTGGAGCATCTCGCCGACCGGTGACGGCTCGTACACCGTGGTGAACGCGGTGACCGGCGACGCCCTCGGGGTGGACTCCTCGAAGACGGCTTCGCGGGCCTGGGGCACGGCGCCGTCGGCGACCCCGATCGGCGCGTCCGGCCCGAGCGTGGGCCAGGAGTGGTTCGCGGTGCCGGACACGTCCTCGCCGGGGTCGTACCGCCTGGTGAACCGGGACAGCGGGCTGGCCCTCGGCATGGCGTGGGACTCCTCGCGGTCGGCGGAGACCACGCCGGTGCGGTCGTGGACCGACACCTCCGGCAGCACGGTCGGCGGCGGCCGGCAGCCCTCGGAGCAGACGCTGTCGTTCACGCCCGCACATCCGGCGCAGGGTCCGGAGGTGGTACACGTCGTAACACCGGGGAGCCAGAGCGGCGTGGTCGGTACCCCGGTGAGCGTGCAGGTCACCGGCAGCGACTCCAAGGGCAAGGCGCTGAGCTACTCGGCGACCGGCCTGCCCGCGGGAGTGTCGATCGACGCCGCCAGCGGCCTGATCAGCGGCACGCCGACCAAAGCGGGGAGTTCCCCAGTTACGGTGACCGCCTCCTCCGGGCACGCCTCGGCGAGCACCACGTTCACCTACGCGGTGAGCCCCAAGCCGGTGGACCTGTCGGGCGTGCACACGCTGACGGTGGCCGGGCAGGCGCTGCAGACACCGAACGGTTCGAAGAACGGCGGCGACCAGCTGGTGGCCGGCGCCGCGAGCGGTGCCACAAGCCAGTGGACCTTCGCGCGGCAGTCGGACGGCAGCTACACCCTGACGAACGGCGACTCGGGGATGTGCGCGGACGACAACGGCGGCAGCACGGCGCCGGGCACCGCGGTGATCCAGTGGTCGTGCACCGGTGCGGTGAACCAGCGCTGGAGTGCGACACAGCTGCCGTCGGGGTTGTGGACGTTGAAGAACAACCACACGGGTCTGCTGATGACCGCGGCCTCGTCGAGCGCCGGTGCGCTGGTGACGCAGGAGACGGACACCGGGTCGGCGCTTCAGCAGTGGACGCTGAGCTAGTCGACAGCAGCTCAGAGCTGGGGCCGCCGTGGGGATTCCTCGCGGCGGCCCCGGCGTTTCCGGGGCCACACGCGCCATTCTCAGGGCACGAACACGATCCGCTGCGAGGACTGCTCGGCCCAGGCCTGTTCGACCTTCGCCAGCGGGACGGTCCGGGCCTCGACGGGCAGGCCGCCGGAGGTTAGCTCCTTGGCCAACGCCGGCAGTTCCGCGAGGTATTCGCGCGGACCGATGGATCCCTGGCCGCTGCCGACGAACTGGAGCCGGACCGCGCGCAGCGCCGCTGACGGGATGGCGGCGGTGGGTCCGGCCATCGAGCCGATCTCGATCCAGGTCAGCGGCTTGCAGGGGTCTTCGCGGCGGGTCACCAGGGCGACGAGCGCGTCGACGGCGGGCTGGCCCCAGACGTAGTCGATGACGACGTCCGCGTCCGAGGCGGCCTTGGCGAGCTGCTCGGCGGTCTGCTCGGTCCCCAACTGCACGGTCTCGGTGGCGCCGAGCGCGGGCAGCTCGGCCAGGGCCCGCGGGTCCCGGCCGGCGGCCACGACCCGGTTCGCGCCGCAGAGCTTCGCGATGCGCACGGCCATCCGCCCGGAGCTGCCGGTGGCGCCGAGGATCAGCACGTCCTGGCCGGCCTGGAACTCGATGCGCCGGCGCAGGGCGACCCAGGAGGACATCGCCGGGTTCATGCCCGCCGCGACCGCGACGGGGTCGGCGCCTTCCGGCAGCACGACGCTGCGGCGGGTGTCGATGACGGTGGTCTCGGCCATCGAGCCGACCGCGGTTTCCGGCAGCAGGAAGTAGCGCAGCTGCCCGTCGGGACCGCATCCGACGCCGTCCACGCCGGGTACGAGCGGGAGCTCGCCGGTGCTGGTGTAGTGCGAGCCGTTCGCCTGGGAGCGCACCCGCGGATGCAGTCCGGCGGCGACCACCTCGACCGGCAGCTCGTGCTCGCCGGCTGCGACGGGGGTGGGAAAGTCCTGGTAGCGGGGGACGGAGTCGAATGTGGTGACGACGGCGGCCTTCATGGCGGAACCTCCTGATGGTTTGTAATACCACCTAAAGTAGTGGCTAATACAAACTAAATCAAGTAGGCTGGCGGGCATGGCGACCACCGAAGCGGCCTCCGGGACCTCTGAGGACTCCGAGACCTCCGAGAACGAGGAACTGCAAGAAGCCCTGGTGCGCATCTCCTTCGCGATGATGTCGGTGCTCAGCCGGGTCGGCGCCGAGCACGATCTGTCGCTCACCCAGCTGCGCACGCTCGGGATCCTGCGGGACCGGCGCGTGCGGGTGACCGACTTGGCGCGCTACCTGGGGCTGGACAAGTCGAGCGTCTCAGGCCTGGTCGACCGGGCCGTCAAGCGCGGCCTGCTCGAGCGCTCGCCCAACCCGCTGGACGGCCGCGCCGTGGACGTGCGGCTGACGGCACAGGGGACGGAGCTCGCCGCGATCGGCGCCGCCGAGGTCGCCGAGGCGCTCACGCCGCTCACCGGCGCCCTGACGGCGGGCGAGGTCCGCCGGCTGGCCACGCTGCTCGACCGCATGCTGGGCGTGCCGGAGATTTGAGCGATCGGGGTCGAAGCGAGCGGCTCGCGACGCGCGGCTGTTCGGGCCTGGCCGTGCAGGGTTTCCCAGCGCCGGCCTAGCTATTTCGCCCCGTGTGTAGCTCAGGATGTAGCCCTGGTGGGAGAACCAGACAAAGTCAGGTGACCTACGCCGGGTACGGCGGGGAGACTGACACGATGACTGCTACCGCATTGCCCCCTGTGCTTCGACCGCGTGCTCTGAAGCCTGGGGACCTCGTGGTCATCGCGGCGTTGTCGGGGCCGCTGCCGGCCGAGTATGAGCCCAATGTCGAGCAGACCGTGGTCGTGCTCGAACGCATGGGGTTCCGTGTACGCCGGGCCCCGCTGCTGGAGGTCGGCCGGAGCCGTTGGTGGAGCGCTGCCGGTCCGGCGGAGATCGCCGGGGAGCTCAATGGCCTGCTGCGTGACCCGGAGGTGCGCGCGATCGTCGCCAGCGACGGCGGGCAGACGGTGTTCGGCTATCTCGATCTGATCGACGTCGAGGCGATCCGGGCCGATCCCAAGCCGATCCTCGGCTACAGCGACATCTCGTTGCTGCATCTGGCCTTGTATGCGCGCACTGGTCTGGTCGGGTTCCACGCCGACATGGCCGTGCCGGGCTTCGGCGGGCACTGGCAGTCCGCGACCGCGGCCCGGCGAGCCGAGCTGGAAAGGCTCTACTTCGAGCTGCTGACCAGTGGCGAGGCGATCGGTGCGCTGCCTGCGGGGCCGACGTGGGAGTGCTGGCGTGCCGGTCGTGCCAATCGCACCGGGCGGGTCGAGGGCCGGTTGGTCGGTGGCGTGATCAATCGCGTCGCGCTGGTGCAGGCGACGGGTTACGCGCTGCCGCTCGAAGCGTTCGACGGGGCCGTGCTGTTCTGGGAGGAGTTGGGCGGCCAGGCCTCGTACGTGTGGAGCTACCTGCAAGTGCTGCGGCACGCCGGCATCCTGGATCGGATCGCGGGCATGGTCGTGGGTGTTCCGCGGGACATCGCCGGCCTCGGGCCGGGGGAATCGCCGACGCTGCGGGAGATCGTCCTGGACGTGCTCGGCGACCGTGACATCCCGGTGCTGGGAAACGTCGAGGTCGGGCATGCCGGGCCGAATCTGCCGATGCCGGTCGGGGTTCGTGTCGGCCTCGACGCCCGGCGGCGGACGCTGTCGCTGCTGGAACCGGCCGTACGGCCGGGCTAGGCATGTCTAGGCATGTCTAGGCATGTCTAGGCATGGCCGAAGCCCTGGACCGGAGGGGATCGGTCCAGGGCTTCGGTTTCACTCGCGGAATCGCCTAGACGGCAGCCACAGCGACAGGGCGCTCCGCGGGCTCCAGGGCGAGGTCCAGGACCTCGCGCACGTCGCCGACCAGGTGCACGGTCAGCTTGTCCAGGACCTCGGCCGGGACGTCGTCCAGGTCGGGGCCGTTGCGCTTGGGCAGCAGGACGGTCGTGGCACCGGCCTGGTGCGCGGCCAGCAGCTTCTGCTTCACGCCGCCGATCGGCAGGACCCGGCCGGTCAGGGACACCTCACCGGTCATGGCCACGTCCTTGCGGACCAGCCGGCCGCTCAGCAGCGAGGCCAGCGCGGTGGTCATCGTGACGCCGGCGCTCGGGCCGTCCTTGGGCTGGGCCCCGGCCGGCACGTGGACGTGCACCGCGCGCTTGCTGAGGTCGGCCACCGGCAGCTCCAGCTCGGCGCCGTGCGAGCGCAGGTAGCTCAGCGCGATCTGCGCCGACTCCTTCATCACGTCGCCCAGCTGGCCGGTCAGGGTCACGCCGGTGCCGCCGGTCTCCGGGTCGGACAGGGAGGCCTCGACGAACAGGACCTCGCCGCCCGCTCCGGTCACCGCCAGGCCCGTCGCCACGCCCGGCACGGCCAGGCGGTCGGCGGTCTCGGGGGTGTGGCGGGGACGGCCCAGGTAGTCCTTCAGGTTCTCGACCGTGATGGTGAGCTTGGCCTTCGAACCCTTCGGGCCCTTCGGACTCTCCGGAGCGACCTCGGCGGCTGTCACCTCGGCCTCGGCCGAAGCCGGTGCGTCGGTGGAAGCGTCCTCAGCGTCCTGATCCAGAACCGGCGCCGTGCCTGGTTCTCCAATCAAGCTCAGCGCGGCGGCTTCGGAGTCGGCCAGAGCCGTCTTCGCAGCGACCTTCCTCAGCACCCGGGAGATGGCGCGCTCCAAGTCGCGCACACCGGCCTCCCGCGTGTACTGCTGGGCCAGCAGCCGCAGCGCCTCGTCGTCGAACTCCACCTCGTCGGCGGACAGCCCGGCGCGGTCGATCTGGCGCGGCAGCAGGTGGTCACGGGCGATCAGGACCTTCTCGTCCTCGGTGTAGCCGTCCAGGCGCACCAGCTCCATGCGGTCCAGCAGCGGGCCGGGGATGGACTCCAGGACGTTGGCCGTGGCCAGGAACACCACGTCGGACAGGTCGAGCTCGACCTCCAGGTAGTGGTCGCGGAACGTGTGGTTCTGCGCCGGGTCCAGGACCTCCAGCAGGGCCGCCGTCGGGTCGCCGCGGTAGTCGGCGCCGACCTTGTCGATCTCGTCGAGCAGCACGACCGGGTTCATGGTGCCGGCGTCCTTAATAGCCCTGACGATCCGGCCCGGCAGCGCGCCGACGTAGGTACGCCGGTGACCGCGGATCTCCGCCTCGTCGCGCACGCCGCCCAGGGCGACGCGGACGAACTTGCGGCCCATGGCGCGCGCCACGGACTCCCCGAGGCTGGTCTTGCCGACGCCGGGCGGGCCGACCAGGGCCAGCACCGCGCCGGAGCGACGTCCGCCGACCAGCTCCAGACCCTTGTCCTGCCGCCTCTTTCGCACGGCCAGGTACTCGACGATGCGCTCCTTGACGTCGTCCAGGCCGGCGTGGTCGGCGTCCAGGACGGCGCGGGCGCCGGCGATGTCGTAGGAGTCCTCGGAGCGCTCGCTCCAGGGCATCTCCAGGACGGTGTCCAGCCAGGTGCGGATCCAGCCGGCCTCGGGGTTCTGATCCCCGGAGCGCTCCAGCTTGTCCACTTCCTTCAGCGCCGCCTCGCGGACCTTGTCGGGAAGGTCAGCGGTCTCGACGCGGGACCGGTAGTCCTCCTCCTCGGAGGCCTCCTTGCCGTCGAGCTCGGCCAGCTCCTTGCGGATCGCGGAGAGCTGGCGGCGAAGCAGAAACTCACGCTGCTGCTTCTCCAGGCCGTCCTCGACGTCCTTGCGGATGGTCTCGCTGACGTCCAGCTCCACCAGGTGCTCGCGACCCCAGGTCAGCAGCTTCTCCAGCCGCTCGTCGACGCTGAGCGTCTCCAGCAGCTCGACCTTCTGCACGGCCTTCAGGTACGGCGCGTAGCCGGCGGAGTCGGCCAGCTGCGAGGGGTCGGAGATCTGCTGCACCATGTCGACGACCTGGAAGGCCTCGCGGTGCTGCAGGATGTCGATGGCCAGGTCCTTGTACTCCTTGGCCAGCTCGCGGGTCCGGGAGGTGATCGGCGGCTCCTCCAGCACGATCGCCTCGACCCACAGGGCCGCACCGGGACCGGTGGTCCCGACGCCGATGGTGGCCCGGTTGGTACCGCGCACCACGGCGACCATGCGCCCGGACCCGGCCATCCGCCCGGTCTGCTCAATGATGCCCACCACGCCGGACTTGGCGTAGGTGCCGTCCAGCCGCGGTACGAGCAGCACCTGCGACTTGCCCCCGCGCGTGGGGCCGTTGGCGGCGGCGTCGACGGCCGCACGGGTCTCGGAATCCGACAAATCCAGCGGCACGACCATGCCCGGCAGGACGACGGCGTCGTCCAGCGGGATAACCGGGAAGGCCTTGGTCGCGCCGGTCATGTTCTCACTCATTCGCTGTGGCTCCCTACAAGAAGTAAGTTGAGTCTGACTCACTCAATGTCTGTGAGCCCACTGGTGTTCCCGGGGAGCTGTTCGCTGTGAGCGATCGGCGGGATGGGGTGGGATTCGGGCTGGTCAGAGGGCTGGTCAGAGGGCTGCTCGGAGGGCTGTTCGAGGGTGGCGTGCGATCGCCCGGAGCGAACCGGCAACGGCCCGAGCGCAGCATCCGACACCGTGGAACGCATGTCGCACTCCACGCCCGCCGCTTACGACCCACGCGGCAACCGTCCGCGGCCTGGGCTGGACACCCGTCGGCGTCGACCTCTCCTCCGCCATGCTGGCCCACGCCGCCGACCGCCTCCCCGTCGTCCGGGCCGACGCCCAGCACCTCCCCATCAGGACGCGTACCCTCGACGCGGTGATCGCGGTCATGGTTCACACCGACATGCCGGGCTACGCCCAGGTCCTCGCCCAGGCCGCAAGGGTTCTGCGACCCGGCGGAACGTTCATCCACATCGGCGTCCACCCCTGCTTCTGCGGCGGCTTCGTCGATCGGACAGCCCCCGAAGCCACGGTCATCCGGCCCGGCTACCTCGGCACCGGATATTGGACGAAGGACTCCTGGACCTCGAACGGGATCCGCGCCAAGGTCGGCGCGACACACTGGCCGCTGACCGATCTGCTGCACATGGTGACGGACGCCGGCCTGGTCCTCGAACGCTTCGTCGAGGGCGGGGCACCGACGCCGACCACACTCTCCCTGCGCGCCGGCAAGCCAAGGCGCTAGAGATTACTCGGTGGCAGGCGGGCGCGGGAGTGGAAACGAGCGGCGGCGAGGACGGCACGGAGCCCGAGGACTGGGACTACGACGGCTGGCACCAGCCGACAATGGGCGTCGAGCTGCTGATGGCCGGCGGCGAGCAGCACTCGGCGGTCTGGGACCACACCTTCGAGTACTACGGGATCGAGCTCCACCGCTCGCCGCTCACCGATCACGTGCTCGCCCCCGAGGACGGGGGCACCAACGCGCGGTGCACGCTCACGATGAATCCAGCGTGGGCCGGTCTCATCGGGGAGCCGATCGAATCCGCCGCGATCCAGTGGGATTCGGACGAGCCGCACTCAGCGCTCTTCGTTCCGCTGGCGATCCACCTGCGTACCGCGAAGGCAAAGGTGCGGTTCGGCGTCGGCGCCCTGGCCGGCGTCGCTGCAGACGACCCGTTCCACCTCGGCACCGAAGACGTCTTCGTCGCTTTCGACGCCGAGTCCAAGCCGGTGCGCGAGCTTCACGCGCTGCGGCCTCACACCATGAACTGATCGTGCCGCGCGTACAGCTCGGTCCACTCCTGCTCCGACAGCTGCCGCCCCTCGCCCCGGATCGCCGCGAGCTCCTCGAAATACGGCTCGCGCGGCGCGCCGGGCGCGAACAGCACCAGCATCGAAGCCGCCTCCCCCGAGGTGTTCGCGAAGCTGTGCACGCCGCCGGGCGGCACGAAGAGGTAGTCGCCCGCGCTCGCCTCGCGCCAGGTGTCGCCGTCGTACAGGGCGACGCTGCCGTCCAGGATGTAGAACGCCTCGGAGAAGGTCTTGTGGAAGTGGCCGGCCGACGTCGTGGTCTGCGGCGTGCCCGGGAGCATGTCCCACCGGTACAGCCCGTACAGGCCTTCGGTGCTCTGGCCGGTCGACAGCAGGCTGACGCGGGAGGCGGTGCCGATGTTGAGCTCGAGGTCGGCGTCGGAGGTGCGGAACGTGGCACTGACTTCGCCCTGGTCGGCGAAGTAGCGGGGTGAGGGGTAGGACATGATCCGAACACTACGGTCGGCCGGCGCGCCCTGATAGGGCCGATCAGGGCTCGCGCCTGTGGGCCACTTGAAAGCCGGTGACGCCGGCCCGCCGACGTCCGCCAGGTCCCGCCACATCGCGCCAGATCGCGCCGAATACTGAGACGGATATCCCGCGATATTGACGTTCACTGACTTGTGATGTCATTCTCAGAACATGAGACGCGCCACCATTCTCGTGGCTCGCCGTCACGTCGATCTGCGCCGGACCGCGAGCGCGATCTGTCCTGCGTGCGTATGAGGCCGCATCGCCCCTGAGCTGGGCTTGAGGCGTCCTCCAGAGGCATTAGTTTCTGCCTCCGAAATATTCGGAGCCCACTTTTCTCCGCCACCGAAGAATCGCATTCCGGGGAGCACTCTCATGCCCGCACGCACGCCACGCCGGCTCCATCTGAACGCATTTCTGCACGCCCCCGGCCACCATGACGCGGCCTGGCGGCATCCCGACAGCGGCGGCCACCGCGTCCTGGACGTCGACTACCACATCGAGCTCGCCCGGACCGCCGAGCGGGGGCTGTTCGACGCCGTCTTCCTCGGCGACAGCCTTGCCCTGCGCAGCCGGCCCGACGCGACCGTGGCCGCCGGGCTGGAGCCGCTGACGCTGCTGACCGCGCTGGCCACCGCCACCGAGCACATCGGCCTGATCGCCACCGCCTCGACCACCTTCTACGAGCCCTACATCCTGGCGCGCAGCCTGGCCTCGCTGGACCACATCTCGCACGGGCGGGCCGGCTGGAACGTGGCCGCCGGGGGCGATCTGGCCGAGGCCGCCAACTTCAACCTGGACGAGCCGGTCGAGCACGCGGTGCGCTACGAGCGCGCGGCGGAGTTCCTGGACGTCACCACGCAGCTGTGGGACAGCTGGGCCGACGACGCCGTCGTCCACGACCGCCGCACCGGCCGCTACGCCGACCCCGCGCGCATCCGCGAGGTGGAGCACACGGGGCTGTTCTTCAAGGTCCGAGGACCGCTGAACGTCCAGCGCACGCCTCAGGGCTGGCCGTTGCTCGTGCACTCCGCCTCCTCGGCCGTCAGCCAGGAGTTCGCGGCCCGCTACGCCGAAGTCGTGCTCACCGCCCAGCAGAACCTCGGCGACGCCGCGGCGTTCGCCCTGGAGGTGAAGTCGCGGGCCGCCGCCTACGGCCGGGAGGCGGACGTCCCGGTCATCATGCCGGGCATCGCCCCGGTCATCGGCTCCACCGAGACCGAGGCCCGGCGCCTGGCCCGGGAGCTGAGCGAGCTGCAGCTGGTCGAGCCCGGCGTGAGCCAGCTGTCGGACCTGCTGGACGTCGACGTGTCAGGGCTCGAACCCGACCGGCCCATCCCCGCGGGCCTGTTGCCGCGCGAGGAGGAACTCGCCGACCACCGGTTCGCAAGCTCTTGGTCGACAATACAGATCACCGACCTGGCGATCCGCGAGCGGCTGACGGTCCGGCAGATCGTCGCGCGCCTCGGCGGCGGACGCGGCTACCGCGCGGTGGTCGGCACGCCGGAGCAGATCGCCGACTCGATGCAGGAATGGGCGCAGGCCGGGGCCGCCGACGGCTTCACCGTCGCGCCGCCGATCCTGCCGGGAGGGCTGGCCGCGTTCGTCGACCAGGTGGTCCCGGTGCTCCAACGGCGCGGGCTTTTCCGTACCGAGTATGACCTGGGCACGTTGCGGGAGCGGTTCGGCGTGGAGCGGCCGCAGGATCACTTCCCGGAGCCGGCTCCGGTGCCGGCCTCGGCACGGCGGGCGACACTGGCCCGCGTTTGAGTATCTGTGCGCTGATAAGACTCTGTTACTGAGATAAGTCTCTGTGTACTGATATTCACAAAAGACTCCGCGTCCTGACACTGCCGGCAGGACGCGGACCCGCCGGGGTGGCTGAGCTGTGGGAGGATCGGCCGCCCCGGCGCCTTCGGGCGTGATGCCTTCGGGCGCCTGATGCTTCGCGGGCTTGATGGCGATACCGGCCGTCACACCGGCGGCTTGACCAGCCCATAGCTCACCGCGCACGCCGCCGCCTGCAGCCGCGAGTTCACCCCGAGCTTGTTCAGCACCGCCTGTGTGGCGGGGGTGCGGCTCGCGGTGGTGACTGATGGGGATGTGGAGATGCAGGCGTGGAAGGTGCGGGCTTTGGGCTTGTCCGCGTTCTTCGAGTGCGTCGTCGTCTCGGACGCCCTGGGTGGGCGGAGGGTGCGCAAGCCGGATTCGGCGCCTTTTTTGGCGGCTCTCGATGGGCTTGGAGTAGGAGCTTCGCGGTGCGTGGTGGTCGGGGACCGGCCTGAGAAGGATGTTATCGGGGCTGCGGGGGTGGATATCAGGGCCATTCGGGTGAAGACCGGGGAGTACTCGCAGGCTGCTGATGTGCCGGGGACCTGGCATACGGCGGCTGACTTCCCCGCCGCGGTCGACTGGTTGTTGGTGCGGTGATGAAAATGCGGCGCGCGCCGGGGATGTGGTCCCCGGCGCGCGCCGTTCGCTGTGTGCGTGCCCGGGCTACAGCGGCAGCTTGCGGAAGATCGGGCGGGGGACGTGGCGCAGGCCCGACATCACGTAGCGGAAGGCGCCCGGGGCCCAGACGGTGTGGGAGCCGCGGCGCAGGCCCGTGATGATGGCGTCGGCGACGGCGTCGGGGGTGGTGGCCAGGGGGGCCTTCTCCATGCCGTGGGTCATCTTGGTGTCGACGAAGCCGGGGCGGACCACCATGACGTGGACGCCGGTGCCGACCAGGCTGTCGCCGAGGCCCTGGGCGAAGGCGTCGAGGCCGGCCTTGGAGGAGCCGTAGATGAAGTTGGAGCGGCGGGCGCGCTCGCCCGCGACGGAGGACAGGACGACGAGTGCTCCGTGTCCCTGCTTCTTCAGGGCCTGGGCGACCACGATGCCGCTGGAGACCGCGCCGGTGTAGTTCACGTGGGCGACGGCGGCGGCGCGGGCCGGGTCCTTCTCGTCCTCGGCCTGGTCGCCCAGGACGCCGAAGGCCATCAGGACCACGTCGATGTCGCCGCCGGCGAAGACCTGGGACAGGACCTTGTCGTGGTCGTCGGTGGCGGCGGCGTCGAAGGCGACGACGTCGACGTCGGCGCCGAGGTTGCGCAGTTCGGCGGCGTTGTCCTCCAGGCGCTGGGAGGGGCGGCCGGCGAGGTGGATCTTCTTGGTGCGGGTGGCGGCCATCTTGCGGGCCGTGGCCATGGCGATGTCCGAGGAGCCGCCGAGCACCAGCAGTGACTGGGCCGCGCCCAGGGAGTCCTTCATATCCGTTGTTCCAATCGTTGTTGCTGTAAAGGCCCTGCGAAGTTACGTGCTGGGCCGTTACAGGTGCAGGCGGCGCGCCTGGTCGGACATGAACACCTGGTGCGGGTCGATCTCGGCCCGCAGCTTGCGGAACGCCTCCAGGCGCGGGTACATCTCGGCCATCAGCTCCGGGCGCATCCGCGAGTCCTTCGCCAGGTACAGGCGGCCGCCGGCTTCCAGGACCTTCTCGTCCAGGTCGTCGAGCAGCTGGGCCAGGCCCGGGGTGTTGGTCGGGAAGTCCAGGGCCAGGGTCCAGCCCTTGGTCGGGAACGACAGGTAGCCGGGGCTGCCCTCGCCGAAGCGCTTGAGGACGGTCAGGGCCGCGGGGGCGCCGTGGGTGGAGATCTGCTCGACGATGCGGCGCAGGGTGTCCTCGGCCCCGAAGGGGACCACGAACTGCCACTGCAGGAAGCCTGCCGGGCCGTAGACGCGGTTCCACTCCATGATCCCGTCCAGCGGGTGGAAGAAGGCGCCGACGCCCTGGATGACGCCTTCCTTGCGGACCGGGGCCTTGCGGAACCACATCTCGTTGAAGGCGCGGCCGGTCATCTTGTTCAGCAGGCCGCTGACCGGGACCGGGGGGACCTTGCCCAGGGACAGCGGGGCGAACTTGCGGGGGGCCTTGCGGACCTTGGCCGGGAGCTCGTCCAGCTTGGCGAAGTCGCCGCAGGTCAGGACCGAGCGGCCGAGGTTGCGGCCGGTGGACAGGCAGTCGATCCAGGCCACCGTGTAGGGGTACTTCTCGTCGGTGGCGGCCAGCTCTGCCAGGACGCCGTCCAGGTCCGGGGCGCGCCAGATGTCGGCCTTGATGCGGGCCGTCTCGACCTTCTTGAAGGCGATGGTGGCCTGGGTGACGATGCCGGTCAGGCCCATGCCGCCGGCGGTGGCCCAGAACAGCTCGGGCTCGGTGGCCGGGGTGAGGGTGCGGATCTGGCCGTCGGCGCCGAGCAGGTCCATGGACAGCACGTGCTGGCTGAAGGTGCCGGCGCTGTGGTGGTTCTTGCCGTGGATGTCGGCGCCGATCGCGCCGCCGACGGTGACGTAGCGGGTGCCGGGGGTGACCGGGACGAACCAGCCCAGCGGCAGCATCGTGTTCATCAGCTGGTGCAGGCTGACGCCGGCCTGGGCGGTGACGATCCCGTGCTCGATGTCGATGTTCAGGATCTTGTCCAGCGAGGTGGTGCGCACCACCCGGCCGCCGCCGTTCTGGGCCGGGTCGCCGTAGGAGCGGCCCAGGCCGCGGGCGATGACGCCGCGCGGGCCGGCGCCGGCGACCAGTTCGGCCAGCTGCTCGATCGCCGTGGGGTCGGCGACGTCGGCGACCGAGGGGCTGGTCATGCCCCAGCCGTAGAGGCGCTCCGGGTGCACGCCGGTGCCGGTTGAACTCTCCTGTGGCACTGCCACGTCTCTCACGTCCCTATATTCATTTCGACATTCGGTACTGCGGTGGGGCCCCCGGCCGGCGAGCCGGGGGCCCGACCCGGGCTCAGCCGCGCGCGCCGACCAGGATCACGCCGGTGGCGAACACCGCGAGCCACACGGCCCCGATACCCATGATGACGCGGTCCTTCAGGACGACGTCCTCGGGCTCCCCGGCACGGCCGGTGTCGACGAACATCGAGTAGCGCAGGAAGATGAAGACCCAGGGGATGACCGAGATCTCCAGCCACGGCTTGGCCGACTTGTGCGCGATGTCGGGGGTGGAGGCGAGCTGGAAGGCCCACAGCGAGTAGGTGACCATCGTCACCGTGGCCGCGGCCTGCCACACGAACCGCAAGTACGTCTGCGAGTACTCCTGCAGCGACTTGCGGGAGGAAGCGGCGTCCTCCCCCATCAGCACCATCTCGGAGTAGCGCTTGCCGGCGACCATGAACAGCGAGCCGAAGCCGGTGGTCAGCAGGAACCACTGGGACAGCTCCAGGTTCGCCGCCACGCCGCCGACGATGGCGCGCAGCAGGAAGCCGGAGGCGACCATGGCCAGGTCCAGGACCGGCACGTGCTTGAACCACATCGAGTACACGATGTGCAGCGCCATGTAGACGGCCACGACGCCGACCGTGGTCCAGTTCGCGGTGGCCGCCACGCCCAGGCCGATCAGGCCGCTCACCACGCCGGCCACGATGGCCATCGGGATCGGGACCCAGCCGGCGGCGATGGGGCGGAAGCGCTTCTTGGGGTGGCGCCGGTCGGACTCGACGTCCATGACGTCGTTGATGAAGTAGATGCACGAGGCGGCGAAGCAGAACGCGACGAACGCGATCGCCGAGGTCCGCAGCACATCGGTGTGGCCGAGCTTGGCCGCGGCCAGCGGGGCCGCCAGAACCAGCACGTTCTTGACCCACTGCCGCGGCCGGGCCGCGAGCACCAGAGCGACCGGCAATGGAGGGCGCTTGCGCACGTCGGCCGGGGCTTCGACGGCGCCGGCTGAGACCGTCGCCGGCTCGGGCTCGGCGGCTTGCGGCTCAGCGGACTGCGTGGGAAGGGATGTCACCGGCTAAACCTATCGGATGGTTGAATCGCGGAGGGTGAGCAGTTCGGACCACACTCGATCCGTTTCCTGATCGAGGTCTGCGAGCGACCCGTTGTTTGCGATCACGTAATCCGCCGCCGCCAACCGGTCCTCACGTGTCGCCTGCGCTGCCATCCGTGCGGCCGCGTCCTGTCTGGACATGCCGCGGTTGGCAAGCAGTCGCGCGTATCGAACCTCGTCGTCGGCGTCGACCACGATCACGGCCGCGTAACCGCGATCCGCCCCACCCTCGACCAACAGCGGAATATCGTAGACGACGATGCCCCCTGCCGGTGCCGCATTCGCCCATTCGGCCATCAATGCGCCGACCAGGGGGTGCACGATCGCGTTGAGCGCGGCCCGCCGGTCGGGGTCGGCGAACACGATCGCGCCCAGTTTGGGCCGGTCCAGCCGGCCGTCGGGGGCGACCACCTCGGAACCGAACTCCGCGACCACGGCGTCATATCCGTCGGTGCCGGGTTCGACCACCTGGCGCGCGGCCAGGTCGGCGTCGACCACGGTGGCGCCGAGGGCCTTGAGCCTGTTGAGGACTTCGCTCTTGCCCGAGCCGATGCCGCCGGTCAGGCCGACGTTGAGCGTGGTCGGCTGGTCCTTGTGCATAGGGCTCCGTTCGGCTGGCTGTCGTCTGTTCGCGGGCGCCGTCTGCAGAAGGCTAACGTGGCGCTGCACGCTTTGGGTCACCAGTGCTTGATGCGGAAATGAACGGGAGCGAATGGACGAGCCGTCTGCGCGGGATGCCGCGACGGGAAACGCTAAGGGGATGCCGCGCTGGGTGACCGTCACCGGTTCCACGGCCTTCGCCGCCGCGGTGTTCGCCCTGGGCTACGGCTGCACCGGGACCGCGGCCCCGGCCGCGGTCAGTGCCGGGCCGCCGGTGAAGGTCACGACGCAGACCCCGGAACAGCCCAATCCCTATGGGAAGCTTCCTGCGGACCGTACCAAGCCTTCCTCCGCGCCGTGCGCGGCGGTGGTCCGGCCGGCCGGCTGGTCCAAGATCGAGAACGCCAAGGCCGGTGACTCCTCGTGGCGGTCCAGCTTCGACGCGGACACCTCCACGGTGGCTGGATATCTGGACAAAGTGAGCGCGGCCTGTGGGGACACCCTGGCCCTGCACTTGTCCGGCTACGTGTCCTCCGCCTCCGTGACCGCCTACCGGATGGGCTGGTACGGCGGCGCGGGGGGACGCGTGGTGTGGAGCGCCTCGCACGTCCCGGTCAGTGCCAGTCCGGTGAAGTACTCCGGTGCGCCGACGTACACGGTCGAGGCCTCGTGGCCGGTCGCCGCGCACATCCAGGTCACGCCGGCCTGGACGCCGGGCTACTACCTGCTCGTCGTCCGCGCCAAGCCGGATGACGAGGGGGACGCCATCCCGCTGATCATCCGGGACGACAGTGCGGGCAACGGAGCGCCGGGCACTGGGAGTTCGCCGCTGTTGTTGCAGGCGTCGGTGCTCACTTACCAGGCGTACAACAACTACGGACGGTACAGCCTCTACTACGGGCCGAAGGACCAGTCCGCTAAGCGTTCGGACCGCTCGCGGGTGGCCTCCTTCGACCGTCCGTACAACGGTGACGGCTATCGCGCGCCGTTTCTATACGACATCCCATTGGCGGAAGAGGCCGAGAAGCTCGGCCTGGACGTCGACTACACCACCGACATAGACGTGGACGAGCGGCCCAGTCAGGTCGCCGCGCACAAGGCGCTGCTGATCGGCGGCCACTCCGAGTACTGGACGCGGCGCATGTACGACGCCGCGCTATATGCGCGGGGCAAGGGCACCAACATCGGCTTCTTCGGCGCGAACGAGATCTACTGGCACGCGCGGCTGGAGCCCTCTCCGTCCGGTGCGGACCGGCGCATGGTCGTCTACCGCTATGCGAACGAGGATCCGCTGGCCAAGTCCGATCCCTCGCAGGCGACCGTGCTGTGGGACTCCCCTCAGCTGCAGATGCCGGAGGCCTCGATCGTGGGTCCGGCCTATGGCGAGCTCGGTGCGGACAACGGGGCGTTCCGGGTGCTCCAGCCGGACTCCTGGATCTTCGCCGGGACCGGGGTGGTCAAGGACCAGGTGCTGAAGAACTCGCTGGGCGGCGAGTACGACACGGTGAAGAACATAGCGGCGACGCCTCCGGACATCGACGTGATCGCGGCGGTGCCGATCGTGTTCAGCGGGCTGTCGACGATGGCGACGATGTCGTACTACACCGACCCCTCCGGCGCCGGGGTGTTCGCCGGCGGGATGACGTACTGGGACTGCCAGATGGCACGGATGTGCGGGGACCGTCCGGTGGACCCGGGGACGGCGAAGCTGCTGGCGGAGATGACGGACAACGTGCTGCGGGTGTACGCGCAGGGGCCGGCCGGGCGGCTGTACCCGTCGGCGCACCGGCCGGCGCCGAGCGCGCAGGCGCTGATCTCCACGGCGGCGGCGCAGACCGACGTCGGGATAGGGCCGCCCAAGCCGACGGCGGGGTAGGTCCGCGCGACGGATTCACACGGGCTCGCACGGGTGCGCACGACGGGTTCGCTCGACGGGATGGCGCTGCCGGATCCGCTTCGCGTGCCTGCCAGGCTGAGGACGGCGGCTGGTCCAAGATGGCACCAGCCCGACGCTCGGCGGGCAGGGAGAACGGAGTCAGGCAGTGCGCACAGAGGTGGTGCCGGGGGCCGGGGCGGTTCGGGTTCCGGTCGCGTGAGCGCCGAGGCCGCTTCGCCGGGAGGCCTGGACGGTCCCGGTGTCTTCGCCGGCTCGGGGCCGGTCGCTCTGCCGGTGTACGTCGAACCTGAAGGCCGCATGCCTGTGCCTGCGGCGGCTCCCCCGGATCGGCTCAACCTGTGGCGGGGCATGCCGCTGCCCGCGCGGCTGCTGCGGATGGGGCTGATGCGGATGGGTCTGGCGGCGGCGGTCGTCGCGGCGTGCGCCGCGGACCTGCCGAACCAGTCGGCGGCCTATGACAGTCTCGGCTTCGGCTCGGGCGACCAGATCGCGCTGTCCTCGGCGTCCGCCGGCAAGGCGGGATGCCCGATCGGGCTCGGGCGCGGCTGGCTGCGCGCGGAGGACACGCTGCCCGGGACGACGGCCTGGCGGGACGCCAAGCGCACGCGTGCCGGGAGCGTGAACGGCTACCTGGACCGGGACAGTGCGCGGTGCGGCGACACGGTCACCGCTTATCTGAGCTCGCCGGGGCCGGTGACGGGGGCCTCGCTGTCGGCGTACCGGATGGGGTACTACGGCGGGGCGCAGGGCCGGCTGGTCTGGCAGGCCAAGCACATCGGCGTGCGGCCGCAGACCAGGGCCGCGGTGACCGGTGTGAGCCTGCTGACCGTGGCGCCGTGGCGGCCGACGCTGACGTTCCGGATCACCGGGCGCTGGACGCCGGGGTACTACCTGCTGGTGGTGCGGGCGCCGGGGCAGACGGCGTCGTCGATCCCGTTGGTGGTGCGCGCGGACGGCGACCGGGCGCCGCTGGGGTTCCAGGCCAGTGTGCTGACGTACCAGGCCTACAACACTTTCGGCGGCCACTCGGCGTACGCCGACTCCCCCCGCGAGGCCGCGGCCAGCACCGAGGTGAGCTTCGACCGGCCGTACGAGGACGGCGGGTACTACTCGCCGTACCAGTACGAGCTGCCGCTGGTACGGGAGATCGAGAAGCTGGGCATCGACACCGACTACTTCACGGACGTCGACGCCGACGCCGACCCGGCGCAGCTGCGGCGGCACAAGGGCGTGGTCACCGGCGGGCACTCGGAGTACTGGACGAAGCGCATGTACGACGGCGCGGTCGCGGCGCGCCAGGCGGGTGTGAACATCGCCTTCTTCGGCGCCAACGCGGTCTACACGGCGGCCCGCCTCACCGGCTCCCCGCTGGGCCCGGGCCGCCGCGTGGTGATCCGCCGCTCGGTCGCCGGCGACCCGCCGGCCCTGCGCGACTCCTCCCTGGCCACGGTGAACTGGTCCGCCCCGCCCCTGAACCGCCCGGAGGCGGCGCTGATCGGCGAGGGCTACGGCTACCTGGGCGCCAGCGGCTCCCTGCGGGTGCTGCACCCGGCCTCGTGGCTGTTCGCCGGCACCGGGGTGCGCGCCGGCCAGGTACTGCGCAACACGGTCGGCGGCGAGTACGACCAGGTGGACGTGAACCAGCCGACGACCCCGCCGAACGTGGACGTCCTGGCGGCCATACCGATCAGATTCCTGAGCGGCCAGGCCGGCATGGCCACGACGACGTACTACGTGGCCAGCTCGCACGCCGGGGTGTTCGACGCCGGAACGACGTACTGGCCGTGCGTGATGAGCGGCGACTGCCTGCACCTGGGACCGGCCCCGCCAGCGGCGCGGGCGGTCGTGGCGCGGGTGACGGACAACGTGCTGACCGCCTTCGCCGCCGGGCCCGCGGGGTTGGCGCACGCCTCGACGCCGAACTGGCCGCCGTCGGCGGAGGGGTTGGTGGGGTCGGCCCGGGCGGCCGGGGATGTGGCGGTGCGGGCTTATTGAGGTGACCCGGCCACCCGATGAAGCCGCGCCAGTTCCCCGAGGGAGCTGAGCCGAAGGATCCTGAACCAGCCACGGGACCGTGGACACGCAAACCGGCAGCCGACACACCAGGGCCGCCACCACCGGACCCCGGACCAGTGACACCTTGCGCGAAGCCGTAAAAAGCTTCTCCACCCCGCCTAGCCAGACCTGGCCAGACCTAGTCGGCCGGTGCCGAACTCGGCGGCGCGGATCCGCCGGGGGCTGGCGCGCCGGCCGGCGCGGAGCTGCTGCCCGCGGGCGCCGATCCGCTCGGGGAGCTCGGTGCTCCCGGTGTGGCGGGCCCGCTCGAGGAGCCCGGTGCTCCCGGTGCTCCCGGCGTCGCGCCGCCGCTCGGCGCCGCGGGCGTCAGGCCCGAGGTGGTGTGCTTGTAGAGCGCCTCGGCGATCTTGAGGGTGAACGCCTTGGCGTCGTCGCCCTTGACCAGCGCCTCCTCGGTGGTGATCAGGTAGGTGCGGTTGCCGTCGTACATCACCAGGATCGCGTCCTTGCCGGCTTCGGTGACGTACGTCGCCGGGTGTCCGGCCACCGCGATGGGGGCGTACTGGTCGCCCTGGCCGGCGAAGTCGCCGACGGTGCTGGCGCCGTGGCTCTGGGCGGTGGCCGGGTCGGCGTAGATGGCCAGCTGGATCTCGACCTGGTCGCCGGTGACCTTGCCGGTGCTGTCCTGGATCACGCCGTACTGGCAGCGCACCCGGCCCAGCTGCTTGGCGGCGGTAGGCTGGAAGGCGGTGAAGAAGTCGCCGCCGTTGAGCGGGTTGCCCAGGGCCAGCTGCATGTCGGCGTCGGTGACCAGGCCGGCGCAGTTCTTCGGCAGCTGGGCCGGGCTCATGGTGGGCCCGGCGGCCGGGTCGAAGCTGGGCTGCGGGCTCGGCGAGCTGGAGGTCTGGGCGCCGGGGAAGGAGCCGGCGGCGGTGGTGCTCGACGAGCCCTTCTTCGCCGAGCCGCTGCCGCTGCCGCCGCCGCACGCGGCCAGCGCCAGGGTCGCCGAACAGGCGACGCCGAGCACGGCTATGCGCGTCAGGGTCCGGCGGGCCGTCATCGATGCCGATGCCGATGCCGGGGCCGGGGCTTGGGCCGGGGTCGTAAGGGTCCGCATGCCTGGCAACCTATCGAATGACGGTGACGGGCGAGAAGCTTTCGGATCAGCCGCTCGGCCTCAGGCCTCAGGCCTCACGGCCCCGCGGCCCGCGCCTCAGCCGGAGGTGACCGACGGGGACGTCCCGTTGGCGGCGAGCAGCCGGGGCGCCCCGCTGCCGTCCGCGGGCACGGCGTACAGGTCGCTGCCCGGATCGTCGTCGTGCGGGACGGCGTACATGACCGTCCCGTTGTCCAGCCACGCCGCCTGGTCGTCGACGCTGCGGGTCTCGGCCAGCGGCGTCTCCCGCATCGTGGCCAGATCCAGCACGGTGAAACGCCAAGGATGCCGGACGTCGTCGGACACCCGCTTCTTGAACACGATGCGCGTGCCGTCCGGCGACAGCGAAGGGCACTCCACGTTCTCCCGCAGCGCGTTCAGCGTGTGCGCCTTGAAGTCGCCCTTCATCAGCCACGTCTTGCCGTTGCTGCCCATCGTCGCGTAGAAGGCGTTGTCGTCCGCGGTGAAGGTGACGCCCCAGAAGTTGATGTCGACGGCCTTGTAGGGCTTGCCGTCCACGAACGCGTTGAAGTTCTCCAGGGAGTCGACGTACTGCCCGGTCTTCAGGTCCAGGATCGAAGCACGGGTCGATGCGCCGGGCGTCGTATAGGAGTCGCCGTAGACGAAGGTCGTCCACGCCGCCATCCGGCCGTCCGCGGACAGTCGCGCACGGTTCGGCGAACCGGCGATGGCCAGCTTCTTGATCTGCTTAAGGGAACTGTCGTAGACCTCCGCATATGCCTGGCTCACGAGGCTTCCCTCGGATTGCAGGCAGAGCAGTACGCGGGAGGCCGTATAAGACCGTTCGCACGGAACGGTGGAAACGGTGGGCACCGCAGTCGACGCCGCACCGATACGGACTTCCACCAGCTTGCCGAAGTCGGGCCCGAGCACCGTCGAGCGATAGGTCAACTCCCCCGCCGCGACAGTGAATCCCCCGCTTATCCCGGCGCGCTTGGTGGAACGCCCCAGGAAAGCGGCCAGCCCGGCCGCGACGGCGATCGTCACCAGCACCACGACCGACGAGATCAGGATCTTGGCCCGGTTGTCGCGCGGCGCCGGGACGCTCTCGGCCGGCTCTGCCACCTCGGACCCCTGTGCCACCCCGGACCCCTCTGCGACCTCGGACCCCTGTGCCACCTCAGCGCGGTCAGCCATCGGCGTGCTGCTCCTTCCACGGCGACACCAGCAGCGTCGAGACGGTGATCGCGACGGCCATGGCCCCGGCGAACCAGAGCATGACGGTCTTGGGATCGGTGTGCGACCACGCGACCCCGAACGCCACCGACGACACGAACCCGGCGACCGCGCCGATCGACTGCATCACCGCGAGCCCGGAGGTCCGCAGGGCCGTCGGGATACGAGGCCCGCAGTACGCCATGAGAACGCCGTCAGTGGCCGCGTAGGCGATGCCCGGCAGGAGGAGTGCGGCGGCCAACAAGACGCCGTCAGGGACGTTCGTAGCCAGGAGCGCATAAGCGATGACCAACAAGAGGTGCCCGACCACGAACACCTTCCACCGCCCGACCCGGTCGGCCAGACGCCCCACCGGGATGGCCATGAGGACGAACATCCCCATGGTGCCGGTGGCGAGCAGCGCGTACTGCGAAGCGCTCAGCGACATCCTGTGCGCGAGCGTCAGGTACACGAACGTGTCACTCACCCACGCCAGCCCCAGAAGCGCCACAGCGATACCCGTACGGATGAACCACGTCTGGCGCAACAGCCCGAGGGCCGCGCTCAGTGACGCCGCGGAGCGCTCCCGCACTTCCTCCCGGTGGTCGCTCACGTAGAGGCAGAACACCACCACACCGATGGCCGCGACGCAGAAGGCGATGACGAACAGTGCGTCGAACGCTTTACGTTCTGTCCCGAACTTCGTGGTCCAAAGCAGCACGAAGGACGCGATGAGCGGACCGGTCGCCGCGCCGATGTTGTCGAGCATCCGGTGCACCCCGAAGGAGCGCCCCAGGATCTGCGGCGGGGACGACAAAGAGATCAGCGCGTCGCGCGGCGCCGAGCGCATCCCCTTGCCGAAGCGGTCCGCGCTGAGCAGCCCGCTCAGGCCGCCGAAGGACGGGCCGACGATCGGGAACCCCAGTTTGGTCACCGCCGAGGCGCCGTAGCCGATGCCGGCCAGCAGCTTGCGGCGCTGCCAGCGGTCGGACAGGTACGCCGCGGGGATGGCCAACAGCGCGGGGATGCCGTTGTAGAGGCCGTCCAGGAAGCCGATCGCGGTCGGCGTCTCGTGGAGCACGTTCAGCAGGTAGTAGCCGACCACCGCGACCAGCATCTCCGAGGAGACGTCCGTCAGCAGGCTCACGGTGCCCAGCATCTTGACGTTGAACGGGACCCGCTCCCGCGTGCTCCTGGCTTCCTGGATGCGCTTGGCGGTCCTGGATCCCGTCAAATACACGTCGAAACAATAGCGAAAGGCCCCGTCCGCTTTGGGCGGACGGGGCCTTTTGGCTATGAGCTGTTACACGGCAGCCCCCAAGCGGTGAGCCTCAGCTCTGGCCGCCCGACAGCTTCTCGCGCAGCGCCGCCAGGGCCTCGTCGGAGGCCAGGGCACCGCCGGTGCTCTCCTCGGCGACACCGGAGGAGTAGGACGAGGGCGCACCCTCGGCGTTCTCCTGGACACCGGCCTCGGCGTCGGCCTTGCGGGCCTCGGCGATCTGCTTCTGGTGCGACTCGTACTTGGCGTGGGCCTCGGCGTACTGGCCCTCCCACACCTCGCGCTGGGCGTCGTAGCCCTCGAGCCACTCGCCCGTCTCCGGGTCGAAGCCCTCGGGGTAGATGTAGTTGCCCTGGTCGTCGTAGGTCGCGGCCATGCCGTACAGCGCCGGGTCGAACTGGTCGGTCTCGATGTCGCCGGTCAGGCCCTCGTTGGCCTGCTTCAGCGACAGGGAGATGCGACGGCGGTCCAGGTCGATGTCGATGACCTTGACGAAGATCTCGTCGCCCACGTTGACGACCTGCTCCGGGACCTCCACGTGGCGCTCGGCCAGCTCGGAGATGTGGACCAGGCCCTCGATGCCCTCGTCCACCCGGACGAACGCGCCGAACGGCACCAGCTTGGTGACCTTGCCGGGCACGACCTGGCCGATGGCGTGGGTGCGGGCGAAGGTCTGCCACGGGTCCTCCATGGTCGCCTTCAGGGACAGCGAGACGCGCTCGCGGTCCATGTCGACGTCCAGGACCTCGACCGTGACCTCCTGGCCGACCTCGACGACCTCGGAGGGGTGGTCGATGTGCTTCCAGGACAGCTCCGAGACGTGCACCAGGCCGTCCACGCCGCCCAGGTCCACGAAGGCGCCGAAGTTCACGATCGACGACACGACGCCGGAGCGGACCTGGCCCTTCTGCAGGGTGGTGAGGAAGTTCTGGCGGACCTCGGACTGGGTCTGCTCCAGCCAGGCACGGCGGGACAGGACCACGTTGTTGCGGTTCTTGTCCAGCTCGATGATCTTGGCCTCGAGCTCCTTGCCCACGTAGGGCTGCAGGTCGCGCACGCGGCGCATCTCGACCAGGGAGGCCGGCAGGAAGCCGCGAAGACCGATGTCCAGGATCAGGCCGCCCTTGACGACCTCGATGACGGTACCGGTGACGATGCCGTCCTTCTCCTTGATCTCCTCGATCGTGCCCCAGGCGCGCTCGTACTGCGCGCGCTTCTTGGACAGGATGAGGCGGCCTTCCTTGTCCTCCTTCTGGAGGACCAGGGCCTCGATGTGGTCGCCCACGGCGACGACCTCGTTCGGGTCGACGTCATGCTTGATCGAGAGCTCCCTGGACGGGATCACACCCTCGGTCTTGTAACCGATGTCGAGCAGGACTTCATCCCGGTCGACCTTGACGATGACACCCTCGACGATGTCGCCGTCGTTGAAGTACTTGATGGTGAGGTCGATCGCGGCGAGGAATTCCTCCGCCGAACCGATGTCGTTGATGGCGACCTGAGGCGTTCGGGCGGTCTCGGTGCTGCTCGTCATGGGGAAGGGGGCTCCGGATGCGGACACATTGTGGGCGACGGCCTCCACCGGTCGGGGATGCCGGCGCTGGCGAACACGTCCATCACCAGTCAGAAGCCGAACGGTCGACGAGGATCGGGTATCCAGCGAAGAAGATTCAGAACCTGCCCGCAGCGCATCGCCCAGAATACGGGTCGTACGCACGCGTGGTCAATCCGATACCCGTCTCCACCGGGGACGCCGAACGGTCCCACGGCGCGACACCGCACAGCGACGGCACCCCCGCTACAGTCTCAACCTGCGTGATCGACTGGCGACCCGCTGGTGAGAGGATGCCCGCACAGTGCCTGACGTGACGGATGAGCCGCCGGAGAACTCCGACGACCCCGGAATCGGTGATAACGATACGGTCCGCGTGGCCCGCCGTCACCTGTCAGATTCCGCCACGATCCGGGCGAACCGGGGCTGGTGGGACGCCAACGCGGACGATTACCAGGCAGAACACGGTGCGTTCCTGGGCGATGACCGGTTCATCTGGTGCCCGGAGGGGCTGGACGAGGCCCACGCCCACCTGCTCGGGACCGAGTTGGCGGGCAAACGGGTGCTGGAGGTCGGGGCCGGGGCCGCGCAGTGTTCGCGCTGGCTGGCGGCGCAGGGGGCGTTCGCGGTGGCGTCCGATCTTTCGTTCGGACAGTTGGCGCACGCGCTGCGCATCGACGCGGGTTCGGGCCTGCCGCTGGTGCAGGCTGACGCCACGCGGCTGCCCTTCGCCGACGAGGCGTTCGACATCGTGTGCTCGGCGTACGGCGCGGTCCCGTTCGTGGCGGACTCCGCGGCGGTGATGCGGGAAGCCGCGCGCGTGCTGAAGCCGGGCGGCCGGTGGGTGTTCTCGGTGTCCCACCCGATCCGGTGGTCCTTCCCCGACGATCCGAGCGAGCACGGGCTCACCGCCCGGGACTCCTACTTCGACCGCAGGCCGTACGTGGAGTACGACGAGCGCGGGCTGGCGACCTACGCCGAGCACCACCGGACGCTGGGCGACCGGATCCGCGAGATCGTCGCGGCCGGGCTGCGAGTAGTCGACGTGGTGGAGCCGGAGTGGCCGGCCGGGCTCACGGAGGTCTGGGGCGGGTGGTCGCCGCTGCGGGGGCGGGTCATCCCGGGCACGGCGATCTTCGTGACGGTGAAGGACTGACATACCCGGCCCGGGCTTCGGACCCCTGGCGCGCGCCAGGGGTCGGGGGTGGCGCAACGGGGTGTTGCGGCGTGTCGTCGCCGGGGCGCCCGGCCCGGTGGCGACAGTGCTGGCGTGGTTGGCGAGCGTGTGTGGCGGCGGTACTTCGGGATGCGGAGGACCGTGCGGCTGGTGCGGGCCTGTCGGGGCGAGCAGGTCGATCCGGCGTCGTTCTACGAGCCGCTGGCGGCCGACTCGGTGGCGCTGGTGGCCCGGCACGCGGTCGTGTGCGGGCAGCGGGTGCTGGACGTGGGCGGCGGCCCGGGGTTCTTCGCGGCGGCCTTCCGGGCGGCCGGGGCCCGGTACGCGTCGGTGGATCTGCGGCCGGTCGGCGACGTGTGCGGCGACGCGCGGGCGCTGCCGGTACGGGACGGGGCGGTGGACGTCTGCTTCTCCTCCAACGTGCTCGAACACGTGGCGGATCCGCGGCGCATGCTGCGGGAGATGCTGCGGGTCACCCGTCCGGGCGGTCTGGTGTTCGTGTGCTTCACCAACTGGCTGGGGCCGTTGGGCGGGCACGAGACATCGCCCTGGCACTACCTCGGCGGCGAGCGGGCGGCGCGGCGGTTCGAACGGCGGCGCGGCGCTCCCCCGACCAACCGGTACGGCCTGACGCTCTTCCCGCTCTCGGTGGGGCGGGTGCTGCGGTGGGTGGAGGACGCCGAGCGGGAGGGCGTCGCGGAGACGCTGGCGGTGTTCCCGCGCTACCACCCGGCGTGGGCTCACTCGATCGTGCGGGTGCCGGGGGTGCGCGAGTTCCTGACGGCCAACTGCGCCATCGCGTTGCGCGTGTGCTCCCAGTCGAACCTGCCGGCCCACGCCACGCACGCCGCTCTCACCTCCGAGGCCCGCGCCGGGTCGCCGTCGAGCTCCTTCAGGACTCCGGAGACGGTGTCGGCGAGCGTGTCGCCGGGAGCGACGAGCCAGCCGGTGGTGCCGTCCCGGATGGCGTCGCGCAGGCCGTCGACGTCGTAGGCGACGGTCGGCACGCCCAGGGCCGCGGCTTCCAACACGGACAGGCCCCAGCCCTCGCCCTGGGAGGCGGACAGGTGCAGGGCGGCCGAGGCCAGGAGCCGGTCCTTGGCCTCGGCGGGGAGGTGGCCGTGGACGTGGACGCGGTCGGCGTGGCGCAGGTCCGAGACGACGGCGCGGATCCGGGGCTCGTCGGGGCCCCGGCCGACGATGTGGATCTCGATGCCGGGCCAGGTCGGCGCCAGGTCGTCGGCCAGACGGACGACCCGTTCCAGGCGCTTGTGGCGCACCAGGCGGCCGACCGCGACCAGCCGGGGAGGTACGCCCGGTTCTCCGGCCAGAGGTAGAACCAAGCGCTGAAAGCCTTGTGGGGCAACGATGTTGTGCACGCCGTGGCCGCCGTTGAGGCCGCTGTGAACGCCGCTGTGAACGCCGCTGTGAAGGCTGTTGCGAACGCCGTTGTGGATCAGCTCGATCGGTCCGGTCCAGCGCAGCCGGGTCCGCATGGCGGCGACGGTGGACGCCGACACCGCCACGGCGGGGCAGCGTCGGTAGACCCGGCGCGCCGCCGGGCCCTCCAGCCAGCGGCCGAGGGCGGCCAGGGGACGGCCGAAGTGGGTGCCGAACTGGCCGTCGTGGACGTGGTGGACGACGATCGCCACGCCGGTGCGGCGCCGGGAGACCGCGAGCGGGGAGAAGAACGGGATGCCGTTCTGGCAGTCGACGACGAAGTCGTATCCGCGCCCGGAGAGGCGGGCCGCGATCAGTCGGGCGAGGACGGCGGGGTAGACGGTCCAGCGTCCGCCGCGTCGCAGCCATCTGATGCCGTCGCGGCGTTCCCGGCGGCGCTGGCCGGGTTCGCGGCAGGTGAGGAAGTCGACGGTGTGGCCGCGCGCCGCGAAGCCCCGGGCGATCTCGTGGGCGAACGTCTCCGCTCCCCCGGCGGCCTGCTGCCAGGGGTCGCGCCAGTTCAGGATGGCTAAGCGCACTGCGATCCAACGAGGCTCCGGCCGGGCCCGACACGCGGGTGACGCTTTTCGGGTTGTTCGTGGCGCGTCCCGGCGGAGCTTGGGGGGCGCGGGGCTCCGGGTCGTCTAGCGTGACCGCTCAAGAGACACGCGTGGCACAGCGACACGCGCGGCACAGCACCGGAGGTACCTCGATGCCCCGCAGGGCCAGGGACGGACAGGATTCCGGAGGCCCGCGCCGCGGGGGCCGGCGCACGGCGTCGGCCGGGCTGCTGGTGGCGGTGGGGACCGGGGTCGGGAACGTGCTGGCGTACGGGTTCAACCTGGTGCTCTCCCGCGGGCTCGGACCCGGCGGGTACGCGGAACTGGGGACGCTGCTGTCGGTGTTCCTGATCGGGACGGTGCCGGGGCTGGCGGTCCAGGCGATCAACGCGCGACGGCTGGCGGTGCTGGCGGACGCCCCGCAGCCAGCGCGCGCCGCGCTGGTGCGCGGGCTGCGCCGGCGGGGACTGGCGGTCGCGGCGGGGGTCGCGGCGGTGTTCGTGGCCCTCGCGCCGGCGATCGCGGCGCTGCTGCCGTCGGTGACGGTCGGGGGTGTTGCGTGGACGGGGGTGTCGCTGGCGGCGAACACGGTGTTCGCGTCGTACTTGGGGATCGCGCAGGGGACGTCGCGGTTCATGACGATGACGGTGCTGTACCTGGCCGCGCAGGGGTCGCGGCTGGCGATCGGGGCGGTGGCGGCTTCGGCACAGGTATCGCCGACGACGGTGATGGCGGCGCAGACGGCGGCTTGGGCGTTCGCGGCGGTGGCCGGGCGGTGGTTGCTGCGGGGGGAGGCGGTGGCCGGCGCGGCCGTGGCGGGTGCGGAACCGGGAGCGGCGGCACGGCAGGGTGCTGAGCTGCCTGCGGGACCGGCTGCCGAACCGGCGTGGCAGGAGGCTGAGCAGTCGGCGGCGCGCCGCGACCACCACCACGGCTACCTGCCCGAGGTGCTCCGCGCGACCGGCGGGCTCGGCGGCATCCTGCTGCTGACGGTGCTCGACACGCTGCTGGCCAGCCGCTACCTGACCGACGGCGACCTGGGGCGGTACAACACCGGGGCGTTGCTGGCGCGGGCGGCGTTCTTCGCGCCGAGTTTCGTGGCGATGCTGGCGTATCCGCGGCTGGCGCGGCCGGTGGAGCGGCGGCGTGCGCTGCTGGTGTCGCTGGCGCTGACCGGCGGGATCGGGGTGCTCGGGGTGGCGATCGCCGGGGTGGGCCGCGATCCGCTGATCGGGGTGGCGTTCGGGGAGAAGTACGCGACCCCCGGCGGCTTCGACCTCGGCGCGGAGGGCTGGGTCTTCACGAGCGTGGGCGCGCTGCTGGCGCTGGTGAACCTGGCGCTGCTGGACGGCGTCGCGCGCCGCTCGCATGTGGTCTCGGCGGTGGTGCTCGGCGGCATCGTGCTGGAGACGACGGTGATCGTCGGCTTCGCGCACGACTCGGCCGGCGCCATCGTGACGGCCGCCGCGGCGTGCTCGCTGGTGACCGCGACGGCCTCGGTGACGGCGTGCCTGATGGCGCGCACCGCGCCGGAACCGGTCGCCGCGACGCTCGGAGCCGAGGACGCGCAGGCGGTCGGGGCGGTGGTTCAGAGCACGTAGGCGGGGTCCGGGTGCGGCGACACTGTTCGGGCGCGGCACCCGGCCGGGCATCCGGCAGACCGCAAAGCAAGTACCTCAGTGGGCGGCGTCCGCCCAGTTCGCGGCGACGCCGACCGACACGTCCAGGGGCACGCGCAGCTCGGCGGCCGAGCCCATCTCGCGGCGGACCAGTTCCTCGACGCGCTCGGCCTCGCCGGGGGCGATCTCCAGGACGAGTTCGTCGTGGACCTGCAGGAGCATGCGGGACTTCAGCTGCTCCTCGCGCAGGGCTTCGCGGACGCGGATCATCGCCACCTTGATGATGTCCGCGGCGGAGCCCTGGATGGGGGCGTTCAGGGCCATGCGCTCGGCCATCTCGCGGCGCTGGCGGTTGTCGCTGGCCAGGTCCGGGAGGTAGCGGCGGCGGCCGAACATGGTCTCGGTGTAGCCGGTGGCCCGGGCCTGGACGACCAGGTCGTGGAGGTAGTCGCGGACGCCGCCGAAGCGCTGGAAGTAGTCCTCCATCATCTTGGCGGCCTCGCCGGTCTCGATGCCGAGCTGCTGGGACAGGCCGAAGGCGGACAGGCCGTAGGCCAGGCCGTAGCTCATGGCCTTGATGCGGCGGCGGTGCTCGGGGTCGACGGCGGTCGGGTCGACTTCGAAGACCTTGGAGGCGACGGTGTTGTGCAGGTCCTCACCGGAGGTGAAGGCGTCGATCAGGCCCTGGTCCTCGGACAGGTGGGCCATGATGCGCATCTCGATCTGGCTGTAGTCCGCGGTCATCAGGGACTCGTAGCCGGGACCTGCGATGAAGGCCTTGCGAATCTGCTGGCCCTCCAGCGTGCGGATCGGGATGTTCTGCAGGTTCGGGTCCACCGAGGACAGCCGGCCGGTGGCGGCGATCATCTGGTTGTAGGTGGTGTGGATGCGGGTGTCGGCCGAGACCGACTTGGACAGGCCCTCGACCACGGTGCGCAGCCGGTTCACCTCGCGCCAGCGCAGCAGGTGGTCCAGGAACGGGTGCTGGGTCTGGGCCTGGAGCCACGCCAGGGAGTCGGCGTCGGTGGTGTAGCCGGTCTTGATCTTCTTGGTCTTGGGCATGCCCAGGTTCTCGAAGAGCACTTCCTGCAGCTGCTTGGGCGAGCCCAGGTTCAGGGTCTCGACACCGGCCTCCTTGCGGGCGGCGTCGACCTCCTTGGTCGCCTCGCTGGTGAAGCCCTTCTCCAGGTCCTGGAACAGCCGGTCGTCGATGGCGATGCCGACCTGCTCCATCTCGGCCAGCACGCCGACCAGCGGCAGCTCGATGTCGGTGAGCAGCGGCATGGCGCCGGTGTCGGCGAGCTTCTCGCGCAGCGCCTCGGCCAGGTCCAGGACCGCGTGCGCGGCGGCCATCTGGCGCTCGGCCTCGGCGTCCTCGTCGGCGAACAGCGTGCCCTGGTTCGCGTCGGCGCCGGCCGGGGTCAGGCGGCGGCCCAGGACCTCCTCGGCCAGCGGCTCCAGCTCGAAGGAGCGGCGGCCGGACTGGGCCAGGTAGGCCTCCAGCGCGGTGTCGGCGACCACGCCGGCCAGGGTGAGGCCGCGGGCGGCCAGGGCCAGGGTCGGGCCCTTGGCGTCGTGCAGGACCTTGGGGCGCTCGGCGTCGGCCAGCCAGGCCGCCAGCACCGTCTCGTCGGCGGCGTCGAGCTGCGTGAGGTCCACGTAGGCGGCCTTGCCGTCGGTGCTGGCGAAAGCCAGGCCGCTGACGTCGCCGGTCCCGCGGCCCCAGGTGCCGTGCACCGAGACGCCGGTGGCCCCGGTGCCGGGGGCGTTCGCGGTCAGCCAGTCGGCCAGCTGCCCGGCCTCCAGCACCTGCCCCTGCAGCTCGACGGCCTCGCCCACCGGGCTGTCCGCGGCCGAGGAGGCCAGCAGCGGCGAGACCCGGTCGCGCATGGAGGTGGAGAACTCCAGCGCGTCGAACAGCTGGTACACCGCCTCCGGGTCGCCCTCGGAGGCCCAGGCCAGGTCCGCCGGGGCCGACAGCAGCGGCACGTCCTTGACCAGCTCGGTCAGCTCGCGGTTGAGCCGCACCTGCTCCAGGTGCGCCCGCAGCGTCTCCCCGGCCTTGCCCTTGACCTCGTCGGCGCGCGCCACCAGGTCGGTCAGCGAGCCGAACTCGCGGATCCACTTGGCGGCGGTCTTCTCCCCCACGCCGGGCATGTTCGGCAGGTTGTCCGAGGGGTCGCCGCGCAGCGCGGCGAAGTCGGGGTACTGCTGCGGGGTGAGCTCGTACTTCTCCTCGACCGCGGCCGGGGTGAAGCGCGACAGGTCGGACACGCCGCGCTTGGGGTAGAGCACGGTGACGTCCTCGGTGACCAGCTGGAGCGAGTCCCGGTCGCCGGTGAGGATGCGGACCTCGTAGCCGTCGGCGGCGGCCTGGGTGGTCAGGGTCGCGATGACGTCGTCGGCCTCGTAGCCCTCCTTGCGGATGACCGTGATGCCCAGGCCCGCGAGCAGTTCGTCGATCAGCCCGATCTGGCTCTTGAAGTCGTCCGGGGAGGCCGAGCGATTGGCCTTGTACTCGGGGAACTTCTCGGTCCGGAAGGTCTGGCGCGAGACGTCGAAGGCGACGGCGACGTGCGTGGGCTGCTCGTCGCGCAGCGTGTTGATCAGCATCGACGTGAACCCCTGCACCGCGCCGGTGGGCTGACCGGTGGTGGTGCGCAGGTCGGCCTCCTTCAGCGCGTAGTACGCCCGGTACGCCAGGGAATGGCCGTCCAGCAGGAGCAGGACGGGGCGGCTTGCGGTGGACTCGGGGGTCTTCTTGGCGGGGCTCACGGTATGAATCCTAGGGCGAGGTACCGACAGGCCGGGGCAACTCGGCGGTGGTTAGGCTGGCTGTAACACGTTGCAGTTAATGTGGTGTAGTTTTCCGCTGCCGCCGTGCGCCTGAGCCCCGGCGCCGGCCCTGCCCCGTCCCGCCCTGTCCCGCCCGAGGAAGGCCCCGCGATGTCGATAGACCAGAACAACCAGGTGTCCGAGGCCGATCAGATCGCGGCGATGTTCAACGAGATCGGCGCCGGCCACCTGACCGAGCGCATGGACATCGTCATCACCTCCGCGACCAAGGAGGAGATCGTCGGGACCATGCCGGTCGCCGGCAACACCCAGGTCTACGGGCTGCTGCACGGCGGCGCCTCGGTGGTGCTGGCCGAGACCCTGGGCTCGCTGATGGCCTCGCTGCACGCCGGCGTGGACAAGCAGGTCGTCGGCGTGGACATCAACGCCACGCACCACCGCTCGGCCAAGGAGGGCCTGGTCACCGGCACCTGCCGGGTGCTGCACGCCGGGCGCACGCTGGTGGTCAGCGAGATCGTCGTCACCGACCAGGACGGCCGGCGGGTCTGCACCAGCCGCATCACCTGCCTGGTCAAGGGATGACCCGCGGCGGTGCGCCGACAACGCACCGCTGATCCTCTGGCGCAAGGTCCACACCGGACGGACAATGCGCCCATGGGAGGCGATCCGGAACCCGGCGACGACGAGGACGAACTCGTCATCGAGCTCGTCGACGACGACTCACTGCCCGGGGAAGGGCCGAACTCGGCCACCAGCGACCGGGAGACGATCCGCGGCGGCGACGACGGGCCCGAGGGCCTCGACGCGCGCATCAGGCGACTCCCCCGCCGAGTCCGGATCGCCGGGGTGTGCGCCGCGGCGACCGTCTTGGCCCTGGCCGTGTGGCCGGCGGCCGGGCGGCGGGAGGCGGCGCCGCAGCCGGTCCCGACGCCCTCACAGATGGACGTCGACCTGTACAAGGTCCGGCTGGGCACCACCACACTCCAGGCCGGGAACAGTGCCGACCACGCAGTGCTGGGCCTGCAGCTGACCAACAACGCCGCGACGCGGCTGGAGGTGGTCAGCGCTGAGCTGTGGGATGCGGTGGGGACGCGGCTCGGGTCGGCCTCCATGTGGCCGGCCCAAGGTTTGGGTGCGGGCAGCACTGCTTCGGTACCGGTAACGCTTCCATATGCATGCGACGTATATGGGTTCCTTCCGGTATTGCCGATCACGGTTCGCTATAGCATCAGCACTCCGCAGAATCCCGAAGCAGGCCACGACTACGCCTATCCGCTCACCGACGCTATATGGGACACGTATATGCGTCAGCGGGCCACGCAGTGCGCACGGCCCGGCGATGAGATCTCCGCCTCCGCGATCGACGCCACGCAGCCGATCGGCGCGCCGGACGATCCGGAGGGCTTCGACCTGACCTTCACGGTCGAGTCGGCCGGGGCGCAGACGTGGAGCGTGGACAAGGTCACCGCGTTCCGGCCCGGCGTCACCATCACCGGCACCGAGCTGCCGGTCACGGTGGTCCCGGGACAGACGGCGCGCGTGTCGACGCACTGGCACGTCGACGACTGCGAGCACGCGCCGCGCTGGAGCCAGGATCTGGGCGTGGAGTTCACCGCGCACACCACCGGACCGGCCGCCGGGCAGAGCGAGCCCGTGGAGCAGGTGTTCGTCGCGCAGCTGCGGCCGGGGCTGGTGACGGAGATGCTCTACGAGGCGTGCGGGATCTGAGGGGCTTCGCAGGGCCGTACAACTACACAGGGCTATACAAGACACGGGGCCCGGCGTATCCAAGGAACGTGACCTTTCGACCCGCACGCCGCGACACCGTCGTCGCGCTCGGCAGCCTGCTCGCCGGGGCCGCGGTGGCCACCGCGGTCGCCGTCGCGGCCCGGCCCGCCGCGTCCCACACCGGCCCGGCCGCGTCCGCCGCGGGATCCGCGAAGGCCGCTGCCGCCTCCGGGCCGGCCCTGGCGCCGGACCCCGTGAACGAGACGCTGCGGCCCAAGGAGATCGTACTGCCGTCGCAGAGCCCGTACACCAGCGGCAAGATCGTCGTGGAGCCGCTGCGGATGTCCTGCGGGCTGTCGGAGGTCATCGGCACGCACGGCGAGCAGGAGGCGGACGGCCAGTTCTGCCTGGTCCGGATCGCGCTGACCAACGTCGACACGTTCACGCACTCCTTCGACACCCACAAGACGGCGCTGACGACCACGGCCGGGGCCTCGATCCCGGTCTCCTACCCCGCGCAGGAGGTGAAGCGCCAGCCGCTGGAGATCGCGCAGGTGGGGTCGCACGACCGGTACGAGCTCGACATCTACTACGACGTGCCGCGCGACGCGACGGTGAACGGCTTCACGTTCTCCGACGGGGAGGGCGGCCCCACGGTGCGGGCACCGCTGCCGGCGCGGACGTGGCCGTTCTCCTGAGCCGCACATCGTCGATCGGGGGCCTGGGCGCCCTGTGAGGGGCGGTGCGTATGGTCTTGCACCATGAATGAGATCGCCGAGCCGGTACTGGAATGGGTCCTCACGCGCCTGACGCTGCCGGGCCACTCGCGGGCGACCCTGGCCGGCGCCGCGGGTCTGCGCGAGGGCTCGAACCCGTGGATGCTGCGCCTGGACGACGGCCGGGCCGTGGTGCTGCGGGTCGGCGACCCCGAGAACCAGGAGCAGCGCGAGGGCTTCGGCGTCGAGGCCCGGCTGCTGGAGATCGCCGAGCAGCACGGCGTCCCGAGCGCCCGCCTGATCGCCCACGACCCGACCGGCGCCGAGGCCGGCGCGCTGGCGCTGCTGAGCACCGTGGTCGAGGGCAGCAGCCGCGTCCCGGAGGAGCCGACGCCGGAGCTGCTCGCCGAGTACGGCCGGGCCACGGCCGCGCTGCGCGGCGTGCCGCTCGGCGCGCTGGACGGGATGGCGCACAAGACCCGGCCGATCCAATCGGTCGACTTCGCCGGCGCGCGCCGGCGCCAGGGCGCGAGCGACCTGCTGCTCGCGGCCGAGGAGGCGGTGGCGCGGCGTCCGGTTCCCGAGGGCGACCCGGGGCTGGTCCACGGCGATCTGTGGCTGGGGAACACGCTGTGGGTCGGCGCGGGGCTGAGCGGGTTCGTGGACTGGGACTGCGCCGGGATCGGGGAGCCGGGCCTGGACGTGGCCTCGATCCGGCTGGACGCGGCGCTGATGTTCGGCGGGGAGTACGCCGAGGCGGTGCTGGCCGGCTATCTGACGGGCAGCGGGCAGGGCCGGGTCGAGGATCTGGCGTACTGGGACGTCGTGGCCGCGCTGAGCACGCCGCCGACGATGGCCGAGTTCACGCCGGTGATCCAGGACCAGGGACGGTCCGACCTCGATCGGCCGACGCTGGAGCGGCGGCGTGACGCGTTCTTGGAGGCGGCCATGGAGCGCTTGGCCTAGAACCACAGCGGCCGTCGTCCGACGCCTGAGGGCGAGGGACGACGGCCGCTGATGGGGTACTGCCGGTACTACTCCGTGCTCTCGGTGCTCTCGGTGCTCTCGGTACTTTCCGCCGTCTCGCCGAGGTAGGCCTCGCGGACGCGCGGGTCGTTCAGCAGTTCCGAGGCCGGAGCGCTCATCCGGACTTCGCCGGTCTCCAGGACGTAGCCCCGGTTCGCCAGCTTCAGCGCCTGCGCCGCGTTCTGCTCGACCAGCAGGATGGTGGTGCCCAGGGCGTTGATGCGCTCGATGATCTCGAAGATCTGGGCCACGATCAGCGGCGCCAGACCCATCGAGGGCTCGTCGAGCAGCAGGAGCTTGGGCTGGCCCATCATGGCCCGGCCGATGGCGAGCATCTGCTGCTCGCCGCCGGACAGGTTGCCGCCGAGCTGGGTGCGCCGCTCGTGCAGCCGCGGGAACAGCTCGAAGACCTGGTCCAGGTCCTTCTGGGAGACCGACTTGAAGCGGTAGGCGCCCATCTGGAGGTTCTCCAGGACGGTCATCCGGGAGAAGATGCGCCGGCCCTCCGGGGAGTGGCCGATGCCCAGCTGGACGATCTTGTGCGCCGGGATGCCGGTCAGGGCCTCGCCGGCGTACAGGACCTCGCCGGAGCGCGGCTTGAGGAGCCCGGAGACGGTGCGCAGGGTCGTGGTCTTGCCGGCGCCGTTGGCACCGAGCAGGGCCACGATCTCGCCCTGCCGGACCTCCAGGTCTATGCCCTTCAGGGCCACGATGCCGCCATAGGCGACCTCGACCGAACGGAGCTCCAGAAGCGGAGTGCCTTCGGCGGAGGACGTCTCGGTGCGCGGACCGGGGATGGTGGTCGCCTCGCTCATGCGGACCCCTCCTCGTTGGTGTCGCGGGCCGGGGATCCGGTCTTGGAGCCGGTTTCCGCAGCGGATTCCTGGGCGGATTCCTCGGCGGTCCCGGTGGACTCGGCAGCCTCGGTCTCGGCGGACTCGGTCTCGGCGGACTCGGTGGCCGAAGCCGCCTGCGCCTCGGCCTGAGCCTCGGCGGCGGATTCCTCGCTGGCGGATTCCTCGGTGGCCGGGGACTCCTGCGCCGCGGGTTCGGCAGCGGGTTCCTCGGTTGCCGGCTCCTCAGCCGGTTCCGACGACTCCTCAGCGGCCGGGGTCTCCTCGGCCGCGGCCTCGATCACCGGCGCGTCGGCTTCGGACTCGGCAGCTGTGCTCGACTCAGCCTCATCAGCCGCAGCCTCAGCCGGCTCGGACCCAGCCTCAGCAGCCGCCGCCCCAGCCTCGGCCTGCACCGCGTCGACCACCGGCGCCGCCGGCACCGGTTCGGCCTCCGCTGCCGCCTCGGCCACCGCCTCCTCGGCCGCCTCGCTGCCCAGGTAGGCCTCGATGACCGCCGGGTTCTGCTGCACCTCGGAGGGCGCGCCGGAGGCGATCACCTTGCCGAAGTTCAGCACCGTGATCCGGTGCGCGACCGACATCACCAGGCGCATGTCGTGCTCGATCAGCAGGATGCTGATGCCCAGCTCGGTGTTGATGCGGGTGATCAGCTGCGCCAGGCCCAGCTTCTCCGAGGGGTTGGTGCCGGCCGCCGGCTCGTCGAGCAGCAGCACCTTCGGGTCGCTGGCCAGGGCGCGGGCGATCTCCAGACGCCGCTGGTCGCCGTAGGACAGCGAGCCGGCGATGTCGCTCTCCTTGCCGCGCAGCCCCACGAACTCCAGCATGTCGCGCGAGTGCTTCCGCGCGGCCCGCTCGTTCTTGCGGTTGCGCGGCAGCCCGAGCATGACCCCGACCGGGCCGGAGGCGCTGCGGGTCTCGGCGGCGATCTGGACGTTCTCCAGGACCGTCAGGGCGTTGAACAGCCGGATGTTCTGGAACGTGCGCGAGATGCCCGCGCGGTTCACCAGGTGCGGCTTGCGGCTGGCGCGGCGGCGGGTGACGCGCGTCAGGCGCACCAGCGGGACCGGCGAGCCGCCGTCCGGGATGAACTCGATCGAGCCCTCCTGGGGCAGGTACACCCCGGTCAGGCTGTTGAACAGCGAGGTCTTGCCGGCGCCGTTGGGGCCGATGACCGCCAGGACCTCCCCGCTGTGCAGGGTCAGGCCGACGTGGTCCAGGCTGGTCAGGCCGCCGAACCGGAGCGTGACGCCCTCGGCCCGCAGCACCGCCCGGCCCTGCTCGGCCCGCGGCTGCGGCACCGTCTCAGTGCTCGTACTCACGGCGCCACTCCTTCCGCGGGCTCGGTCATCGCGTCGGCGTCGCCCACGCCGTGCTCGGCCTGGGCCAGCTCCTGCGCCCGGCGTTTGGACGGGATCAGGCCCTGGGGCCGGAAGATCATCATGACCAGCAGGATCGCGCCGATCCACATCGGGATGTCCTTGGGGTCCACCACCGGCTGGCCGCCGTTGAACCACGAGGGCGGGCCCTGCAGGAAGGCCGGCAGGAAGGTCATCAGCGAGGCGCCGACGATCACTCCGGTCAGCGAGCCCATGCCGCCGAAGATGACGTAGGCGAGCACGAAGATGGACACCGCGAGCGGGAAGTTCTCCGGGGTGATCGCGGTGATCTTCGCCGTCGCCAGCACGCCGGCGAAGCCGGAGGTGGAGGCGCCGATCGCGAAGGCCATCAGCTTGTACTTCACCGTCGGCACACCCGAGGCGGCCGCGGCCACCTCGTCCTCGCGGATCGCCGTCCACGTCCGGCCGACCTTGGAGTTCTCCAGCCGCCGGAAGGCGAACACCACGATGATGATCAGCGCGATCGCCAGGTACCAATACGGCTTGGAGTCGGTGGTGTCCCAGTCGTAGTGGATGCCGAACAGGTTGAACCGGAACGTGGGAATGCCGGTGGCGCCCAGCGGGCCGCCGGTGATGTTCTTCGGGTTGTTCCGCGCGATGGTCAGCACGATCTCGTGGAAGCCCAGCGTCACGATCGCCAGGTAGTCCCCGCGCAACCGCAGCGTCGGGGCGCCCAGGATGAGACCGGCGGTCATGGTCAGCAGGACCGCGATCGGGAAGGCGAAGAACAGGTTCAGGTGGATCGGCGGGTGCGCCTCGGGGTTGCCGTCGGCGCCGATGGGCAGCTTGCCGGACAAGATGGCGGTGGTGTACGCGCCGATCGCGAAGAACGCGATGTAGCCCAGGTCCAGCAGGCCCGCCCAGCCGACCACCACGTTCAGCCCGAGCGCGGCCAGCACGTACACGCCGACCTGGCCGGCCAGCACGGACTGGAAGTACGGCAGGGTGAACATGCCCAGGGTCGGCAGCATCACGGCCACCACGACCAGGACCAGCAGCGAGGTGCGCTTGACCCAGATGTTCTTCAGGGCCTTGATGTCCTTGACCTGCCGCACCGGCGCCGTGGCCTGCGAGGCGATCCGGCTCAGGCCCCGGATCCGCCAGACCTCGGCGAGGAACCAGAGCACCACGCCGCCGACCAGGAAGCCGGCGCCGCGCCCGGAGAACCAGCTGTTCTTGAACAGCAGCGTGTAGTCGGACGAGGAGCCCTGCACCTTGTTCGTCAGGATGCTGACGACCAGCGCGGCGGCCAGGATGGCGGCCAGCCGGCCGATCATCGGGTTCTTCCACCAGGAGTCGCTTCTGCGCAGCTGCCGGACCTGTGCCGACAGCTCGGAGATCGAGGTCGTCACGCCGCCCTCCCCGTCCGCTCGCCCAGGATGCCCGTCGGCCGGATCAGCAGCACGGCGACCAGCACCACGAAGGAGACCACGTCGACCCACTCCAGCTTGAAGATGCCCTGGCTGAAGGTCTCCACGATACCCAGCAGCAGACCGCCGAGCATGGCTCCGCGGACGTTGCCGATGCCGCCGAGCACCGCGGCGGTGAACGCCTTGATGCCCGGGACGAAGCCCATCGTGTAGTTCACCGCGTGGAACATGGCGTAGAGCACGCCGCCGACGCCGGCCAGCAGACCGCCGATGATGAAGGTCCGGGAGATCACCTTGCTGACGTCCACGCCCATCAGCTGCGCGGTCTCGGCGTCCTGGGCCACGGCCCGGATGCCGGCGCCCAGCTTGGTGCGGCTGATCAGCAGGTCCAGCGCGACCATCATGACCACCGCGGTGATGATGATCAGCATGTCCAGGGTCCGGACGGTGCGCGGGCCCGAGGGGCCGGTACCGGGCAGGACGAAAACCTTTCCGGAATGGAAGGACTCCGGGACCTGCAGGTTGTTGCGGCCGAACAGCTTGCCGGCCAGGTTGTACAGGAAGATCGAGGCGCCGATCGCGGTGATCAGGTAGACCAGCTTCGGAGCGTGGCGTTTACGCAGCGGCCGATAGGCCACGCGCTCCAGCGAGAACGCGATCGCCGCGCCCACCGCCGCACCGGCGATCAGGGCCAGGGCCGTGTACTCGACGGCGGAGAAGCCGCTGGGGGTGTTGCCGTTGGTCCCGACCAGCGCGGTGAGCATGAACACGCCGCCCAGGGCGCCGGACATGAACACCTCGCTGTGAGCGAAGTTGATCAGCTGGAGCACACCGTAGACCATGGTGTAGCCGATGGCGATCAGGGCGTAGAGGGAGCCGAGCCTGATCCCTTGGAACAGCAGCTCCCAAAAGTGTTGGGTGATGTACATAAAGGGCTTCCTGTGCAGGAGGCGTCAGGGTTGCGGGGGTGGCCCGATGCCACGCGAAAGCCGTGGCCCGCTGTGAAATTTCAGCGGGCCACGGCTCGCGGGTGTCGTCGTCTTTGCGACGCTGTCGGGCCTGGCTGACCCGGGCGCCGGGAGATCAGTGGGCGGTGCACCGGTGCCCGCCCGAAGGGGTGCGGGCACCGGCCCTGTCTCAGGTCAGCTGCCGGCGATCAGCTTGGAGATGTCGCCGATCAGCGTGATGTCATTGCCGCTGATCTTGTAGGCGTAGATCGAGGTCCCGGAGACGTCACCGGTGGGGGTGAACTTGATCTCCTTGGACAGACCCTGGTAGTCCACCTTGCCCACGCCGTCGGCCACGGCCTGACGGGTCGGGGTGGCGGTGTTCAGGCTCTTCAGGACGCTGATGATCGTGTTGGCGGCGTCGTAGCCCTCGATGGAGTACGTGCCGGGGGCCGCGTTGGCCAGCGCCTTGTAGGCCGTGGCGAAGGCCGCGTACTTCGGGTCGCTGCCGGCGTCCAGGCACGGGCAGGTGAACTGCCAGCCCTGGGCCGCGTCCTGGCCGGCGGTGGTGATGAAGTTCGGGTCCTTCGACCCGTCGCCGGAGAGCATCGTGCCGCCGTAGCCGGCCGCCTTCAGCGCCTTGGCGAACACGCCGCCGTCGGCGTAGTAGCCGGCGTAGTACATGGCCTTGGCCGGCGAGCCGGCGACCTTGGAGGCCAGCTGCGAGTAGTCCTGCGTGCCGGCCGCGGCGCTGTCGGTCTCGACCGTGACGCCGTCCTTCTTCAGCTCGGCGACGATCGCGGTGGACAGACCCTGGCCGTACTGCGACTTGTCGTCGACCACGTAGACGTTCGGCGCCTTGAGCACCTTGGCCATGTAGTCGGCGGCCGCCGGACCCTGCACGTCGTCGTTGGCCACGACGCGGTAGAAGGTGGTGAAGCCCGAGGACGTCAGCGACGGACGCGTCGCCGAGGGGCTGACGGCCACCAGGTGGGCGTCGGAGAAGAGCTTGCCCGCGGCGGCGGTCGGGCCGGAGAAGGCCGGGCCCACGAGGCCGACGACCTTGGTGTCCTGGATCAGCAGGTTCGCCGCGTCGGCGCCCTTGGACTGGTCACCCTGGTCGTCGGCTTCCTTGACGGCCAGGTTGAAGGGCAGGTCGCCCTTGGCGTTCTCCTGCTGGACGGCGAGCTTGACGCCCCAGTCGATGTTCAGGCCCAGGGCCTGGTTGGCGCCCGACAACGGACCCTGCACGCCGATCTCCAGCGTGGGCTTGCCGTTGTTGGCGGCCGAAGTGGAGCTTCCGCTCCCGTTGGAACTTGACGAAGAGCTGCCCGACGATTTCGACGAGCTGCCGGCACAAGCCGAAAGCGCGAACACGCCCGCGGCAATCAAAGCGCCGGCCCGCACTCGGTTGATGGTCCGCACTTCCAGATCCTCCCTGATCGTCGGACGAGCACCGGAGCCGATTGGGCATTGGTACTCGTCCGAATTCACGCGGTCACCACAATGGGTGATGGGAAGGCTAGTGCCGAACGTCACGCGTGGGGAGGGGGTCGGAGATCGCGTGATGCTCTCGTTACCAACCGGGCCGAGGCGCTCACCAGAGCCAAAAGCCCGCAAGTGGCATGGTTCCCGACAGGGTACGGAGTTGAGGTCCGTTGATCTTCGAAGCCCGCCGCCTCGGGGTCACCGGAGCACGGTAATCAGCGTCCTGGCCGCGGGCATATTACGGAAGCCGCCCCCCGCAGGCACCGCGCACGCGTCGATCAAGCCCCGGACACGACAACGGCCGGCGGCGTGACACCCGTCACAGCCACCGGCCGGATCACAAGATCGTTATGGTGCCTCACTCGGCCTTGGCCGGCGTCTGCGGCTGCCCCCCGGCCGGCGACCCCACCGCGGTCGACCCGCTGATGACCACCTCGGCGACTTCCCGCATCGTCATCCGCCGGTCCATGGACGTCTTCTGGATCCACCGGAAGGCCTCCGGCTCGGTCATCCCGTGGGCGGTCTGCAGCACACCCTTGGCCCGGTCCACCAGCTTGCGCGTCTCCAACCGGCTGGCCAGGTCCGCGACCTCGCCCTCCAGCGCGGTCAGCTGCGTGTGCCGCGACACCGCGATCTCGATGGCCGGCACCAGCTTCTCCTTGGTGAACGGCTTCACCAGGTAGTTCATCACCCCGGCCTCAGCCGCCCGCTCGACCAGCTCCCGCTGCGAGAAGGCGGTGAGGATCAGCACCGGCGCGATCCGAGCCTCGATCACCTGCTCGGCAGCCGTGATCCCGTCCAACACCGGCATCTTCACATCGAAGATGCACAGATCCGGCCGATGCTCCTCGGCCAACCGCACCGCCGCGGCCCCGTCAGCAGCCTCGGCGACGACCTCGTAACCCTCCTCCTGCAACATCTCCTTAAGGTCCAAGCGGATCAGCGCCTCATCCTCGGCAATGATCACTCGACGGGCAGGGGTGGACTCGGTGGCCATGGGGTCCTCACTGGGCGGCGGTGCCGGTTTCTTTTCAGTACGAGCCTACCTGCGGGGAAGTCGGTTGCGGGGGTGGGTCTGCGGTTCGGTATGCTGAAGCCGAGCGGGAACCGTTCGCGCCTGCGCGAAATGGCCCGGCTCGCACCAAGAATGCTGCTCCGGTATTCCAATCGGCAGAGAAGATGGTCTCAAACACCATTCAGTGTGGGTTCGAGTCCCACCCGGAGCACATATCGCGAGGCAAGGCCCGAAGCCCGTTCATCGGCAACGATGGACGGGCTTTTTCGCGCCCCACCAACAGCCCACGCACCAATAGGGGTTGTGTTCGGGGGACCCGGAACACTGGCGACCACAAGCAGCACCGCCACCGAACACCGAGGCGCGCCCACGCACGAAGACAAAGCCGAACAGTCGCGGACCGCCGGCATCAAGCAGGCCAGCAGGGGGCACCCCCCGCTGTAGAGCGCCCGCCGGAGGCGCCTGCTCTTGATCTTAGGTGCCCACCAAACGCGGCAGACGGCCGCCAGATCAACGTGTGCGCAGTGACTCGGACTCATGCGCGGTCGTGCCCAGCCGAACCGCCGGCCGCCAACGCGACCCGCAACGCTCACCCGAACTGCGCCACCAGCGGATCCCGTAAACCATGCGCGAAGCCGTAAGAAAAGCCCTTAAACCCACAGATCAACCGCATCGGGCACGCGCTCTGAGTCAGCCCGGCCCCCCACCCCCAAAAAGCGAAAACGACGCCGCCCCGGATCCGGAACAGCGCCGCAGCGCGAAAATCACCAGCCCGGCAACTCCTCATGAGGCCGCCGGGCCGAACAGGCCCGCCCTACCGCTCCTCGCGGTAGGCCGGCGCGACGCCGCTGATGGCGTCGCCGACGCGGTGGACGCGGACCGCGTTGGTGGAGCCGGGGATGCCGGGCGGGGAGCCGGCGATGATGACGACCGTGTCGCCGGTCTTGCTCAGCTCCAGCTGGAGCAGCTCGGTGTCGACCTGGCGGACCATGTCGTCGGTGTGCTCGACCTCGGGGCTGCAGAAGGTGCGGATGCCCCAGCTGAGCGCGAGCTGGTTGCGGATCTCGTTGTGCGGGGTGAAGGCGATCAGCGGTGTCGGGGGACGGTAGCGGGACAGCCGGCGGGCGGTGTCGCCGCTCTCGGTGAAGGCGATCAGGTACTTGGCGTACAGGTTCTCGCCGAGTTCGGCCGCCGCGCGGGCGACGGCGCCGCCCTTGGTGCGCGGCTTGCTCAGGGCCGGCTTCAAGCCGGCGGACAGGGTCTCCTCCTCGGCCGCGGTGATGATCTTGGCCATGGTCTCCACGGTCTGCACCGCGTAGGCGCCGACCGAGGTCTCGGCCGAGAGCATCACCGCGTCGGTGCCGTCCAGGACCGCGTTGGCCACGTCGGAGACCTCGGCGCGGGTGGGGCGGGAGTTGGTGATCATCGAGTCCAGCATCTGGGTGGCCACGATGACCGGCTTGGCGTTGCGGCGCGACAGGGTGATGCAGCGCTTCTGCACCATCGGGACCTGCTCCAGCGGCAGCTCCACGCCCAGGTCGCCGCGGGCCACCATGATCGCGTCGAAGGCGTCGACGATGGCGTCCAGGTTGGCCACCGCCTGCGGCTTCTCGATCTTGGCGATCACCGGGACCCGGTGCCCGATCTCGTCCATGATCTCGTGGACGCGCTCGATGTCGGCGGCGTCGCGCACGAAGGACAGCGCGATCATGTCGGCGCGCACGCCGGGGTTGCCGTGGCCGGTCTCCGGCTTGCCCAGGGCCCAGCGCAGGTCCAGCTCGTCCTTCTCGGACAGCGCCGGAACCGAGACCGAGACGCCGGGCAGGTTGATGCCCTTGCTGTTGGAGATCGGGCCGCCTTCCAGGACCCGGGTCACCACGTCGGTGTCGCTGACGCTCTCCACTTCCAGGGCCAGCTTGCCGTCGTCGACCAGGATCTTGTCGCCGGGCTTGCAGTCGCCGGGCAGCCCCTTGTAGGTGGTGCCGCAGATGGTGGCGTCCCCGGCGACCTCGCGCGTAGTGATGGTGAACTGCGCGCCGTTGGCCAGGACCTCCTTGCCGTTGGCGAAGGTTCCCAGGCGGATCTTGGGGCCCTGCAGGTCGACCAGGATGCCGATGGCCTGGCCGCTGGTCGTGGCGACCTGCCGGACGTTGCGATATCGCTCCTCGTGGTCCTCATAGGAACCGTGGGAGAGATTCAGGCGGGCCACATTCATGCCGGCTTCCACCAGGGCGGTGAGCTGCTCTAGGGTTCCGGCCGAGGGGCCCAGGGTACAAACGATTTTCGCGCGGCGCATGCCTACTACCTTATGTCCTACTCGTTAGTAGCTTTTTCGGGTCTCACAAGTTCGCACGGCTCCGAACACAACTTTCGGCCGCCGTTCACCGTGTGTCTGTATGGATTGAACCGGCAGTCATGGAGACAATTGGCCTCCATGACGACAACTCCCCCGGAACCGCCGGAACCTTCGGAGTCCTCGGAGTCCTCGGGGTCCCCGAAGCCGGACCAGCCGGCGGAGCCCGAGAGCCCGCAGACCCCGCCATCTTCGCAGAGCTCTGACAAGCCCGCGGACCGGTCGCCGGAAGAGCCGGAAGAGCCGGTTCAGCCTCCTTCCTCTCCGATCATCGAGCCTCCCGCCTCCGCGGTGACCCCGGGCCCCGGCAATCAGGAGCCCGAGCAGCAGCCGGGAGAGGTGCCCCGGTACCCGGGGCCGGACCAGCAGTACCCAGGCCCGGACCAGCAGTACCCGCCCCCGCCCCCGCTGCCCCCCGAGGCCTACCCGACCTACAGCGGCGGCCAGGGCTACGACTACGGCGGATACGGCGCTCCCCCGGTCCGCCGCCGCAACGGCATGGGCACGGCCGCGCTGGTGCTGGGCATCGTCGGGTTCCTGATCGGCCCGGCCAGCATCCTGGCGATCATCTTCGGCCGGATCGGGCTGACCCGGGTGGCCCGCGGCGAGGCCACCAACCGCGGCGTGGCGCAGGCCGGGTTCGTACTCGGGATCGTCACGCTGCTGCTGTGGATCCTGGGTCTGATCCTGATCGCCAACCAGCACTGAGGTCCGGCCGGACGAAACGGCGCGGCGGCTCCGGACGGTCCGCCGTCCGAAGCCGCCGCGCCGGCGGTCACACCGTCACCGGCCGCGCCGTCGGCGGGATCGGCTTGGGCAGGGTGGTCGAGCCGGACAGGTAGGCGTCCACCGAGCTGGCCGCCGAGCGGCCCTCGGCGATCGCCCAGACGATCAGCGACTGCCCGCGGCCGGCGTCGCCGGCCACGAACACGCCCGGCACGTTGGTGGCGTACTCGCCGTCGCGGGCGATGTTGCCGCGCTCGTCCAGGGCCAGGCCCAGCTGGTCGATCAGGCCGTTGCCGCGCTCGGGGCCGACGAAGCCCATGGCCAGCAGCACCAGGTCGGCCGGGATCTCCCGCTCGGTGCCCTCCACCGGGACCGGGCGCCCGCCCTCGAACTTCACCTCGACCAGGCGCAGGGCCTTGACCCGGCCGTTGTCGTCGCCCACGAACTCGGTGGTGGACACCGCGTAGACCCGCTCGCCGTTCTCCTCGTGCGCCGAGGTGACGCGGAAGGTCATCGGGTAGGTCGGCCAGGGCTGGCCGGCCGGCCGGTCCTCGCCGGGCTGCGGCATGATCTCCAGCTGCGTCACCGACTCGGCGCCCTGCCGCGTGGCGGTCCCGAGGCAGTCCGCGCCGGTGTCGCCGCCGCCGATGACCACCACGTGCTTGCCGAACGCGTCGATCGGCGCGGTCAGGTAGTCGCCCTCGCACGTCTTGTTCGCGTACGGCAGGTAGTCCATCGCCTGGTGCACGCCGGCCAGGTCACGGCCCGGCACGTCCAGCTCGCGCGCCTTGGTCGCGCCGACCGCCAGCACGATCGCGTCGTAGCGCGCCAGCAGCGCGTCGCCCGTGAGGTCCACGCCGATGTGCATCCCGGGGCGGAACTTGGTGCCCTCGGCCCGCATCTGCTCGATGCGCCGGTTCAGGTGGCGCTTCTCCATCTTGAACTCGGGGATGCCGTAGCGCAGCAGGCCGCCGATCCGGTCGGCGCGCTCGTAGACCGCGACGGTGTGCCCGGCCCGGGTCAGCTGCTGCGCGGCCGCCAGGCCCGAGGGGCCCGAGCCGATCACCGCGACCGTGCGGCCGGACAGGCGCTCGGGCGGCAGGGGCCTGACGGTCCCGTCCTCCCACGCCCGGTCGATGATGGAGACCTCGACGTTCTTGATGGTCACCGGCGGCTGGTTGATCCCCAGCACGCAGGCGGTCTCGCACGGCGCCGGGCACAGCCGCCCGGTGAACTCCGGGAAGTTGTTGGTCGCGTGCAGCCGGTCCGAGGCACCCTCCCAGTCGCCTTTCCACACCAGGTCGTTCCACTCCGGGATGATGTTCCCGAGCGGGCAGCCGTTGTGGCAGAAGGGGATGCCGCAGTCCATGCAGCGGCCGGCCTGCTTGTTGATGATCGGCAGCAGGCCGCCGGGCTTGTAGACCTCTTTCCAGTCCTGGACCCGCTCGGCGACCGGGCGGCGCTCGGGGTGCTCCTGCGGAGTGGTCAGGAAGCCACGGGGGTCAGCCACGGGTGGCCTCCATGATCTTGTCGAGGGTCTGCTCTTCGGACAGGCCGGCGGCCTGGGCCGCGGCGCGGGCGCTGAGCACCCGCTTGTAGTCGACCGGCATGATCTTCGCGAACCGTCCGACGTTCGCGCCCCAGTCCGCGAGAAGGGTCTCGGCGACGGTGGATCCGGTCTCCTCCTGGTGCTCCTGCACCAGGGTGTGCAGCAGGGCGCGGTCCTCGGCGTCCAGCGCCTCGACGTTGACCATCTCGGAGTTGACGCGGGAGACCTTCAGGTCCAGCACGTAGGCGGTGCCGCCGCTCATGCCGGCGGCCAGGTTGCGCCCGTGCTCGCCGAGGATGACCACCGTGCCGCCGGTCATGTACTCGCAGGCGTGGTCGCCCACGCCCTCCACGACCGCGGTGGCCCCGGAGTTGCGGACGCAGAAGCGCTCGCCGACGGTGCCGCGCAGGTGCACGCGGCCGCTGGTGGCGCCGTAGGCGATCACGTTGCCGGCGATCACGTTGCGCTCGGCCGCGGCGTTGATCGAGTCCGCCTCGCGGTGCGGCCGGACCACGATGCGCCCGCCGGACAGGCCCTTGCCGACGTAGTCGTTGGCGTCGCCCTCCAGCCGCAGGGTGATGCCCGGGGCCAGGAACGCGCCGAAGGAGTTGCCGGCCGAGCCCACGAAGGTCAGGTCGATGGTGCCCTCGGCCAGGCCCTCGCCGCGGTGCACCTTCACCACCTCGTGCGAGAGCATCGTGCCGACGGTGCGGTTGACGTTGCGGATCTCGAACTGCGCGCGCACCGGCTCGCCGTCGCGGATCGCCGGCTGCGCCACCGCGATGAGCTGGTGGTCCAGGGCCTTGTCCAGGCCGTGGTCCTGCTCGCGGGTCTGGTACAGCGCGGTGCCCTCCGGCAGCGCCGGGACGTGCAGCAGCGGGGCCAGGTCCAGACCCGCGGCCTTCCAGTGCTCCACCGCGGCCTGGGTGTCCAGCAGCTCGGCGTGGCCGATGGCCTCCTGCAGGGTCCGGAAACCCAGCGCGGCCAGGTGCTCGCGCACCTCCTCGGCCAGGTACTCGAAGAAGGTGACCACGAACTCGGGCCGGCCGCTGAACCGGGAGCGCAGCTCGGGGTTCTGCGTCGCCACACCCACCGGGCAGGTGTCCAGGTGGCAGACCCGCATCATGATGCAGCCGGAGACGACCAGCGGGGCGGTGGCGAAGCCGTACTCCTCGGCGCCCAGCAGCGCCGCGATCAGCACGTCGCGGCCGGTCTTGAGCTGGCCGTCGGTCTGCACCACGATCCGGTCGCGCAGGCCGTTGAGCAGCAGCGTCTGCTGGGTCTCGGCAAGGCCGAGCTCCCAGGGCGCGCCGGCGTGCTTCAGCGAGGTCAGCGGGCTCGCGCCGGTACCGCCGTCGTGCCCGGAGATCAGGACCACGTCGGCATGCGCCTTGGACACGCCCGCGGCCACCGTGCCGACGCCGACCTCGGCGACCAGCTTGACGTGCACGCGCGCGTCGCGGTTGGCGTTCTTCAGGTCGTGGATCAGCTGCGCCAGGTCCTCGATGGAGTAGATGTCGTGGTGCGGCGGCGGGGAGATCAGGCCGACGCCCGGCGTGGAGTGCCGGGTCTTGGCCACCCACGGGTACACCTTGTGGCCGGGCAGCTGGCCGCCCTCGCCGGGCTTGGCGCCCTGGGCCATCTTGATCTGGATGTCGTCGGCCTCGGCCAGGTACTCGGCGGTGACGCCGAAGCGGCCGGAGGCGACCTGCTTGATCGCGCTGCGGCGCTCGGGGTCGCGCAGGCGCTCGACGTCCTCGCCGCCCTCGCCGGTGTTGGACTTGGCGCCCAGCTGGTTCATGGCGATGGCCAGCGTCTGGTGCGCCTCGTAGGAGATGGAGCCGTAGGACATGGCGCCGGTGGAGAAGCGCTTGACGATCTCCGAGACCGGTTCGACGTCCTCGATCGGGATCGGCGCTCGCTCGCCTGACTTGATTGTGAACAGCCCGCGCAGCGTCATCAGGCGCTCGGACTGCTCGTCCACGCGCGAGGTGTACTGCTTGAAGATGTCGTAGCGCTTCTCGCGGGTGGAGTGCTGCAGCCGGAAGACCGTGTCCGGGTCGAACAGGTGCGGCTCGCCCTCGCGGCGCCACTGGTACTCCCCGCCGATCTCCAGCCGGCGGTGCGCCAGGCGGGAGGTACCGGACTGCTTGGGGTAGGCCCGGGCGTGCCGGCGCGCGGTCTCCTCGGCCAGGGTGTCCAGGCCGACGCCGGCGATCTTGCTGAAGGTGCCGGTGAAGTACTCGTCGACGACGTCCTGCGCCAGGCCGATGGCCTCGAAGATCTGCGCGCCGCGGTAGGAGGCGACCGTGGAGATGCCCATCTTGGACATCACCTTCAGCACGCCCTTGCCCAGCGCCTTGATCAGGTTCCGGATGGCCTGCTCGGGCTCGATCAGGCCCAGGTGGCCGGAGCCGGCCATCTCCTCCACCGACTCCATGGCCAGGTAGGGGTTGACCACGGCCGCGCCGTAGCCGATCAGCAGCGCGACGTGGTGCACCTCGCGCACGTCCCCGGCCTCGACGACCAGGCCCACGTGGGTCCGGGTCTTCTCCCGGATCAGGTGGTGGTGCACCGCGGAGGTGAGCAGCAGCGAGGGGATCGGGGCGTGCTCGGCGTCGGAGTGCCGGTCGGAGAGCACGATGATGCGCGCGCCGCCGGCGATGGCCTTGGAGACCTCTTCGCGGATCTCCTCCAGGCGGGCCCGCAGCGCCGCGCCGCCGCCGGCAACGCGGTACAGGCCGGAGACGGTGACCGCGCGCAGGCCGGGCAGGTCGCCGTCGGCGTTGATGTGGATGAGCTTGGCCAGCTCGTCGTTGTCGATGACCGGGAAGGCCACCTCGACCTGGCGGCAGGCCGCGGCCGTGGGGTCCAGCAGGTTGGTCTCCGGGCCGATGGTGGTGGCCAGGCTGGTGACCAGCTCCTCCCGGATGGCGTCCAGCGGCGGGTTGGTGACCTGCGCGAACAGCTGGGCGAAGTAGTCGAAGACCAGGCGCGGCTTCTCGGACAGGACCGCCACCGGGGAGTCCGAGCCCATGGAGCCCAGCGGCTCCCCGCCGGTGCGGGCCATCGGGGCCAGCAGGACCCGCAGCTCTTCCTCGGTGTAGCCGAAGGTCTGCTGGCGGCGGGTGACCGAGGCGCGGGTGTGCACGATGTGCTCGCGCTCGGGGAGCTTGTCGAGCTTGATCCGGCCGGCGTGCAGCCATTCGGCGTACGGCTCGGCGGCGGCCAGGGCGGCCTTGATCTCCTCGTCCTCGACGATCCGGCCGGCCACGGTGTCGACCAGGAACATCTTGCCGGGCTGCAGACGGCCCTTGCGGACCACGGTCGCCGGGTCGATGTCCAGCACGCCGAACTCGCTGGCCAGGACCACCAGGCCGTCGTCGGTGACCCAGTAGCGGGAGGGGCGAAGGCCGTTGCGGTCCAGGACGGCGCCGATCACGGTGCCGTCGGAGAAGACCATGTCGGCCGGGCCGTCCCAGGGCTCCATGAAGGAGGAGTGGTACTGGTAGAACGCGCGCCGGGCGGCGTCCATCTCGGCGTGGTTCTCCCAGGCCTCGGGGATCATCATCAGCACGGCGTGCGGCAGGCTGCGGCCGGCCAGGTGCAGCAGCTCCAGGGCCTCGTCGAAAGACGCGGAGTCGGAGGCACCGGGGGTGCAGATCGGGAAGAGGCGGTCCAGATCGCCGGAGATCAGATCGGTTTCCAGGTCGGACTCGCGGGCCCGCATCCAGTTCCGGTTCCCGATCACGGTGTTGATCTCGCCGTTGTGCGCGACGAACCGGTAGGGGTGGGCCAGCGGCCAGGCCGGGAAGGTGTTGGTGCTGAACCGGGAGTGGACCAGGCCGATGGCGCTGGCGAAGCGCTCGTCGAGCAGGTCCGGGAAGAAGGTCTCCAGCTGCGCGGTGGTGAGCATGCCCTTGTAGACCAGGGTGCGCGAGCTCAGCGAGGGGAAGTAGACCTCGGCGTCGCGCTCGGCGCGCTTGCGCAGCGCGAAGGCCAGGCGGTCCAGCTCGATGCCGGACTGGCCGGCGGTGCCGGTGAGGAACAGCTGACGGAAGCGGGGCATGACCGACAGCGCGCCGTTGCCCAGGCCCTCAGGGTTGGTGGGCAGGTCGCGCCAGCCGAGCACGGCCAGGTGCTCCTCGGCGGCGATGGCCTCGATACGGGCCTCGGCGTCCCGCGCGGCGTCGTCGTCGGCGGGCAGGAAGGCCACTCCGACGGCGTAGTGCCCGGCGGGCGGGAGGTCGAAACGCGCGTTCGGGTTCGCCTCCTGGGCCAGGACGGCGCGCAGGAAGGCGTCCGGGACCTGCACCAGGATGCCGGCGCCGTCGCCGGTCGAGGGCTCGGCGCCGGAGGCGCCGCGGTGCTCCATGTTGACCAGGGCCTGGAGTGCCTGTTCCACGATCGCGTGGCTGGGCACCCCGGTGAGCGTGGCCACGAAGGCGACGCCACAGGAGTCCTTCTCCGTACGGGGGTCGTACAGGCCCTGTGCCGCGGGCAGCGCCGAGAACAGCGGGGCGGCGCTGGTGATGGCGGGCGCGGGCGTGGCGGCTGCGGCCACGGCGTGGCTCGCTTCGCCTTCGGGGCGGGAGGATCCGGCGCGACCGGTCGGTATGGCTGGGAATGCCATGGGGGGCTGTCCTTCCGTCGTGTCAGTCTGGCACGGCGGGACGTCTTTGGCCCTTGCGCAATCCGATCAGGTGTAAGCAGAGGTTACAACATGGTGGGGCGGGTGGGGAGTGGACTATCTCACAGTGCGGGACGCCCGGTCCCGAGATGTGTTCCAGATACTGAGACCGGCTCATTTGTTGTGGATCTTGAGCAGCACCGGTTCGGCCACGGGACGCGAACGGTGGTCCGGAACGTTCACGAGGGCGCGCCTTCGGTCGTGTCCGAACCCCGGTGATGAGGGGTGTTGACAGCCCCGGCCCGAGACGACGACGGCTCGCGCATAAGACTTGTCCCACTCCCTATTCCCCCGCAGCGCCATCCAACTCCGCGATGGCCGTGTGCAACCACTCACGTTCGGCCCGCGCGGTGGCTCGCGCGATCCGCGTCATGCCGCGCTGGAAGAGCGTCGGGGCGTCCTCGGCCTTGACCGGCTTGCCCTCGGCGTCGAAGAAGAAGCCGGCCCCGGGCGCGTCGAGGAACGCCAGGCGGCGGCGCAGCACCGCGGCCTGCGCGGCGGGATCGTCCAGCCGGTGCAGGAACGCCAGGATCGTGAAGTAGCGGTTCCGGTCGGTGATCTCCACCTCGCTGGGCTCGCGCAGGCGCCGGGCCAGCTCGGCCCGGCCGGCCTCGGTCAGGCCCAGGACCTGGCGCGGAGCGGCCCCGGTGCCGGGCTCGGTCCAGCGCTCGAGGTGGCCCTTGGCCTCCAGACGGGCGATCGCCGGGTAGAGGGCGCCGTCGCTGACCGGTTTGACGTGGCCGGTCAGGCCGGTGATGCGGTCTTTGAGCTGGTAGCCGTGCAGGGGGCCTTCGGCGAGGAAGCCGAGGATGGCCAGCGGGAGCATCGGGCCTGGGTCTCCATCTCCGGAATGGGTCGGGGCTGGGCGGGTTGGGGCAGGGCGGGCTGGGGCAGCGCTGGCGGCGGTTTATCGGTTGCGGCGGCGGCGCGCCTCATGGTACCTCTTTTCGCGTTACCTCGATTCGAGGTACAGCGAAACGAGGGGGATCCGATGAGCGTCACCGCTGGGGGACACCGCCGGGCGATCGTGGCTTTGGCGTGGCCGGTGTACGTGGAACTGCTCGCGGGGGTGGTGGCCGGGATCATCGATGTCGCATGGGTCGCGCACCTGGGGCCGGCGCCCACGGCGGCGGTCGCGCTGGCCACGAACCTGGAGAACCTGGTGCTGGGCCTGGTGCTCATCGCCGGCGCGGGAACGACGGTGCTCATCGCGGCACGGCCGGCGGCTGACGGGCGGCGGGCGGCCATGCGGGGCGGGGCGGTGCTGTCCGCGGTGATCACGGTGGTGGTGGTCGCGGGCGGGCTGGCGTTCCGGGGGCCGGTGGTGGGGATGTTCTTCGGCCCCGGCGACGCACGGCGCGACGCACTGGGGTACCTGGCGATATCCGTACCGGGGCTGGCGGTGTACTTCGGGCAGCTCATGGTGGACGCGGTCTTCAAGGGCCTGGGCGACACGCGCACGCCGATGCGGCTCGCGATGGGGGCCAACGCGCTGATCCTGGTGCTCGACCCGACGCTGATCTACGGGCTCGGGTTCGGCGTGCGAGGCGCGGCGATGGCGACGGTGACCGGGCGGGCGGCGATGCTGGCGGTCTCCGGGGTGCTGGTGCGCCGGCGCATCGGACATGACGAGGCGGCGGAGGTGCACACCGTCGCGGCGCGGCCGGCGAGCCCGGCGCAGCCAGCCGTTGCAGCGCTATCGGCCAGCTCGGCGCAGCCAGCCGTCGCGGCAAGGAGTGGCGGGGGTTCGATCGCGGTGCTCGAAGCTCCGGCTGTGACTGCCGCACTCCCCCGCCGGGCCGCCACCGCCACCGCCCGCGGCCTCGCCGCCTCAGCCCTCGAAGTCGCCCGCGCCGGCGCGCCGCTGGGCACCGACTTCCTCGTGCGGATGGCCGGGGCGACCGCGTTGGCCGGGGCGGTCGCCGGGTTCGGTGTCACGGCGGTGGCGGCGTATGGCATCGGGACCAAGGCCATGTACTTCGCTTCGATGGCGTTCTATGCCGTGCGCCAGGCCGCGACCATCCATTCCGCGCGCAGCGCCCCGGACTCGGCCCACCGCATCACGACAGCGGTGATCGGGGTCGGCGCCGTGGTGGGTGCGGTTGCCGCGGTCGGGTATGCCGGGGCGGCGCCGTGGATCATGGCGGCGTTCACCGGACGGGCCGAGGTGGTGGCGGTCGGGGTGGTGTTCCTGCGGTGGCTGGCGCTCTACCTGCTGCCCATTTCGGTGGTGATCAGCCTGTCCGGCGCGTTGGCCGCGGGGCGGGGCGGGAACCGGCTGCTGCCGGTGACCGCTGGTGGGACCGTGGTGCTGGTGGTGCTCGCGCACCTGCTGGCCGGGCCGTTCGGGCTGCCGGGGGTGTGGGCCGCGATGGTCGCCAGCGCGGCGCTGCAGTGCGCCGCGCTGCTGGTCCTGCTGCGGGGTCAGCGCAGGTAGACGGCCATGAAGTCCTTGGTGGAGTTCACGAAGAACTTGTTCGGGCCCTGGAGGAAGTCCTCGTACAGCTTGGAGTTGTCGGGGTTGCCGTCGTGGGCCGGGAAGTACTGGAAGTCCGCCCAGCGCAGGTTGATGTCCAGCTGCATCGCGCGGACCGCGCCGGCGTCCTTCAGCAGGCGCGCCAGGGAGGGGGCGGTCAGGTCGTTGCCGCCGACCCAGACGATGTCGCCGTCGGCCTTGACGCCCACGCCGGAGCGCCAGACCGCCGCCGAGCCGTGGTCGGCGCGGCCCCAGTCGGAGCTGCTGTCGATGTAGGAGACGACCTGGCCGCCGTCGACCATCAGCTTCAGGTTCTGCCGGACGCTGATGATGTCCGGGTTCTTCTGGAAGCTGTAGTCGCGGCCCCACATGCCGACCGCCATGTGGCCGTCCTTGAAGATGACCTCGCTGGCCGCGCCGTCTATCAGGGGCGCGGCTGTGACGCCGTGGTCGTAGTAGCCGCCGTGGGACTCGCTGATCTTGAAGCCGCCGTTGAACAGCGCCATCAGGTTCGGCCGGGCGTCGGCGTCGATCTGGTTCGGGACGTTCGTGATGATCGAGTTCAGCCCGCCCTCGTGGCCGGGGTGCAGGACGAAGCTGCTGTGCTTGGTGTCGATCACCGCGACGTCGGCGGTCACGCTGGTGTACACCGCGTCCGGACGGATGCGCGCGACCTGCACCACCGGCTGGCCGCCGGGAGTCTGCACCGCGACCTGGAACTCGCCCTCGCCGGGCTCCAGGGTCAGCCCGGGCGGGGCCGGCAGGCGCGGCTGCATCGGGATCACGTCCGCGGGCGGGGTGCTCGACGTGCCGCCCTTGCCCGGGACGGCGCCGCTCTTGGACGGTTTGGCCGAGCTCGGCGCGGTCGTCGGACCCAGGTCGGTGAACTGCTTGGCGTCCACCGAGCCGCCCTTGGACGGCGGGTTCAGGTCGTACTGCCACTGCTCCAGCCGCGCCACCAGGCCGCCCATGCCGTGGTCGCGGCCCCACTCGGCCAGCCGCGCCTGCACGGTGTCGGTGCCCGGGGAGGTCAGGGCGCCGGCCACGGACCAGGCGACAGTGCCGAAGAAGAGCAGCACGGCGCCCCACAGCGAACGCACCACGATCTTGCGGCGCCGACGCTGATGGGGGTTCAGACGCGCCTTGTGCTTCCACGGCAGGACCCGGAAACCGCGTCCGTACAACGGCGTGTGGCGCTGGCGCCGCGCCGGGAACGGAGCGTCGGAGTGCTCAGAGTGCGCGGAGTCCCCAGCGTTCCCGGAGTCCCCCGAGCTCCCGGAGTCCATGGAAAACCTCGAGGGCTCGTCCTCGGCGGCGGGCTGTTCGACGGATCCCGCTTCGGCGATGGCCCGAGCCGTCTCGTCGGCGACGTCCTTCGGCACCTCGGGGGCCTCGGAGGCTCCGGAGCCGGGCTGCGGACGGACCCGCATGTGCTCCTGGGCGCCGGCCATGGACAACGAGACCGTCTCGGACAGCGCGTCGCCCGGGAGCTGCGCGGCCGCCGCGGGCAGCGAGACGGTCTCGGCCAGCTCGTCGGCCTCGTGGGGTGCGGCATCCTCGCCGCGCACCGCGGACCCGTCGTGCGGTTCAGCCCCGTCAAGCGCCTCGGCCCGCGCGACGCCCTCGGCGCTCGCAGCGCTCACATCGCTGCCAACGCTCGCAGCGCTCGCGGCATCGCCCGCACCGTCCCCGTGCACCGCGCCGGTGTCACCCTCGGCCGGCTCACCGTTCCGCAGGGCTTCCAGCTCCTCGCTCTTCGCGGACAACAGCCGCACCTCTCCTCGCCATGATCCGGAGCCGCGCCGATCCCCGTCAACGACCCCGCGTCTGCCCGTTCGCTCTACGTCTTCGACGCGGAGCGGGCATCAGTGGTTGCTTCGAAACCTGATCTCGCGAGTCATCTCCCACCGGCGGACGCCGGCTGAACGCCGATTAGCCCGGATGATGTGATTTTTACACTATTAAGCTCGAAGGACGTCCGTCATCCCACATGCCCGCCGATCAGCGCGCCGAGCCCGAAGGTCACCACCGCGGCGGCCGCACCGAACAGCAGCTGGCGCAGCCCGGAGAACCACCAGGAGCGGGAGGACACGCGCGAGACTATCGCCCCGCAGGCGAACAGTCCGCCGAAGGCCAAAAGCATCGCCACCCAGAGACTGCTCATCCCGAGCAGGTACGGCAGCAGCGGCAGCACCGCGCCGATCGCGAACGACCCGAAGCTGGACACCGCGGCCACCACCGGGCTCGGCAGGTCGGTCGGGTCCACCCCGAGCTCCTCCTGCACGTGCACGATCAGGGCCTGGTCCGGGTCGCGGTGGATCTGCCGCGCCGCCTCCAGGGCGAGGTCGGGGTCCAGGCCGCGCTGGGTGAGGAACTCGGCGAGCTCCTTCATCTCGGCGGCCGGGCGCCGGGCCAGCTCCAGCCGCTCCATCTCGATCTCGGCCTGGGTGACCTCGGTCTGGCTGGCCACCGAGATGAACTCCCCGGCCGCCATCGAGCAGGCGCCGGCGACCAGGCCGGCCAGGCCGGTCAGGACGATGGTCTTGTGCGCCGCCCCGCCGCCGGCCATGCCGGCGATCAGGGAGAAGTTGGACACCAGGCCGTCGGTGACGCCGAAGACGGCCGGCCGCAGCCAGCCGCCGTTGACGTCGCGGTGGTGGTCCTTGGGGATCGACGGGCCCTGGTAGGCCGGGTGCGAACGGTCGGCCGGGCCGGATCCGGAGTCCCCGGATCCGGCGGCCGTGCCGGCGTTGTCAGCGCTATCTGCGTTATCGGCGCTGTCGGTGCTGTCGGCGTTGTCGGTTGTCGGGTCGGTGGTGAGAACTGAGACGTCAGGGTGATTCATCGACTCGATCCAGGCAGGCGTTACGGGTTCGAGGACTCGCTCGCCTTGCCGGTCGGGGTCGACACCGTCTCCGGTCCGCCGTCCTGGGCCGGCACCACCACATCGGCGGCCGGCTCGGAGTCCTTCACCAGTTTTTCAGGTTCGCCCGCCTGTTCGCCAACAAGGGCATCCTCAGTAAGGGCGTCCTCACCTGCATCGGAAGTCTCATCCGAGAGCTCCGAGACTTCCGAGACGTCCGAGAGCTCCGCGGGCTCCGCACCCTCCGCCGCCGGCACCCCGCCGTCGGACGGCATGTACGGCGTGGACTCGCGCCCCGGGTACTTCTTGCGCGACCACACGAAGTACACGACCGCGCCGATGAACACGATGATCGCGGTCCAGTCGTTCAGCCGCATGCCCAGGAAGTGGTGCGCGTCGTCGATGCGCAGCGACTCGATCCAGAACCGGCCCACGGTGTAGGCCGCGACGTAGATCGCGAACACCCGGCCGTAGCCGAGCTTGAACCGCCGGTCGGCCCACAGGCACAGCAGGGCCACGCCCACGCACCAGATCGACTCGTACAGGAACGTCGGGTGGAACGGCCCGCCGGCGACCAGCTCGGCCTTGCCGTCCGGGCCGAGCACCGCGGTCTGGGTCGTGGTGTCCATGACGTGGACGTTCAGACCCCACGGCAGGCTGGTGTGGCTGCCGTACAGCTCGTTGTTGAACCAGTTGCCCCAGCGGCCCAGCGCCTGGGCCAGGACGATGCCCGGCGCCGTGGCGTCGGCGAAGGTGCGCAGGCTCGCCCCGCGCCGGCGGCAGCCGATGTAGGCGCCGACCGCGCCCAGGGCGATGGCGCCCCAGATGCCCAGGCCCCCCTGCCAGACGTAGAACGCCTTGACGGGGTCCCCGTCCTTGCCGAAGTACGGCGCGGAGGTCGTGATGACGTGGTAGAGGCGGCCGCCCACCAGGCCGAACGGCACCGCCCAGATGGCGATGTCGACGACCTCCTGCGGCTTGCCGCCGCGGGCGCGCCAGCGCTTGTCGCCGAGCCAGACGGCGACGAGGATGCCCGCCAGGATGCACATGGCGTACATCCGGATCGGGATCGGACCCAGGTGGTACTGGGCCTTGGTCGGGCTCGGGATGTCCGCCAGATAGGCGGCGGCGTGGTGGGCGACGGTGAGGCTCATCGGGGGCGGTCGTCCTCAGAGGGTGTGAGCCGGGCCCGGTTCCCCGGGCCCGGCGCAGATCAGACGGTGACGGTCAGGACTTCGACGAGGTCGGGGTGGGCGCGGAGGAGCCGGCCGAGCTGGCCGAGCTGCTCGCGGACGACGGCGGCGTCGTGGCCGGCGCGCCGGAGGAGCTCGCACCGCTGGACGGCGAGGACGCACCCGAGGACGGCGCCGAGGTCGGCGCGGTCGGCAGGGTGGTCGGCGTGCCGGCCTTGCCGCCGTCCTTCTTGAACGCCGCGTCCAGCTGGCCCTGGAAGTACTGCAGGACCGCGGCGGCGCTGTTCTGGGTGAAGGACAGCTGCTGGCCGTCGATGAACATCGTCGGCGTGCCCGGCAGGCCCAGCTTGTTGAAGTTGTCGGCGTTGGCCTGGACCCAGCCGTTGTGCGTACCGCCGGTGACGCAGGACTGGAAGTCCGCGCTGGACTTCAGCGCCGGGATCTCGTCGGCGATCTTCAGCAGGGCCGACTTGTCCGCCCACGGGTCGGTCTGCTCGTTCGGCTGGTTCGCGTAGAGCAGGTCGTGCAGCGGCAGGAACTGGCTCTGGTCCTGCGCGCAGGCCGCGGCGTTGGCGCCGTTGAGCGAGCCGGTGCCGTTGTCGTGGCTGTCGATGACGCGCGCCGGGTGGTAGGTGATCTGCAGCTTGCCTGCCTCGACGTACTGCCGGTAGGTCGGCTCGACGGCCGTCTCGACCTCCTGGCAGACCGGGCAGCGGAAGTCCTCGAAGACGTTCATCTTCACCGGCGCGTCGTCCGAGCCGATGTGGATGCCCGTGGCCTTGGTGGACTTGGCCTGCGGGTCGACCACGGCGGCGGCCGGGGCCAGGTAGGGCGTGCTGTTGTGCTTGGCCGCGGACACCGCGATGCCGACGCCGCCGGCCACCGCGACGACCAGAACGACGACACCGCCGATGGTCATCTGCTTGCGGCGCCGCTCGCGACGTTGGCGGGCGACTTTCTCCGCCAACACCCGCTCACGAGCGTTCTGCTTCCCTACCCGGTTCGCCTGGCTCATCGTCGTTAACAGTCCTGTCCGGTTCCGTCTGGTGGAGGCGTGCCTGGCTCGGACCCGGGCACGCGCACCGCATCTTATGCGGTGACTGCCTGGAAACGCACCGGAGGTGCGGCGGGTTGCGCCAAATCCTTCAGGAACTTTTAGGCCGCCGTCCCCTGCGATGTGCCAATGGCACCAGGGGGCGGCGGCCCGGAGTGAAGACCGGTCGCGGGCAAACCCGCAGGCAGGTCAGCCCTGCTTGGCGACCGCGGCGTCGAGCGCGGCCTTGTAGTCGGCGGTCTGCTGCGGGCCCGGGACGACCGTGGGGTCCTTGAGCTGGAACGGCGTGCCGTCGATGTAGATGTCGGGGGTGCCGACGTTGCCGCCGAGCTTCTTGCTCAGCCAGGTGTAGTTGTCCTTGATCCACTGCGCGTACTTGCCGCTGCGCGCGCACTCGTCGAAGGTCGCGCTGCGCAGGCCAGGGACCTGGCTGGCGAGGTTCAGCATGGTGTCGACGTTGCCGTAGGCGTCGTTGGTCTCGTCCGGCTGGTTCTTGTAGATCAGGTCGTGGTAGGCGATGAACTCGGCCTGGCCGACGTCCGCGGCGCAGGCCAGGGTGGCCCCGCCGACCAGCGAGCCCTGGCCGCCGCCGTTGCGGTCGATCAGGTCGACCAGGCGGTAGTGGACCTGGATCTTGCCGGCGTCGGCGTACTCCTTGTTGGTGGCGCCGAAGAACGTCTCGGCCTCTTTGCAGAACGGGCAGCGGACGTCCTCGTCCACCTCGACGGTGACCTTGGCGTCGGGCTTGCCGTAGACGATCGCGCCGGGGTCCGAGGCGGTGCCCGGACTCGGGTTGACGCCGGATGGCGCGGCGAAGGGCTGGCCGGCCCCGTAGGCGTTGCGCGCGTTCTTGTTGCTGGTCGACTTGTTGTTCTGCACCAGCACGCCGATCAGCACGGCCAGCGCGATCACCGCGACCGTCACACCGCCGATGACCAGCTGCTTGCGGCGGCGGTCCCGGGCTGCCTGCTGGCGGCGCGCCTCGGCGGCACGCTCTCGTCCGGTGCGTCGCGGACCGCTGCCGCCAGAGCTCGTCATGAACCCATCGTGCAGGGGTCCCATTTGCGGAACAATCGGACAGGGCGGATCGGGTCACGATCCGCTCGGGTCCGGTCGGGTCAGATCGGGTCGCCCAGCAGCGCGCGCTCCAGCGAGAGCTTGGACGCCGGCTTCCAGATCAGCCACGCCGCCGGGACCATGAAGAGCAGGTCTCGCAGCACGTCCAGGGTGTACCGGGTGTGACCCTTGGCGACCAGGCCGCCGCTGCCGCCGCAGCCGCAGCTGATCGCGATGCCGCGGGCGCCCAGGGAGATGATCCCGCCGATGTAGACCAGCAGTAGCAGCGCGGAGAAGATCGCCACCAGCCGGGTGCCCAGGCCCAGGATGAGCAGGATGCCCAGCGCCATCTCGAAGTAGGGCTGCGCGTAGCCGAAGGGCGTCACGAGGGACTCCGGCAGGATCTTGAAGTCGCGCACGCTCTGCGCGTTGCTCTCCGGCGAGCCCAGCTTGCCCAGGCTGTAGTAGAGCCACATCGCCGCCAGCAGCAGCCGCATGCCGAGGCTGATCCACTGCTGGTAGGCGGCCAGGAAACCGCTGATGCCGCCGGACGTGGGCGCGTCCTTGCCCTTGGCGGGGGCCTTGGAAGCCATCGAAGTCATAACCTTCTGTCCTCGGACGGTGTCGGCGCGTGCGCGCCTCAGGTCGGGGCGGGCTTCATTAAATTACAGGCACAGAAGACCCTCGCGGGAGTGCCACTCACCCCCGCGAGGGAACTTCCTAGCGGTTTCTCAGCTACGGTGCGCGATCGGGGCGGACCGCTACCGCGCCTTGCTCCCCCGCCGCACGCCGTCGGCCAGCTCGGCCGCCAGCTCCCGGACCGCGTCCACGCCCGTGCGCGGGTCGCGGTTGTCCAGCAGCCGCCGCACGAACGCCGAGCCGACGATCACGCCGTCGGCGTAGGCGGCGATCTCGGCGGCCTGGTCGCCGGTGGAGACCCCGAGTCCGACGCACACCGGGGCGTCGGTGGCCTGCCGGGTCCGCTCGACCAGGGCCCGGGCCGAGTGGCCGACCTGGTCGCGGGCGCCGGTGACGCCCATGACCGCGCCGGCGTAGACGAAGCCGTTGCAGGCCTCGGCGGTCAGCGCGATGCGCTCGGGGGTGGAGCTCGGGGCGACCAGGAACACGCGGCTGACGTCGTGGGCGTCGGTCGCGGTGATCCAGGGGCCGGCCTCCTCCGGGATCAGGTCCGGGGTGATGACGCCGCTGCCGCCGACCGCCGCGAGCTCCCCGGCGAAGCGGTCGACGCCGTAGTGCTCGATCGGGTTCCAGTACGACATGATCAGCGCGGCCGCGCCGGTGTCGGCGACGGCCCCGGCGGCGCGGATGACGTCCGCCGTGGTCACGCCGCGGGCCAGCGCCTGGTCGGCGGCGGCCTGGATGACCGGGCCGTCCATCGCCGGGTCGGAGTACGGCAGGCCGACCTCGATGACGTCGCAGCCGCCCTCGACCATGGCGCGCATGGCGTCGATGGAGCCGTCCACGGACGGGTAGCCGGCCGGCAGGTAGCCGATGAGGACGGCGCGGTTCTCCGCCCGCGCGCTCTTGAGCACATCCTGGAGCCGGTTCACAGCTCTCCCCCCTCGCTCTGCCCATCGTCGACAAAGTCGACACCGAAGTACGCCGCCGCCGTGTGCATGTCCTTGTCACCGCGCCCGGAGAGGTTCACCACGATCACCGGTTCGCGCCCGAGCTCCTCGGCCAGCCGCGGCGCGATGCGCAGGGCGCCGGCCAGGGCGTGCGCGGACTCGATGGCCGGGATGATGCCCTCGGTCTCGCACAGGACGCGGAAGGCGTCCATCGCCTCGCTGTCGTCCACGGGTTCGTAGACGGCGCGGCCGGTGGCGTGCAGCCAGGCGTGCTCCGGCCCGACGGCCGGGTAGTCCAGGCCCGCGGAGATGCTGTGGCTCTCCTTGGTCTGGCCGTTCTCGTCCTGGAGCAGGTAGGTGCGGGTGCCGTGCAGGACGCCGACCGAGCCGCCGGTGATGGAGGCCGCGTGCAGGCCGGTGGCCACGCCCGAGCCGCCGGCCTCGAAGCCGTACAGCTTCACCGACTCGTCCGGCACGAAGGCGTGGAACACGCCGATCGCGTTGGAGCCGCCGCCGACGCAGGCGCACACGGCGTCCGGCAGCGCGCCGGTGAGCTCCCGCGTCTGCCGGCGCGCCTCCACGCCGATGACCCGCGCGAAGTCGCGGACCATCGCCGGGAACGGGTGCGGACCGGCGGCGGTGCCGAGCAGGTAGTAGGTGTTGTCGGCGCTGGCGACCCAGTCGCGCAGGGCCTCGTTGATGGCGTCCTTCAGGGTCTGCGAGCCGATCGCGACCGGCACCACCTCGGCGCCGAGCATGCGCATCCGCGCCACGTTCAGCGCCTGGCGCTTGGTGTCCTCGGCGCCCATGTAGACCACGCAGTCCAGGCCCAGCAGCGCCGCGGCGGTCGCGGTGGCCACGCCGTGCTGGCCGGCGCCGGTCTCGGCGATGAGCCGGGTCTTGCCCATGCGCTTGGCCAGCAGCGCCTGGCCCAGCACGTTGTTGATCTTGTGCGAGCCGGTGTGGTTCAGGTCCTCCCGCTTGAGCAGGATGCGGGCCCCGGCGCGGGCCGAGAGGTTGTGGGCCTCGGTGAGCAGGCTCGGGCGGTTCGCGTAGTGCAGCAGCAGGTCGGCGAACTCCCGGTGGAACTCCGGGTCGGTCTTCGAGGTCTCGTAGGCCTCGGTGACCTCCTTGAGGACGGCCATCAGCGCCTCGGGCATGAAGCGGCCGCCGAACAGGGCCTCGTCGGAGGGGAAGTGCCCGGTGTCGTCGGGCATCGCGGCCGTGGCCGCGTACGCGGAGATGATCTCAGCGCGAGGGTCTGACGATGAATGCGGATCTGTCTGGTCAGACATGGAGATGTCCCGGTGATATGTGATGTGTACAGCTATGACGGAAGCGGGTGACTACGCTTCCTGCCATCGGCGCGCCGCCGGGACGTGCCGCCACCAGGGACGGCGGCGGGCCGCGGCCCGGGGCTTGCTCGACATCACAATGCTGGACTCTACCGTCTCACCGGGCGCTCAGGCGCGCCCGTTCCGCAGCGCGGGATGCGCGCCGGCCGCGACCAGGTCGGCGACCGCGGCGCGCGGGTCCTTGCCGGTCACCAGCGACTCGCCGACCAGCACCGCGTCGGCGCCGGCGTTGGCGTAGGCGATCAGGTCGTGCGGGCCGCGCACGCCGGACTCGGCGACGCGCACGACGTCGTCCGGGACCAGCGGGGCCAGCCGCGCGAAGGTGTCGCGCTTGACCTCGAGGGTCTTCAGGTCGCGGGCGTTGACGCCGACCAGGCGGGCGCCGGCGTCCAGCGCGCGGCGCACCTCTTCCTCGTCGTGCACCTCGACCAGCGGGGTCAGGCCGATGGAGACGGCGCGCTCGATCAGCGACTCCAGCGCCGGCTGCTCCAGCGCGGCCACGATCAGCAGCGCCAGGTCGGCGCCGTGCGCGCGGGCCTCCCACAGCTGGTAGCTGGTGACGATGAAGTCCTTGCGCAGGACCGCGATGTCGACCTTCTTGCGCACGTCGTCCAGGTCGGCCAGCGAGCCGCCGAAGCGGCGCTGCTCGGTGAGCACGGAGATGACGGTGGCCCCGCCGGCCTCGTAGTCGGCGGCCAGGCCCGCGGGGTCGGCGATCGCGGCCAGCGCGCCCTTGGACGGCGAGGAGCGCTTGACCTCGGCGATCACCTTCACACCGTCGCCGCCGGCTCCGCCGCGGCGCAGCGCCTCGACGCCGTCGATGGCGCTGTCCATGCGCGCCACCCGGGCCTTGAGGTCGTCCAGGCTGATCTTCTCCTGGCGTTCGGCAAGGTCGAGGCGGACGCCTTCGATGATCTCGGCAAGTACGTTCACCGTCGTCAGCTCCCCTCGATCGCCACACCAGACAGACGGACGACCCCGCCCCGAGTACGACCGGGTGGGGAGGGTGTCCGACGTCTCACTCTAGCGGCTCCGGAGGGTCTCCGAAGTCCAGTGATCTTCTGGTGGGACGAACGCGGAGCCCGCCGCGACACTGCGCGGCGGGCTCCGAAGCGTACGGATCCGCAGGTCCGGCACCCGTTCCGGGGCCGTTGCGGGCCCGGTGCGGGTTGGTGCGAGCTGGTGCGAGCTGGTGCGACTACTTGGCGACCGCGCCCAGACCCATCGCGGACATGGCCTTGCCGACGATCGGGGAGATCACGGCGATCCCGCCGCCGACGATGGCCGCCGCCGGCACGGCGAACACCAGGCCCGCGCCGCCGATCAGGAAGCCGATGATGCAGAGGAAGACAGCGGTCCAGGCAGCCGGGGTGCTGCCGTGGTCCTCACCGGAAGATGACGACATGGTGCTCCTAGCACTTACAGGTGATTCAGGCGCATCCATTGTCAACGATTCGGCCTAATGCTCCGCACGCGGGGTGGTGCTGACCGGCGCGGCCGCCCCGGCGGGGTCGCCGGCCGGATCCGCGGCGGGGCCGCCGGTCGGGTCCTCGCCGCGGTCCAGGGCGTCCCACAGGTCCTTGGAACTGCCGGGGTCGACGACCCGCGCGGCAGCCGCCCCGGTCGCGGCGTTGTCATAGCGCGAAGACATCCCGGGCCAGGTCGCACCGCGTACGACAGTGGCCGCGCCGGCCAGCACGACCAGCACCCCGCCGAACGCCGCGAGGATCCACCAGGAGGCCGTGTGCGCGGCGACCTGCCCGGCCGCGTAGCCCTTGGTGGCGGCCTTGTCGGCCAGGACATGTGACGCATGACTCGTGCCGCGCTCGCCGAAGGCGTAGACCGCCGCGCCGATCCCGGCCGCGATCAGCAGCACGCCGACGAGCCGCCGCGCCAGCCGCTGCGTGGCGAACAGCGCCAGGCCGCCGGCCAGCGCCGTGAGGCCGAGCGCGGTGACGCCGGCGGACAGGTCGTTGCCGCTGGCCGAGACCTTGAGCGTGTTCGGCGCCTGGCCGACGGTCGCGGTGGCCCAGGGGCGGCCGGCCGCGGCCCAGGCGAGGATGCCGCCGAGCAGGGCCAGCAGGACGACGAGGCTCAGTTCGCGGCGGTTGTTGCGGCGGGCCGGGGCGGGATCGGCAGCCGACGCATCGCCCTTCACAGCACTGGCCTTCACAACCCCGCCCTTCTCAGTTCCCGTACTCACCGCGCACCCTCTCCCACCGCCGACCGCATCGTGCCGGCGACCGCGACCGCCTTCAGCACGGCCATCGCCTTGTTCCGGCACTCCTGGTCCTCCGCGAACGGATCGGAGTCCGCCACGATCCCCGCGCCGGCCTGCACGAAGGCCACGCCGTCGCGGATCAGCACGGTGCGGATCGCGATGGCGGTGTCGGCGTCGCCGGCGAAGTCCAGGTAGCCGACGATGCCGCCGTACAGGCCGCGGCGGGTCGGCTCGTTGTGCTCGATGATCTCCATGGCGCGCGGCTTCGGGGCGCCGGACAGGGTGCCGGCCGGGAAGGTGGCGGTGACCGCGTCGAAGGCGGTCTTGCCCTCGGCCAGGTCGCCGATGACCGTGGAGACGATGTGCATCACGTGGCTGTAGCGCTCGACCGCCATGAAGTCCACGACCTCCACCGAGCCCGGGCGGCTGATCCGGCCCAGGTCGTTGCGGCCCAGGTCGACCAGCATCAGGTGCTCGGCGCGCTCCTTGGGGTCGGCCAGCAGGTCGGCGGCCAGCTGCGCGTCCTGCTCGGGGTCGGCGCCGCGCGGGCGGGTGCCGGCGATCGGGTGCAGCATCGCGCGGCCCTCGGTGACCTTCACCAGCGCCTCGGGCGAGGAGCCGACGATGTCGAAGCCGCCCTCGGCGCCGCCGTCGGGGCCGGGGACCCGCAGCAGGTACATGTACGGGCTCGGATTCGTCGCGCGCAGCACCCGGTAGACGTCCAGCGCCGAGGCCTCGACCGGCGCCTCGAAGCGCTGGCTCACCACGATCTGGAACGCCTCGCCGGACTTGATCTCCTCGATGCAGCGCAGCACCGTCTCCCGGTAGTCCTCCGGGGTGCGGTTGGCGCTGAAGTCCGGCGCCACCGCCGGGTCGTACACCACCGGGGTGTTGACCATCGGCTCGTTCAGCGCGGCGGTCATCGCGTCCAGCCGCTCCACGGCCCGGGCGTAGGCCGCCTCGACGCCGGTGGGCAGGTTGTCGTGGTTCAAAACGTTGGCGATCAGCCAGACCGAGCCGTCGGCGTGGTCCAGCACCGCCAGGTCCAGGCTGAGCAGGAAGGTCAGCTCCGGGATCAGCAGGTCGTCCTTGGCCAGCTCCGGAATCCGCTCCAGGCGGCGCACGGCGTCGTAGCCCATGTACCCGACCAGCCCGCCGGTCAGCGGCGGGAGCCCCGGCAGGCGCGGGGTGTGCAGCAGCTCCAGGGTCTGGCGCAGCACGTCCATCGGGTCGCCGGAGGCCGGCAGCCCGACCGGCGGCTCGCCGATCCAGTGCGCCGCGCCGTCCTTCTCGCTCAGCGCCGCGCCGGTGCTGACGCCGACGAAGGAGTACCGCGACCAGATGCCGTGCTCGGCCGACTCCAGCAGGAAGGTGCCGGGACGCTCACCGGCGAGCTTTCGGTACAGCCCGACCGGCGTCTCGCCGTCGGCCAGCACCCGTCGTACCACCGGGATCACCCGGCGGTCCTGAGCCAGCTCGCGGAAGGTCGGCAGGTCCGGGGTGTCCACCCCTGGGGGGAAGGCCGTCATGCCGCCGATTCTCCCAGAGGCGCGCGCACCGCCGACGCCGAGTCCGCGCCCGCGCTTGAGGCCGCGCCGAGCGGCAGCTCCCCGGCGTCGAAGCACGTCCGGTCCCCGGTGTGGCACGCGCCGCCGCTCTGCTCCACCTTCAGCAGCACCGCGTCGCCGTCGCAGTCCACCGCGGCGGCCTTCAGCACCTGGACGTTCCCCGAGGTGTCGCCCTTGGTCCAGTACTCCCGGCGCGAGCGCGACCAGTACGTGACCCGGCCGGTGGCCAGCGTGCGCCGCAGCGCCTCGTCGTCCATCCACGCCAGCATCAGCACCTCGCCGGTGTCGTGCTGCTGCGCGATGGCGGCGAACAAGCCGTGCTCGTCACGCTTGAGCCGGGCGGCGATCGCGGGGTCCAGGGCGGGGGTGGCGACTTCGTCGGTCATGCACCCATTGTCGCCCGCGGCCCCGGCGGCACGTCGCGCGGGTTCGGTTCCTGCGACCGGCGGCCTGATTGCGATATAACGTGAAGGTCGTCACCACTGCCGTCCAGGGGGAGCCCGCATGTCGACCGATCCGGCCAAGCAGCCTGTGCTGCGTGCCTCCGACGCGGACCGCGACCGAGTCATCGACACGCTGCGAGCCGCCGTGAGCGACGGCCGCCTCGACCCCGCGGAGTACGACGAGCGCGTGGAGACGGCGCTGACGGCGCGCACCTTCGAGGCGCTGGCGCCGCTGACCGCGGACCTGGAGCCCGGGGCCGGCGTGGCCCCGGCGCCGGCGGCTTCGGCCGGAGAAGTGGTGAGGATCCGCGAGAAGCACGGCCCGGTGCGCCGCGAGGGCCGGTGGAAGCTGCCGCACCGGCTGGTGCTGCGCACGCTGTGGTGCCCGATCACGCTGGACCTGACCAGCGCCGTGCGCAGCGGGCCCGAGCTGATCATCGAGATGCGCGGACGCGGCAACGGCGTCACGCTCCTGCTCGGCCCGGGCATGACGGTGGACGCCAACGAGCTGTCGGTGCGCCACGGCGGCGTCGACATCACCAACCCCGACGACGGCACGCCGGAGGTGCTGCACGTCCGCCTGGTCGGACGGAACAAGCACGGCTCGGTGGTGGCGCGTTGGCACAAGCCGGGCGAGGCGGGACCGTCGAACGAGGATCCCGCCTGATCTTCCGCATATCTATGAAGTCCGCGAATCTATAAAGATCGACTGCTTGTCTACGAGGACTGCTGCCGCGACCAGCTCTCGTACAGCCCCGAGTACACCCCGCCGGCTCCGACCAGCTCCCGGTGCGGCCCGCGCTCCACGATCTCCCCGGCGTCGAACACGAACACCTCGTCCGCGGCCTCGGCCGTGGAGAGCCGGTGCGCGATGGCGATCGACGTCCGCCCCCGCGTCAGCCCGTCCAGCGCGCGGGTGATCCGCACCTCGGTCGCCGGGTCGACGGCCGAGGTGGCCTCGTCCAGCACCAGCAGGTCCGGGTCGGCGATGTAGGCCCGGGCCAGCGCCACCAGCTGCCGCTCGCCCGCCGACAGCGACTCGCCGCGCTGCCCGACCCGGGTGTTCAGGCCCTCGGGCAGCCCGTCGAGCCAGTCGGTCAGGCTCAGGTCCTCGAACGCCCGCCGCACATCGGCGTCGGTGGCGCCGGGCTTGCCGTAGCGGACGTTGTCCCCGACCGTCATGTCGAACAGGAAGCCGTCCTGCGGCACCATCACCATGCGGGAGCGCAGCGTCTCGAAGTCCACGTCCTTCAGCGGCACCCCGTTGATCAATATCCGGCCGGAGCTCGGGTCCATCAGCCGGGTCAGCAGCTTGGCGAACGTCGTCTTGCCCGAGCCGGTCTCCCCGACCACCGCCACCCGGGTGCGCGGCGTGATCTCGGTGGTCAGCGAGTGCAGCACCGGGGCGCCGCCGGGGTAGGCGAACACGACCTCTTCGAAGCCGACGCCCAGCGGCCCCTCCGGCGGCGTCACGCCGGCCTCGCCGGGGTCCACCACGTCCGGCGGCTCCTCCAGCAGGCCGACGATGCGGCGCCATCCGGCGATGGCGTTCTGCGCCTCGTTCAGCTGCTCGGTGGCGAACTGCACCGGCGAGATGAACAGGTTCACCAGGAACAGCATCGCCGTCAGGTCGCCGGCGGACAGGTGGCCGCCGACCCCGAGCATCACCCCGACGACCACGATCGCGGAGTTCACCAGGCCGGCGACCAGCTCGCCCATGGAGAAGGTGACGACGATCAGCCGCTGGGTCCGTACCTGGGAGTCGCGCGTGTCCTCCACCGCCGCGCCGATCCGGGCCCCGGTGCGGTCCTCGATGCCGTAGGCGCGCAGCACGTCGGCGCCGACCAGCGCCTCGGAGACCTCGCCGAGCATCTTGCCGTAGCGCCGGCGCACCTTGCGGTACGCCCGGCCCGTCCGGCCCTGGATCTTGCGCATGACCAGGAACATCGGCACGAAGCAGACCCAGACCAGGATGGTCAGCTGCCAGGAGAACACCGCCATCACGGCCGTGACCACCACGACCTGCGCGACGGCGACGAACAGCTGCATGCCGCCCTGCTGGATGAACACCGTGACCGTGTCGATGTCGCTGGTGACCCGGCTGACCAGCGCGCCGCGCTGCTCGGCCTGCTGGTGCAGCAGCGACAGGTCGTGCACGTGGCGGAAGGCCTTGGTGCGCACCTCGGCCAGCCCGCGCTCGCTGGAGGTGTAGAGGCGGAAGTTCATCAGGTACGCCGAAACCGCGGTGATCAGCACGGCCACGGCGCTGAGCGCGACCATGTTCCGCACCACGCCGTAGTCGGTGCCGCCCTTGGCGAGGATCCCGTGGTCCAGTGTCTGCTGCACGGTCAGCGGGATCACCACCCGGCCGACGGTGGCGATCAGCGCCAGGGCGGCCGTGATGCCCAGGCCCTTGGTGAAGGCCGGGGCCAGGCGGACGCCGCGGCGCAGGACGGCGTAGCCGCCGTCGGAGGCTTCAGGAAGCTGATAGCCGGCCGGGACGACGGTGGTCTGGTCGGCGTCATCGAGTTCGGCGACGGCGGTGCTCATATCCCGACCTCCTGCAGCTCGCCGTCGCGCTCTTCGTGGTCGCGTTCGTAGGCGGTGATCAAATCGCGGTATCCCGCACAGCGCTCCACCAGCTCAAGGTGCGGCCCGCGGTCCACGACCCGGCCGTGCTCCATGTAGACGACTTCGTCGGCCAGGGCGATCGTGGCCTTGCGGTAGGCGACGACCAGGACCGTGGAGGCCAGCGTCCCCTCGCCGGCGGCGTCCCGCAGCCCGCCCAGGATCGCGGCCTCGACCTGCGGATCGACGCTGGCGGTGCAGTCGTCCAGGATCAGCAGCCGGGGGTCGCGGATCAGGGCCCGGGCCAGGGCCAGGCGCTGGCGCTGGCCGCCGGACAGGGTCGCGCCGCGCTCGCCGATGACCGTGTCCAGGCCCTCGGGCAGGCGCTTGACGAAGCGCTCGGCCTGCGCCAGCCGCAGCGCGGCCCAGATCCGCTCGTCGTCGGCGTCCCGGTCCAGCCGGATGTTGTCGCGGATGCTGTCGGCGAACAGGAAGGTCTGCTGCGGGACCAGCGAGACCTGTGCCGGGACCTGGCCGCGGGCGAACTCGCGGACGTCGGTGCCGTCCAGCTCGACCGCGCCGCCGTCGGGGTCGGCCAGGCGGGCCAGCAGGCCGGTGAGCGTGGACTTGCCCGAGCCGGTCGGCCCGACGAGCGCCACGGTCGAGCCTGGCCGCAGGCTCAGGTCGATGCCGCGCAGGATCTCCTGGCCGTCGTAGCCGAAGCTGACGTGGTCCAGGCGGACCTCGGCGGCGCCGTCCGACGGCGCCTGCGCGGTGCCGTACTCCATGTCGCCCTGGGCGTCGAGCACGGCCTTGACCCGGGCGTAGCCGACCACCGAGCGCGGCAGCTCGCCCAGGACCCAGCCGATGGCGCGCAGCGGGAAGGCCAGCAGCGTGATCAGGTAGGCGACCTGCACGACCTGCCCGGCCTGGATCGCGCCGGAGGCCACCCGGGAGGTGCCGACCAGCAGCGCGACCAGCACCCCGAGGTTGGGGACGGCCTCCAGCGCCGGGTCGAAGAAGGCGCGGGCGCGGCCGGCGGAGATGTTGGCGTCGCGCAGGCGGTCCGCGGCGGCGGCGAAGCGCACGGTCTCCTCGTCCTCGCGGCCCAGGGTCTTCACGACCAGGCCGCCGTCGAAGGACTCGTGCGCGATCTCGGCGACCCCGGCGCGCATCTCCTGCGCGGCGGCCAGCCGGGGCGCGGCGTAGCGCTGGTAGACGGTGTTGAGCACGATGATCGCCGGGAACAGCAGGAAGCCGATGATCGCCAGCACCGGATCGGTGAGCACCATCGACACCAGGGCCGCGACCATCATGATCAGCACCCCCAGCGACATCGGCAGCGGCGCGATGAACTGCCAGGTCATGTCCACGTCCGAGCCGGCGTTGGACAGCAGCTGGCCGGTGGGGTGCCGGCGGTGCCAGGACAGCGGCAGCTGCAGGTAGCGCTCGGAGACGGCGCGCCGATAGCGCGACTGCAGCCGGAACTGCATCACCCCGGCCAGCAGCCGCCGCCCGATGATGCCCATCACCTTGGCCAGCGCCACGCCCAGGATCAGCAGCCCGGCGGTCAGCGTCGCCCCGGCCGGCACCTTCCCGGCCGCGAACGCCGGCAGGACCGCGTGGTCGGTGGCCCAGCCCACGGCCCAGGCCGCGCCGACCGTCATGATCCCGTACACCGCGCTGCCGGTGACCGCGGCCGCGAAGACTCGCGGCTCGGTGCGGATCGCGACACCCAGCAGACCGAACCCGCGCTTGAGGATCGAGTCCTTCGTCCGCGCAGCCGTTTGTAAACTCTCCGTACTCACGTCATCCCACCCATGTCACGCCGAGACCCTGCCCGGCATCCACTCTGGCGGACAACACCCGGCCGGGTAAAACCCATTCCGGATGCGCGACTATTACTCCCGGTTTGGTTAGGCGGAGCTTACTTCTCTCCACCCGGCGGCGAACCGGCGGCGACGAGCCCGACCTCATAGGCGAACACCACCGCCTGCACCCGATCGCGCAGCTCCAGTTTCGGCAGGATCCGGCTGACGTGGGTCTTCACCGTCGCCTCGGACAGCTGAAGGCTCTCGGCGATCTCGGCGTTGGACTGGCCGCGCGCGATCTCCACCAGGACCTCGCGCTCGCGGTCGGTCAGGCGCTCCAGGCGCTCGTCGGCGCGCGGACCGGCCGTGGCGGGATCGGTCTGGCGCGCGAAGGCCTCGATGAGCTGGCGGGTGATGCGGGGGGCCACCACGCCGTCGCCGGCGGCCACGGTGCGGATCCCGGCGATCAGGTCGGAGGGGTGCGCGTTCTTGAGCAGGAAGCCGGCGGCACCCACGCGCAGCGCGGCGAAGGCGTACTCGTCGAGGTCGAACGTCGTGAGGATCAGGACCCGCGAGGGCAGTTGGGCGGCGGTGATGCGCGCGGTGGCCTCGATGCCGTCGACGCCGGGCATGCGCACGTCCATCAGCACCACGTCCGGCTGAAGCTGCGTGGCTAGTGCCACGGCCTCGGCGCCGTCGCCGGCCTCGCCGACGACCTCGACGTCCGGCTGCGCCTCCAGGACCATGCGGAATCCCATGCGCAGCAGCGGGGCGTCATCCACCAGCAGGACGCTGATCATGCCGGGCCCGCCTCGGCGCCAAGGGCCGCCACCGGCACCCGGGCATGCACCCGCCACCCCCGCCCGATGCCGCGCGGCCCGGCTTCCAGCTCCCCGCCGTACGCCGCTATCCGTTCCTTCATGCCGGCGATCCCGTGTCCGCCGGCCGCATCGGGCTTCACATCCGCCGTCGCACCGTCGTCCAGCACCGTCACGGCCACGGCGTCCGCCGCGAAGTCCAGCCGCACCCGCGCCGACGCGCCGGGCTCGGCGTGCTTGCGGGTGTTGGTCAGCGCCTCCTGCACGACCCGGAAGACCGCCAGCTCCACGCCCGAAGACAGGTCCGGCCGCGCGCCGCTGACCACCAGCTCCACCGGCAGCCCGGCCACCCGTACCTCGGCGAGCAGCGTGTCCAGCTGCGCGAGCCCGGGCTGCGGGTGCAGCTCGGCCATCGTGGCCCCGGCCGAGCCGCGCAGGACGCCCAGGACCCGCTGCATGTCCGTGATCGCCTGCCGCCCGACCTCGGAGGCCTTCGCGACGGCCTCGGCCGCGCGGTCCGGCGCGGTGTGCACCGCGTAGGAGGCACCGTCGGTGAGGGCGACCATCACCGACAGGCTGTGCGTGACGACGTCGTGCACCTCCCGCGCGATCGAGGCGCGCTCGGCGGCGGCGGCGATCTGCGCCTGCTGGTCGCGCTCGAACTCCAGGCGGCGCGCGCGTTCCTCCAGCGTCGCGAAGTAGGCGCGCCGGGTGCGGGTGTTGACGCCGAGCACCGCGGCGGCCGTGACCATGCCGGAGACGAACACGAAGACCCGCAGCGCCGCGCCCTGGTACGGCCACGACGCCGCGACCAGCACCGCGCCGACCTCCATGACGCCGATCGCGGCCAGGCAGCGGCGGATCGAGGTGTGCGCGGCGACCGTGTAGAGCGCGATCAGCAGCGCGAAGTCCTCCGGCGGCATCGCCATCACCAGGCCCGCGACCCACTGCACGAGCGCGGCGCCGGCCACGATGGCGAACACCGCGCTGGGGAACCGGCGCCGCAGCGCCAGCGGCACAAAGAAGGCGAACTGAAGCACCCAGCCCAGCACAGCGTGGCGCGCCGGATGCAGGGCCTGATGCCCGCTGAGCGGGACCAGGACCGCCGCGACGAGCACGGAGTCCACGATCGTGGAATGGGACGAGGTCCACCGCTGTCCGCGCCGCACCAGGTTCTCCAACCCGGCGGCCTGCAGGAAGCGCTTCATCCCCGGCGAGCTCAGCCACGCCGACACGGCGGTCGGCGCGTCCACGACAGCCCGAAGGCCCCGGCGGCTGCCGGGGTCTTCGGGGACGGTCGCTGAGGTCACGCGTCTCGCTTCTTGAGCAGGAAGGCCGCCGCGGCCATCGCCACCACAGCGTAACCAAGGAACAGCAGGAACCCGGGCCACGGCTTCATGTCCGGCGAAGTCGTGGTCAGCGCCATGATCTGCTGCCCGGCGTTGCTCGGCAGGTAGGGGTTGACGTGGTCGCCCCAGGAGGTGAGGTTCAGGACCTCGCCGAGCACCGGCAGCACCAGCAGGATCCCGAACAGCGCCGCGATGGCCCCGGCGGTGCTGCGGATGATCGCCCCCAGAGCGACACCCAGCAGCCCGACCACCGTCAGGTACAAGCCCTCGCCGAACACCGCGCGCAGCACGCCCGGGTCGGACAGCGACTTGTTCAGGTGGATCGAGGAGAAGATCGACTGCGCGAGGAAAAAGCAGACGAACGCGGTGATCGTCATGATCGTCCAGGCCACGACCGTGAACACCAGCGCCTTGGCCCACAACACCGGCAGCCGCTTGGGCGCGGCGGCCAGCGAGGCCCGGATCATCCCGGTGGTGTACTCACCGGTGATCATCATGACCCCGAGCACCCCGACCGCCAACTGCCCGAGGAACACCCCGCGCATCGGGTCGGCGACCGGGTCGACCTCCTTCTGCCGGGCGTGGCTCATGTGCGGGTAGTGGCTCTTCATCGCCAGGCTGAACAGCAGCGCGATGGCGATCATCGCCCCGACCCCGGCGATCAGCGACCAGCGCGAGGAGCGCAGCGTCCGGAACTTGATCCACTCACTCTTGATCACCCGACCCTGGGTGACCTTGCCGGTGTGGACCCGGCGCACCGGAGCCGGCGCCTGCGTGACGGCGGTCATGCGTTCACCTCGACGTCAGTGGTGGTCGCGCTGGCCGGTGCCGGCGCACGGTACTCCACGGCGTCGCCGGTGAGCTCCATGAACGCCTCCTCCAGCGAAGCCTCATGCGGCGCCAGCTCGAACAGCGTGATCCGGTTCTCCGCCGCGATGGTGCCGATCCGATCGCTGGTGAGCCCCTGGACCTGCAGCGTCCCCTCGACAGAGGAGGACACGGTGACATCCGGCCCGGCCAGCAACTCCCGCAGCTTCGCAGCCTCCGGAGTACGCACCTTGACACTGCCGGTCGAGGCCCGCGAGATGAACTCGGCCACCGACGTGTCGGCGATCAACTTGCCCTGCCCGATCACGATCAGGTGCTCAGCGGTGAGCGCCATCTCGGACATCAGGTGGCTGGAGACGAAGATGGTCCGGTTCTCAGAAGCCAGGTCCTTGAGCAGGTTCCGGATCCACAGGATGCCCTCGGGGTCCAACCCGTTCACCGGCTCGTCCAGGATCAGCGTGTCCGGATCGCCCAGCAAAGCGCTGGCGATACCGAGCCGCTGCCCCATCCCGAGCGAGAACCCCCCAGCGCGCTTCTTGGCCACCTCGCGCAGACCCACGAGGTCGATCACCTCGTCGACCCGAGACCGCTCGATCCCGGTGGTCGCGGCCAGCGCGAGCAGATGGTTGTAGGCGCTGCGCCCGGTGTGGATGGCCTTGGCCTCCAGCAGAGCACCGACCTCATGCAGCGGAGCGGAGTGCTCGGCATAGGCCTTGCCATTGACGGTCACCGAACCGGAGCTCGGCCGGTCCAGCCCCAGAATCATGCGCATGGTGGTGGACTTCCCAGCACCGTTCGGCCCCAGGAAACCAGTCACCACCCCAGGGCGCACCGTGAAGGACAAGTCGGAGACGGCGGTCTTGTCGCCGTAGCGTTTAGTCAGGCTGCGTGCCTCGATCATGTGGCAACGCTATGGCCCGACACCCCTCGCGGTCGTCAGACCAGACGGCGAACTTGGAGGCGGCTGGACTGCATCGTGGGATGTATGGCGCGGTGCATAGCGGGATGGATGGGGTGCGTGCAGGGGTGCGTGCTTGGGGGTGCGTGCAGGGGGTGCGTGCAGGGGGTGCGTGCTTGGGGGGTCGCGGGGCGGGTGCGGTTTGTTCGTGGGTTGACAGTCAAGGGCGTTTTCTTACGGCTTCGCGCGGGTTGAAGACGGATCCGCTGGTGGCGCGGTCGTGGGGCGGTGGTCGGGGCGCGTTGGCTGCTGATGGTCTGGGCAGATGGTGGGGTCTACGGCGACAGTCAAAAGCCACAGTCAAGAACCACAGTCAAGAGCGCCTCCGGCGGCGCCTACGCGGCGAGCGGCGCTCTCTCCGGGGATGGGGGGCCTCGCTGTCTGGCGGCGGTCGTTGCTTGTGGTCGCCTTTGTCCCGGCTTCCCCGCCGCTTCGTCGCCCGGAGGGAACCATCCCGGCCTGGGCGGTATCAAGCCGGATCACTGTTGCTGGCCACCGGTTTGGTTCGGCTGGACACCGCCCAGTCCGGGATGGTTGTGCAAGCACCGCCGAAGCGACGGGGAATCCGGGACAACCCCGGTCTGTGGTGTGGACTCGGTCCACCCGGTGAGGCACAGCGGCGGCCAGGCGGTGCGTGCACAAGGTGCGGGAACTCTTCCCACAGGTGGGGTTGTCCCGGATTCCCCGTCGCTTCGGCGGGCGAAGCCAAGCAGGCCGGGCCGGTGGTGTCAAGTCGCTGATACCCGGCCACCAGCTGGGCGATCCGACTTGATACCACCGGACCGGTCTGCTTCCGTTAGGCGACGATGCGACGGGGAATCCGGGACGAAGGCGACCACAAGCAGCGTCCGCCGGCAGCCAGCGCGACCCCCACTCCCCGGAGCGAGGCCGCTCGCCGCGCAGGCGCCGCCGGAGGCGCCGTTGACCGTCGCCTTTGACTGCCGCTCTTGACCTTGACTGTGGCAGTAGACCCCACCACCTGCCCAGACCATCAGCAGCCAACGCGTGATGAGCACCGCCCCCACGACCGCGCCACCAGCGGATCCGTCTTCAACCCGCGCGAAGCCGTAAGAAAACGCCCTTGACTGTCAACCCACGAACAAACCGCAGCACCAAGCAGCAACAATGCCCCGCTCTGCCACAGCCCGCTCCACCACAACCCGCTCCCTACCGCACCGGATACCCCGCCCCCCGCAGCGAATCCTTGACCTCCCCGATCGTCACATCCCCGAAGTGGAACACCGAAGCCGCCAACACCGCGTCGGCCCCCGCCCCCACCGCCGGTACGAAGTGCTCCCGCGCGCCCGCGCCGCCGGAGGCGATCAGCGGGACGGTCACCGCGGCGCGCACCGCGGCCAGCATCTCCAGGTCGAAGCCCTGCTTCATCCCGTCGGCGTCGATCGAGTTCAGCAGGATCTCCCCCGCGCCGAGCTCCGCCGCCCGCGCCGCCCAGGCCACCGCGTCGATGCCGGTGGACTGACGGCCGCCGTGGGTGGTGACCTCGAAGCCTGAGTCCGTGCTCACGCCCTGCGGGCAGCGCCGCGCGTCCACCGAGAGCACCAGGACCTGGTTGCCGAAGCGGTCGGCGATCTCGGCGATCAGCTCCGGCCGTGCCACCGCCGCCGTGTTCACGCCGACCTTGTCGGCTCCGGCGCGCAGCAGGCGGTCCACGTCAAGCACCGTGCGCACGCCGCCGCCGACCGTCAGCGGGATGAAGACCTGGTCGGCCGTGCGGCCGACCACGTCGTACACCGTCTCGCGCGCGTCCGAGGACGCCGTCACGTCCAGGAAGGTCAGCTCGTCCGCGCCGGCCGCGTCGTAGGCGCGCGCCAGCTCCACCGGGTCCCCGGCGTCGCGCAGGTTCTCGAAGTTCACGCCCTTGACCACCCGGCCGGCGTCGACGTCCAGGCACGGGATCACGCGGACGGCCAGCTGGCCGAGGGCGGCGGTGCTCACTTGCTGCTCCTTTGCGAAAACAGTCGTTACGCGCTCTGCGACCGGTAGGCGTCCAACTCCACCTCGACCAGCATCCCGGGGTCGATCAGCCCCGACACCACCAGCGCCGTGGCAGCCGGCCGGCACTCGGCGAAGACCTCGCCGTGCGCCCGCCCCACCTCGGCGACGTCCCGGGCGTGCACCACGTACCAACGCGTCCGCACCACATCATGCAGTCCGAACCCAACCTGCTCCAGCGCCTTGCGAGCAGTCTCCAGCGCGACCTTCATCTGCGCAGCCGGGTCGCCGTTGCCCTGCACCACGCCGTCGACGGTGGCGGTGCAGCCCGCCACCCACGCGTGGGGGCCGGCGACGACCACACGGGAGTACCCGTACTCGTTCTCCCACTGCCCGTCGGAGCCGATCCGCTGGATGCTGCTCATGTCTCACGCGCTCCTGGTGAGTTCGAGGGCTTCTTCAAGCGTGAAGGCGCCCGCATAGAGCGCCTTGCCGACGATAGCGCCCTCGACGCCGATCGGCACCAGCGTCGCCAGCGCTTCCAGATCAGCCAGCGAGGACACCCCGCCGGAGGCCACGACCGGCTTGTCGGTGACCGCGCAGACGTCGCGCAGCAGGTCCAGGTTCGGCCCGGTCAGGGTGCCGTCGCGGTTGACGTCGGTGACCACGTAGCGCGCGCAGCCGTCGGCGTCCAGGCGCTGCAGCACCTCGAACAACTGGCCGCCCTCCTGGGTCCAGCCGCGCGCGGAGAGGGTGGTGCCGCGCACGTCCAGGCCGACCGCGATCTTGTCGCCGTGCTCGGCGATCACCTCGGCCACCCACTCCGGGCGCTCCAGGGCGGCGGTGCCGAGGTTGACGCGGGCGCAACCGGTGGCCAGCGCGCGCCTGAGCGACACGCTGTCGCGGATGCCGCCGGAGAGCTCGACCTTCACGTCCACCGAGCCGATCACGACGGCCAGCAGGTCGGCGTTGGTCCCCCGCCCGAAGGCGGCGTCCAGGTCCACCAGGTGGATCCACTCCGCCCCGGCGCTCTGCCAGGCCAGCGCGGCGGCGAGCGGGTCGCCGTAGGACGTCTCGGAGCCGGCGGCGCCCTGCACGAGGCGGACGGCCTGGCCGTCGGCGACGTCGACGGCGGGCAGGAGTTCGAGGTTGCCGGACATGATCAGATCCCTGTTCTTCGAGTGTTGATAAAACGGGCGCTGTTCAGGCGAGCTGCTTGAGCCAGTTCTCCAGCACATGCGCACCGGCGTCACCGGATTTCTCCGGATGGAACTGCGTGGCCGACAGCGGACCGTTCTCCACCGCGGCGACGAACGGCTCCCCGTGGGTCGCCCACGTCACCAACGGCGCGGCCATCCGTCCGGTGTCGGTCAGCTCCCACTTGCGCACTCCGTAGGAGTGAACGAAGTAGAACCGCGCGTCCGCCTCGAGCCCGGCGAACAGCCGCGAGCCCTCGGGGACGTCCAGCGTGTTCCACCCCATGTGCGGGATGATCGGCGCGTCCAGCCGCTCCACGGTCCCGGGCCACTCGTCGCACCCGGCGGTCTCCACGCCGTGCTCCACCCCGCGCTCGAACAGGATCTGCATGCCGACGCAGATCCCCAGCACCGGCCGGCCGCCGGCCAGCCGCCGCCCGATGATCCGGTCGCCCTTGACGGCCTTGAGGCCGGCCATGCACGCCGCGTACGCCCCGACCCCGGGCACGAACAGCCCGTCGGCGTTCAGCGCGGCATCGACGTCGGCGGTCACGGTGACCTGCGCGCCGGCCCGCTCCAGGGCCCGCTCGGCCGACCGGATGTTGCCGGAGCCGTAGTCCAGGACCACGACCGTGGGTTTGCTCACCAGCGCATCACCCCGCCGGCGATCGCCATGCCGGCGCACAGCACCAGCAGTATCGACATCACGCGCATGTTGCCGTTGCCGGAGGCCTGCCGGAACAGGGAGAAGGCTCCGCCAAGGAGAAAGAGGCCGAGGAACAGAAGTCCCGCGGCCGCGTAACTACCGGTCATCTCTAAAGGACACCCTTCGTGCTCGGAATACCGCTCACTCTAGGGTCCGGCGAGCAGGCCTCCCGAAGCGCCCTGGCCAGGGCCTTGAACTGGGCCTCGACCACGTGGTGCGCGATGCGGCCGTAGGGCACGCGGATGTGCAGGCAGATCTGCGCCTGCGCCACGAACGACTCGAAGATGTGCCGGGTCAGCTCGGTGTCGAAGTCCCCGATCATCGGCGCCAGGCCCTCGGGCATCTCGTGCACCAGGTAGGGGCGCCCGGACAGGTCAACGACCACCTCGGCCAGGGTCTCGTCCAGCGGGACCCGGGCGTCGGCGAACCGGCGCAGGCCCGCCTTTGTCCCCAGCGCCTCGCGGAACGCGGCGCCCAGGGCCAGCGAGGTGTCCTCGACCGTGTGGTGGCCGTCGATGTGCAGGTCGCCCTCGGTCTTCACGGTGAGGTCGAACAGGCCGTGCTTGGCCAGCTGGTGCAGCATGTGGTCGAAGAAGCCCACACCGGTGGAGATCTCGGCCTCGCCGGTTCCGTCGAGGTCGACCTCCACCAGGACGCCGGTCTCGCCGGTCGTCCGCTCCACCCTGCCCACGCGGCTCACGATTCTCCATCCAACACGGCAAGGCTCTCCTTCAAGGCGTCCAGGAACGCCGTCGTCTCAGACTCGGTCCCGGCGGTGACCCGCAGCATGCCGGGGATGCCCACGTCGCGGATCAGGACGCCGTGCTCCAGCACCTTGGCCCACAGCGCCTTCTGGTCCCCGCCCGGGACGCCGAAGAACACGAAGTTCGCGTCGGACGGGACGACGTGCAGACCAAGCGCCGACAACTCCTCGACGATGCGGTCCCGCTGCGCCTTCACCGCGACGACCGTCCCGAGCAGCGCGCCGACGTGCTTCAGCGCGGTCCGCGCGGCGGCCTGCGTCAGCGCCGACAGGTGGTACGGCAGCCGCACCAGCAGCAGCGCGTCGATCACCGCCGGGTCGGCGGCGAGGTAGCCGACCCGCGCGCCGGCCATGGCGAAGGCCTTCGACATGGTGCGGGTGACGATCAGCCGGGGGTGCTCCGGGAGCAGCGTCAGCGCCGAGGGCGTCCCGGGCCGCGCGAACTCGAAGTAGGCCTCGTCCACCACCACCATCGCCCCGACCTGGTCGGCCGCCTTGAGCACGGCGCGGATCACGTCCAGCTCCATCGCGGTGCCGGTCGGGTTGTTCGGCGAGGTCAGGAAGACGATGTTCGGCCGGTGCTCCTCGATGGCGCCCACGGCCTTGGCGGCGTCCAGCGTGTAGTCGCCCTCGCGCAGGCCGGAGATCCACTCGGTCGCGGTCGCCAGCGCGATCAGGCGGTGCATCGAGTAGGAGGGCTCGAAGCCGATGGCGCTGCGGCCGGGGCCGCCGAAGACCTGGAGGATCTGCTGCAGGACCTCGTTGGAGCCGTTGGCGGCCCAGAGGTTCTGCGCGGTCAGGCCGTGGCCGAGGTAGTCGGCCAGGTCCTTGCGCAGGTCGGTCGCGTCGCGGTCCGGGTAGCGGTTCAGCGTGGTCGCCGCGTCGGTGACGGCCTTGGCCAGATCCGCCACCAGCTCCGGCGGCGGACCATAAGGGTTCTCGTTCGTGTTCAGCGGATACGGCACGTCGATCTGGGGCGCGCCGTACGGCGTCAGCTTCCGCAGATCGTCGCGGATCGGCAGGTCGCGGTAGTCCACGTCTCAGCCCCGCTCTTCGAAGCGGGCCGTCACGGCCTCGCCGTGGGCCGGCAGGTCCTCGGCGTTCGCCAGCGCCACGACCAGGCCGGAGGCCTCGGCCAGCGCCTCGCGGGTGTAGTCCACGACGTGGATCCCGCGCAGGAAGCTCTGCACCGACAGCCCCGAGCTGTGGCAGGCGCAGCCGCCGGTGGGCAGCACGTGGTTGGAGCCGGCCAGGTAGTCGCCCAGGCTCACCGGGGCGAAGGAGCCGACGAACACCGCGCCGGCGTTGCGCACCTTGGCCGCGTCCTCGGCGGCGTTCCGGGTCTGGATCTCCAGGTGCTCGGCGGCGTAGCCGTTGGCCACGATCAGCGCCGCCTCGATGTCGTCGACCAGCACGATCGCCGACTGGCGGCCGGCCAGGGCCTCGCGGATGCGCTCGAAGTGCTTGGTCGCGGCGACCCGGACCTCCAGCTCCTTCTCGACCGCCTCGGCCAGCTCCTCGGAGTCGGTGACCAGCACCGCGGCGGCCAGCGGGTCGTGCTCGGCCTGGCTGATCAGGTCGGCGGCGACGATGCCGGCGTCGGCGGTGGCGTCGGCGACCACCATGATCTCGGTCGGGCCGGCCTCGGCGTCGATGCCGATGACCCCCTTGAGCAGGCGCTTGGCGGCGGCGACGTAGATGTTGCCGGGGCCGGTGACCAGGTCGGCGCGGCGGCAGACGAGGTTTCCCTCCGCATCGCCGTAGCCGTAGGCGAACATCGCGACGGCCTGCGAGCCGCCGGCGGCGTAGACCTCGTCCACGCCGAGCAGCGCGCACGCGGCCAGGATCGTCGGGTGCGGCAGGCCGCCGAACTCCTTCTGCGGCGGCGAGGCCACGGCCAGCGAGCCGACCCCGGCCTCCTGCGCGGGCACCACATTCATCACAACGGAGGACGGATACACGGCCCGGCCGCCGGGCACGTAGAGCCCGACCCGGTCCACCGGCACCCAGCGCTCGGTGACGCTGCCACCGGGCACGACCTGCGTGGTCCTGGCCTCGCGGCGCTGGTCCTGGTGCACCGTGCGGGCCCGGCGGATCGACTCCTCCAGCGCGGCCCTGACCTGCGGATCAAGCTTCTCCAGCGCCTCGGTGAGCGCAGCGGTCGGGACCTTGACCTGGGCCAGCTCGACCCCGTCGAACTTCTGTGCGTACTCGATCAGCGCCGCCTCGCCGCGATGGTGCACGTCCTCGACGATCGGGCGGACGACGGCCAGGGCCGCCTCCACGTCCAGCTCGGCCCTGGGGACCAGGGCGCGAGGATCGGCTTGGGCCGTGTCCAGAGCGCGACCGCGCAGGTCGATTCGAGTGATCACGGCACCGATTCTAGTTCGGTCACCGGCGCCGGACCGGCGCGTCCGCAGAGTGGGCACGCCGGGCCGACTGGTTCCCGGGCGGGCAGCGACTAGATTGGGTCCGTGACGACAGAGCTGCCGCTGTTCCCCCTCGGAAGCGTGCTCTTCCCGGGCGTCGTACTCCCCCTGCACATTTTCGAGCACCGCTACCGGCAGCTGGTGCGCGACCTGTCCGGGCTGCCCGAGGGCGCCCCGCGGCGGTTCGGCGTGCTGGCCGTCAAGGACGGCCACGAGGTGGGGCGCGGCCAGGTCACGGCGCTGTACGACGTGGGCTGCACCGCCGAGATCGACTCGATCGTGGAGTACGAGGACGGCCGCTTCGACATCACCACCACCGGCGTCCACCGCTTCCGCCTGGAGGCCTACGACGACGAGGGCCCCTACGCCCGCGGCGAGGTGGAGCTGCTCGACGAGGTCGCCGGCCCCGAGGCCGAGGTGCTGGCGCCCGGGCTGACCGCGCTGTTCCGCAAGTACCAGGGCGCGCTGTCGGAGCTGCGCGGCGTGCAGGTCGGCGCGATACCGGAACTGCCGGAGGACCCGACGGTGCTGTCGTACCTGATCGGTGCCGCTACGGTGCTGGACACCTATGAGAAGCAGCAGCTGCTGACCACGGAGAGCACCGTGGACCGGCTGCGCGCCGAGGCGAAGATCCTGCGCCGGGAGACCGGGATCCTGAAGAACCTGCCGTCGCTGCCGGCGGTCGACCTGCTGCGGCGGCGGAGCCGGTAAGCCGGGCAATGGTCGGCGGCCGCAGCTGTGAGCTGCGGCCGCCAAGAAATCCAGCTTCAGCCAGGCCTCAGCCCAGCGAGTTGTCCGCCTGCGACGCACCCGTGTTCGCACCGGGCGTCCCGTCGGGACCGTTCCCACCGGGGCGCTCGTCCGGCCGGCCGTTCGTGCCCGGCAGCTGCTGCGACGGCGGGACCTGGTCCTGGACGCCGCCGGGCGGCACCCGGTCCGGGACACCGCCGCCGCGGGCACCGCCCCGGAACCCGTAAGGATCATCGGCGGTGAAGTAGCCCTGGTGCCCGTGGTGCTGCGGCGCCGGCTTGGTGAACGCCGCGGTCAGCGCCAGGAACAGCACCAGGCCCAGCAGCGGCGCGGCCAGGTACAGCCCCTGCGCGTGCAGGGCGACCGGCGCGTGGAAGTTGTGGCCGGCGGCAATGGTGTGCAGCACGGTCAGCGGATCCGGCATCGACACCCAGCGCCCGATCGCGGCCGCCACGGTGGCGGCGACCAGGCCGCCGAGCAGCACGCCGGCCCAGGCGCCGACGGCCGCGCCGTCGCGCTCGCCCTCGCGGTCGCGCTCACTGAGGAAACCGCGCCGCGCCAGGAAGAAGCCCAGGACGCCCAGCAGCAGGCCGACGATCGCGGTGAAGACGAAGTAGTACCCGTCGACACTGGCGATGCCCTTGGCCTCGGGCTCCACCAGCAGCGCGGACTGGTCGACGCCGGAGGTCACCTGCGAGACCGCGTTGGCCGGCAGCGTCAGCCAGACCGTCGGCGCGAAGCGGTACCAGGCCAGCCCGGACAGCACGCCCAGCACCGCGCCGAGGACCACCAGGATCGCCGCGACCAGCAGGTCGGGCAGCCAGGCGAGCAGGGTCCCGGTCAGCGTCCGTCGCGGCGCCGACACCGCGGGACCGGCGCCGTAGCCGACGGGACCGCCCGGCCCGCCGGGACCGCCCGGACCAGCCGGACCGCCCGGCCCGCCGCCGACGGTTGCTGGCGGGGGCGGCGGCACGCCGGGCAGCCCCTGCGCGCTCTGCGGCTCCTCGAAGGGGTTCCGCCACGGCGAGGAACCCGGGCCCTGCCCATCGGCAGTCGGCGAAGTCTGGTCGTTCATCGTCCATCAGCTTTTCATGCCGCGCCCCATCCTGGCAGCCGGGAGTGGCCGATGTGCCCGAAGTGGGCCGCCGGCCGTCCGCGCCGGGTCCCCGGCTGGCACGATTGCCCCATGGCAGCGAAGAACCGTCAGGCGACCGGCACGCCGGCCACCGCCCTGCTCAGCAAGGAAGGCGTGGAGTTCACGATCCACACCTACGACCACGACCCGGCCGCGGCCTCCTACGGCCGCGAGGCGGCGGACGTGATGGGCGTCGAGCCCGAGCGCGTCTTCAAAACCCTGGTCGCGGACGTGGACGGCGAGCTGACCGTGGCCGTGGTCCCGGTCTCGGGCTCCCTGGACCTCAAGGCGCTGGCCACCGCGGTCGGCGGCAAGAAGGCCGCGATGGCCGACCCGGCCGCCGTGACCCGCACCACCGGCTACGTCCTGGGCGGCGTCTCGCCCCTGGGCCAGCGCAAGCAGCTGCCGACCGTGGTCGACGAGACCGCACTGATGTTCGACACCATGTTCTGCTCGGCCGGCAAGCGCGGGATGGAGATCGAGCTCTCGCCCGAGGAGCTGGTGCGGCTGACCGGCGCGGTGGTGGCGGAGATCGGGCGGGAGGGGTAGCGCCTCAGCGCTCTGCCTCAGCCGCCACCTCCACCCTGGTCCCCCGCAGCACGGCGTACACCACCGAGAACGCCACGATCGCCTCGGCCCACAGGAACACGGTGTAGTCCAGCAGGCAGCCGATCGGCGGCTGGCCCGGCGCCGTGTTCCGGTACCCGGCCAGCGCGAACAGCGAGGCGGCCATCCAGCCCAGGCCCGGCCAGACCATGCCCAGGCGGCGGTGGCCCATGACCAGGGCGCCGGTCAGGACCGCCAGGGCCAGGGACCACATGATCACGTACATCAGCCACACCATCGCGAACGTGCCGCGGGTGCGGCGCAGCTGGACGTCGAAGCCGGGGGCGTACACGTCGCCGTCGGCCTTCTCACGGGTCACGAAGCCCGGGTCGGAGTCGATGATGGCGAGCGTGGTGGGGACCGGCTTGCCGGCGACGTCGGCGGCGAAGCGGATGGTGGTCGTGTAGCGGTCGAAGGGGTAGTCGGCGATGTCGCCGCCGACCAGGTCCAGCAGCGTGTCCTGGGCCACGATGCGCTTGCCCGCCGGGAAGGCCAGCTCGCCGGTGGACAGCGAGGAGGTGCTGACCGTCACGTCCTGCTTGGGGTACACGCCGCTTTCGTCCTCGGCGTACGCGCCCGTGACGCTGACGAACACCCGCAGGTCGGCGTCATTGCGGGCGGCGTTGACCTGGTTGATGGTGGCCACGATGTCGACGCGGTCCGGGACGCCGGCCGCCCCGGCCTCGAAGCCGCTGTGCCGGCCGCCGCGGTCCAGATGGGACAGGTACACCCCGATCAGCGTGGCCAGCGCCACCAGCGCCACCGCGCCGACCATCGCCGCCCAGGTGCGCGGGTGGGCCGGCGGCCACCACCAATCCGTCCTCTTCGCCACGGACCAAGTCAACCGCCGTGATCGCCCGGGGCTCGGCAGCAACGCCGGGAAGCCGCGGAATCAGCTTTCTGAGGCGATGAGATCCAACGCGTGCTGCAGGTCGTCCGGATACCGGCTCTCGAACTGCACCCAGTCCCCGGTCCCGGGGTGCTCGAAGCCCAGGCTCACCGCGTGCAGCCATTGCCGGCCCAGCCCCAGCCGCTCCCCCAGCTTCGGGTCGGCGCCGTACTGCAGGTCCCCGACGCAGGGGTGCCGCAGGGCCGCCATGTGCACCCGGATCTGGTGCGTCCGGCCGGTCTCCAGCTTGATGGCCAGCAGCGTGGCCGCACGGTAGGCCTCGATCGTCTCGTAATGCGTGACGCTGTCCTTGCCGTCCCGGACCACCGCGAACTTGTAGTCGTGGTGCGGGTGCCGGCCGATCGGGGCGTCCACGGTCCCGCGCATCGGGTCCGGGTGGCCCTGCACCAGGGTGTGGTAGCGCTTGTCCACGGTCCGGTCCCGGAACGCCTGCTTGAGCAGGGTATAGGCGCGCTCGGACTTGGCCACCACCATCAGGCCGCTGGTCCCGACATCCAGCCGGTGCACGACCCCCTGGCGCTCGGAGGCCCCGGAGGTGGAGATGCGGTACCCGGCCGCGGCCAGCCCGCCGACGACGGTGGTCCCCAGCCAGCCCGGGCTCGGATGCGCCGCGACCCCGACCGGCTTGTCGATGACGACGATGTCCTCGTCGTCGTGCACGATCTTCATGCCCTCGACGGCCTCGGCCTTCACCGCCACCGGATCGGCGGCCGGCGGCAGCTCGATCTCCAGCCACGACCCGCCGTGCACCCGGTCGGACTTGCCGGCCTCGGCGCCGTCCACCCGCACCCGGCCGTCCGCGGCCAGTTCGGCGGCGCGGGTGCGCGACAGGCCGAACATGCGGGCCAGCGCGGCGTCCAGGCGTTCGCCTTCGAGGCCGTCGGGGATGGGGAGAGAGCGGAGATCAGACATGGCCACCATTATCCGGCAGCGTCGTCCCCGCCCTCGACGCCCTTGGAGACGTCCTTGGAGGCGCCCTCGGCGGCGCCCTCGGCGGCACCGTCGGAGGCGCCCTCGGGGACCTCCTTGTGCCGGGTCCCGTCCGGCTGCATGCCCAGGAAGGACAGCAGCACCATCAGGCACCCGCCGACGACGATCGCGGAGTCCGCGAGGTTGAACACCGGGAAGTCGTAGTGCACCAGCGGGAAGGTCGGGAACTGCAGGAAGTCGACCACGTCGCCGCGGCCGATGCCCGGCGAGCGGAACAGCCGGTCGCTCAGGTTCCCCAGCGCGCCGCCGAGCAGCAGCCCGAGCGCGATGGCCCAGGGCAGCGAGCGCAGGTTGCGCGAGACCCGCAGGATCACGAACACCACCCCCGCGGCGATGATGGTGAACACCCAGGTCTGGCCCTCGCCGATGGAGAAGGCCGCGCCCGAGTTGCGGATCAGGGTGATGTTCAGGAACCCGCCGGTGACGTGGATCGGGCCGCGGTCCTGCATCTGCGCGACCACGATCGCCTTGCTGGTCACGTCCAGGGTCAGGGCGAGCGCCGCGAACAGCAGCACGATGCCGATCCGGCGCTTGCGCCGCGGGGCCTCGGTCGTCCCGGTCGTCTCGGTCGCCTCAGTCGTCCCGGTCGCCTCAGCCGCCTCGGCCGTCTCAGCCGCCTCTGCCGTTCCGGCTGCCTCGGAGGCGCCGGTCTGCCCGGCACCCCCGTCGGCGTCGTCGACGATCCCGGCCACGTCCTCGGCCACCTCTGAATCCGCACGTACTTCTGAAGCCACGCGCACACCCTACCTTCGCGGCAGACCGGGCGACGCTCGATCACCGAGAAGATCGCGGCCGGGCCCGGCGCACGCCGGGCTCACGGACGTCCTCACTCCCGGCGACCTAGCGCCGTTCCTGCCGCTGCTTGCAGCTCATGCACAGCGTGGCCCGCGGGAAGGCCTGCAGCCGGTACTTGCCGACCGGCTCGCCGCAGGACTCGCACACCCCGTAGGTCCCGGCGGCCAGCCGCGCCAGCGCCCGCTCGGTCTGCTGCAGCATCTCCCGGGCGTTGTTCGCTATCGCCATCTCGTGCTCGCGCTCGAAGTTCTTGGTCCCGGCGTCGGCCTGGTCGTCGCCGGCTCCCTCGCCGGAGTCCCGCAACAGGTCGGCGATGCCGGTCTCGGCGACGCTGATCTCCCGGCGCAGCCGGGCGGCGTCGCCCTCGAGCTCGGCCTGGAGCTCACCGACCTCGTCGGTGGTCCACGGGTCCTCACCGGACCGGTAGGGCGGCAGCCCGCCGACACCGGCCATCGTCTCGGTGATCTGCGTGACCGTCATGGGCGTCTCCTTCTCCGCGGCGGCTTCCGGCGCCGGGGTCTTCACAGCTGAGTCCTGCGCAGCTGAAGTCTTTGCAGCGGTTGTGGCCGCCGCGGGCTTGGCCGAAACCTTCGCCGAAACCGAAGCGGCCGGCCCGCTCGCCGACCGCCTCGCCTCACCGGCGCCCGAGCGGCGGGTCGGCGGGGCCGCGGTGGCCCCGGTCGCGGCGCGAGTCGGCGTGGGCACCGCCTTGCCGGCCGCCTTGTTCTTGACGGACGCCTTCGCGGCGTGCGTGGCCCCCGTGGCCGCCTCTGATGCCTTGGTCCTACTCGTCGTCACGGCCGTCATCCTCGCTCTCTGACGTGGCGGCGCAGTGCGCTCATGCCGAGCATCACAACCCGTCCGCCCCCAACTCACACGCGACGTGTAGCGTGCCCGCACCGAGCCCCCGCTAATCACGCTTCGTGAGGGGAGAAACGTCCCAACCCGCCCACCAGTTCCCGTCGAACACACGCGCACCAAACATTCACTCGTTCGGGCTAAGTGGTCGCCGCGAGCTGCTGAAGCGGGTCTTCCGCGGGATCGCGCCCGGTTCAGCCGAGCAGGTCCCGCACCAGCTCGCGCAGCGTTTCCGGGTCTTCCGAAGAAACACCTAAGACTTTGTCGCGCGAGGTGGCTCCGGTGATCAACACGACCGCGCGGCGGGGCATTCCCAAGGCATCGGCGACCGCTCGGAGCGCCGCTTCGGTCGCCGCGCCGTCGACCGCCTTGGCCGTGACGGCCACGATGAGTGACCGATCACCGTGCCGTCCGCCGACCCTCGTGCGGGAGCTTCCGGGCTTCACGCGAATTGGAATTCGGAGCTCCTCCATACCGCTTACAATGACACGAGTACCCGAGCAGGCAGCGACGGGACGAGTAGCGCGGCGGGAAAGCCTCAGCGATCCGGGGACGGTGCGAGCCCGGAGGCGGACGCCGCGCGAAAATCACCCCCGAGCCGCCGGAAGAAAGGGCCCGAGCCCGAGTAGACCCGGCCGGATACCAATGAAGTGGACATACCGTTGACCGCGGTGTGTCAAGGAGGGTGGTACCGCGGTACCGGCCCCTTATATAGAGAGTCGCTCTGTATAGGGAGTGCCAGTGTCGTCCCTTCGTCGGTTTTGAGACCTACGACGAAGGAAGGCACCGCGGTCATGACTGCGCCCGATCCGAGGCTGTACCGCCCCGTCAACGCCCAGCTCGACCTCCCGGCGATGGACGCCGAGATCATCGACTTCTGGCGCGGCGCCGCGATCTTCGACAAGAGCCTCAAGGCCACCGAGGGCGCCCCCACCTGGACCTTCTACGAGGGCCCGCCGACCGCGAACGGCCGCCCCGGCACCCACCACGTCGAGGCCCGCGTCTTCAAGGACGTCTTCCCGCGCTTCAAGACCATGCAGGGCCACCGCGTGGACCGCAAGGCCGGCTGGGACTGCCACGGCCTGCCGGTGGAGCTGGCCGTGGAGGCCGAGCTCGGGTTCACCAACAAGCAGGACATCGAGGCGTACGGCATCGCCGAGTTCAACGCCAAGTGCCGCGAGTCGGTGCAGCGCCACGTGAGCGCCTTCGAGAAGCTCACCGAGCGCATGGGCTACTGGGTCAACACCGACGAGGCGTACTGGACGATGAACCCGTCCTACGTGGAGTCGGTGTGGTGGTCCCTTAAGCAGATCTTCGACAAGGGCCTGCTGGTCCAGGACCACCGCGTCGCGCCGTACTGCCCGCGCTGCGGCACCGGCCTGTCCGACCACGAGCTGGCGCAGGGTTATGAGACGGTCGTGGACCCCTCGGTCTACGTCCGCTTCCCGCTGACCTCCGGGCCGCTGGCCGGGAACACCTCGCTGCTGGTCTGGACGACCACGCCCTGGACCCTGGTCTCCAACACCGCGGTCGCCGCCCACCCGGAGGTCGCCTACGTGGTGGTCACCGACGGCGCCGAGCGCGTGGTCGTCGCCGAGCCCCTGGTGGCAGCGGCGCTCGGCGAGGGCTGGGAGCGCACCGGCGAGTCCTTCACCGGCGCCGAGATGGAGCGCTGGACCTACCAGCGCCCGTTCGAGCTCGTCGACGTCCCGGACGCGCACTTCGTGGTGCTGGCCGACTACGTCACCACCGAGGACGGCACCGGCCTGGTCCACCAGGCCCCGGCCTTCGGCGCCGACGACCTGGCCACCTGCAAGAAGTACGACCTGCCGGTGGTGAACCCGATCCGCGGCGACGGCACCTTCGAGGAGTCGGTGCCGATGGTCGGCGGCGTCTTCTTCAAGAAGGCCGACGAGGTCCTGACCTCGGACCTGCGCGAGCGCGGGGTGCTGTTCAAGCACCTGGAGTACGAGCACAGCTACCCGCACTGCTGGCGCTGCCACACCGCGCTGCTCTACTACGCGCAGCCGGCCTGGTACATCCGCACCACCGCGTTGAAGAACGCGATGATGCGCGAGAACGACGCCGCCAACTGGTTCCCGGACAACGTCAAGTACGGCCGCTTCGGCGACTGGCTGAACAACAACATCGACTGGTCGCTGTCCCGCAAGCGCTACTGGGGCACCCCGCTGCCGCTGTGGGTGTGCGAGGACAACCACGTGACCGCCGTCGGCTCGCTCGCCGAGCTCGGCGAGCTGTCCGGCCAGGACGTGTCGAACCTGGACCCGCACCGGCCGTTCGTGGACGACGTCACCATGCCGTGCCCGCAGTGTGCTGTGACTCCCAAAACCGCGACCCGGGTGCCGGAGGTCATCGACGGCTGGTACGACTCCGGCTCGATGCCCTTCGCCCAGCACGGCTACCCCTACGTCGAGGGCTCGAAGGAGAAGTTCGACAACGCCTACCCGGCCGACTTCATCGCCGAGGCCATCGACCAGACCCGCGGCTGGTTCTACTCGCTGCTGGCGGTCGGCACCCTGGTGTTCGACAAGTCGTCGTACAAGAACGTCCTGTGCCTGGGCCACATCCTGGCCGAGGACGGCCGCAAGATGTCCAAGCACCTGGGCAACATCCTGGAGCCGATCCCCCTGATGGACCAGCACGGCGCCGACGCCGTGCGCTGGTTCATGCTGGCCGGCGGCTCGCCGTGGTCCGCGCGCCGGGTCGGGCACGCGACCATCCAGGAAGTGGTCCGCAAGACCCTGCTGACCTACTGGAACACGGTCTCCTTCCAGGCCCTGTACGGCCGCACCGCGGGCTGGTCGCCCTCGGAGTCCGACCCGAAGCCCGCCGAGCGTCCGGCCCTGGACCGCTGGGTCCTGTCCGAGCTCAACGTCCTGGTCCGCGAGGTCACCGCGGCGATGGACGAGTTCGACACGCTCAAGGTCGGCAAGCTCCTGTCAGCGTTCGTGGACGACCTGTCCAACTGGTACGTCCGCCGCGCCCGCCGCCGCTTCTGGAACGCCGACCCGGCCGCCCTGGCCACGCTGCACGAGGCGCTGGAGGCCGTGACCAAGCTGATGGCCCCCATGGTCCCGTTCATCACCGAGCGCGTCTGGCAGGACCTGGTCCGCCCGGTGGCCCCCGACGCGCCGGAGTCGGTCCACCTGGCCGCCTGGCCGGTCGTGGACGAGGCCCTGGTCGACCCGGAGCTGGCCGAGCAGATGGCGCTCACCCGCCGCCTGGTCGAGCTGGGCCGCGCCACCCGCGCGGACTCCGGCGTGAAGACCCGCCAGCCGCTCTCGCGCGCGCTGGTCGGCGCCCCCGGCTGGGCCGCACTGCCGGAGGAACTGCGCGCGCAGCTGCTCGAGGAGCTGAACGTGCTCACCACCTCGCCGCTGGCCGACGCGGGCGGCGACCTGATCGACTACAGCGCCAAGGGCAACTTCCGCTCGCTCGGCGCCCGCTTCGCCAAGCGCACCCCGCTGGTCGCCGCCGCCATCGCCGCCTGCGACGCGGCCGCGCTGGCCGGCGCGCTGCGCTCGCAGGGCTCGGCGACGGTCGTGGTGGAGGGCGAGGAGGTGACGGTCGCCCCCGAGGAGGTCATCGTCACCGAGACCCCCCGCGAAGGCTGGGCCGTGGCCACCTCCGGCGGCGAGACCATCGCCCTGGACCTGCACGTCACCCCGGAACTGCGCCGCGCGGGCCTGGCCCGCGACGTGGTGCGCTTCCTCCAGGAGACGCGCAAGGCCACCGGCCTGGACGTCGCCGACCGCATCACCGTGTCCTGGGCCGTCCTCGACGGCTCCGAAGCCGGCGCCGAGACCGCCGAGGCCGTCCGCGAGCACGCCACGATGATCGCCGACGAGATCCTGGCCCTGTCCTTCGCCGAGGGCCCGGTCCCGGCCGCCGAGGACCCGCAGGAGCTGGCGAAGCTGCAGGCCGCGATCGCCGGGGACGAGGATCTGGGACTGAAGTTCCGCATCGCCAAGGCGGGCTGACGCAAGAAGCGCGCCCCCGGATCCCGCTCGGGATCCGGGGGCGCGCTTCTACACTCCTTCGAATGCACACCCCGCCCGCCCCGAACGTCAGTTGATCGGAATATCCCGGATCAGGATGATCCCGCTCATGATCCCGCCCTCGGAGACCGCCTGCGTCCAGTAGGCGTTCAGCGTCGAGCCCCCGGCCGGGGCGTCGACCACGAAGTCGCCGATCAGGGGCTGGCCCGGGTCGATGTTGCCGTCCGAGCTGCCGCTGCCGAGGGTCCACAGCGGGTCGAAGTTGTCCATGTTCAGGTCGTTGCCCGAGGCGTCCAGGACCGTGCCGCCGGTGAACACGCCCTCGCTCATGCTGACCTGCTGGCCGCTCTCGTTGTCGATGGCCAGGTGGATCACGATCTTGGCGCCGTTGCGGGCGGCGCGCATCTTGATGGTCAGCGCCTTGCCGGGCGGGGCGCCCTTCGGCCAGGTCGCGGTGACCGACTTGTCGGGGTTCACCACCTGGTCGATCTGTTCGGGGTTCGCCAGCTGGCCCTGCGGGGTCCAGCCGCCGGTGGCCGGCGCGGCGGGGGCGGTGGTCGTGCTCGAGCTGGCGGCCAATGCCGTGGTCGAGGCCGTGGTCGCGGTATCGGAGTCCGACGCCGTCCCGGTCGGGCTCGCGGTCTGCGTCGGCGACGCCGCGGGGCTGCTGGAGGCCGTCCCCGTCGGAGCCGTCTGGCCCGGGCCCGCCACCGTGCCGCTGCTCGCGCAGCCCTGGAGCGCCGCCGCGATGATCGCGACAACGCATATTGCTGTCATATTCCGCATTCGCCGACGGCGCTGCGAGAACTCAGTCATCATCCCCCCGAGTGTCCCCATGCCCTGATTCTGCCGTCAGCGGGCTTATTCGGTAAAGCCGTGTGACTGCCGGTCTGTCGTGTTGCCACGTTCCGCGACCATGTGACACTTTTAGCCAATGGATCGCTGTGCCGTGCTGGTCGACGCTGGATATGTGCTGGCCGCCGCCGCGAACGTGGTGAGCGGCGACCCCGGCCGCCCCGGGATCGACGTCGACTACCCGGGCCTGGTGACCGCGCTGACCGAGCGCGCCGCCGCCGAGACCGGGCTGCCGGTCCTGCGCGTGTACTGGTACGACGCCGCCCCGGCCACCGGCCCGACCCGGGACCAGCGGCTGCTGCGCGTCCTGGACGGGGTCAAGCTGCGGCTGGGCAAGCTGGTCCGGCGCGACGACGGCAAGTACGAACAGAAGGGCGTCGACACCTTCCTGCACGCCGACCTCACGGGCCTGGCCCGCAAGCGCGCGGTCGCCGACGTGGTGCTGGTCAGCGGCGACGAGGACCTGCTGCACGCGGTCGAGGAGGCCCAGGAGTACGGAACCCGCATCCACCTGTGGGGCGCGGCCTCGGACTACAACCAGTCGCTGGAGCTGATCGCCGCGGTGGACAAGTCGATGACGCTGTCCGAGGAGTGGCTCAAGCCCTACGTCTGGGTGAAACCCTCGGCCGTCCATGGCGAGCACGGCGGCTGCGAACCGGCCAAGCCCGGGAGCCACGGCGAACACGGCGAACACGCCAAGCCCGCCCACAAGGCCTTCCCCTCGCCGCTGGACATGCCGCAGCGCGTCCTGCACCCCACCGAGACGCCCAAGAGCCCGCTGGCCAACAGCCGCTTCCCCAAACTGTGGCAGGTCACCTCCCCGACCCAGCGCTTCCTGGACGCCGAGGAGAACAAGAGCATGGGCCGCGCCGAGCCCATCGACGTCGGCCGGGCCTACGTGGCGCGCTGGATGGCCCGGGCCACCGAGGCCGAGCGCCGCCGGCTCACCGACTGGACCGCGACCTGGACCTGGGTCCCGCACGACCTGGACCCGGACCTGCTGCGCTTCGCCAACGACCTGGGCATCGACACCTGGGAGGCGGAGCTGGAGCCGATCAAGCACGAGTTGCGCGCCGGGTTCCTGGACGGTCTGAAGAAGTGGCGGGAGCAGCACGGCGGGGAGGGTGTGGCCGACGCCGGAGCCTGGGCAGCGGCCGGGGCCGGGCCCGGGGCGGCCTCGGAGTCACCGGCACCCGCGCCGGCACCGGCACCGCCCGCAGCGCCCGCACCCGAAGCCCCGACCACCGGCGAGCCGCCGGCCGTCCCCGCCCCGCAGCCCTCGCCGCCGACCGTCCCCGTCCCCCAGTCCCCGCCGCCCGTGCAGCCGGCCCCGCCTACGCCTACCGAGGCCGATCACCCAGAATCGCAGCACGCTCCATCACCCGGCGCTGCGGAAAATAGTCACTGACCGCATAGTGCTGCACGGCCCGGTTGTCCCAGAACGCGATCGAGCCGGCCTCCCACTTGAACCGCACCTGGTACTCCGGCACGGAGGCCTGCTGGAACAACAGTTTCAGCAGCTCCTCGCTCTCCTCCTCCGGCAGCCCGACGATGTGCGTGGTGAAGATCCCGTTCACGAACAGCGTGCGCCGGCCGGTCCGGGGATGGATCCGCACCACCGGATGCTCCACCGCCGGGTACTTCTCCTGCATCTCCTTGAGCTTGTCCGGGTCCATGCCGATGCCGAACGGCAGCGTGAAGTCGTGCACCGCGACCCGGCCCCGGATCGCCGTCTTGACGTGCTCGGGCAGGAAGTCGTAGGCGGCGGCCATGTCCGCGAAGCAGGTGTCGCCGCCGGCCTCGGGCACCTCCACGGCCCGCAGCACCGAGCCGAGCGCCGGCTTCTCGCGCCAGGTGACGTCGGCATGCCAGACGTTCTCCACGCCGGCGTTCTCTGCCCCCTTCTCGAATCGCACGATCTCCGCGACCTCCCCTTGCGGCAGGAAGGGATGGACCTCCAATTCGCCCCACATTTGCGCGAAATCGCGATGCCGGGCCCCGGTGACCCGGTGCTGATCACGGAAAAACAGGACCTTGAATTCCAGCAGCGCGCGGTCGAGTTCGGCGAATACCTCGGGCGTGACCGGTTCGGCGAGATCGATGCCCGAAATCTGCGCGCCGATCAGCGAAGTGCACGGCGCGACCGTGATGTGGTCGTACGGCTGGGATTCCTCGCCCTCGGGCAGGCGTCGCAGACCTCTGCGAGGACCGGCGGCCAGACTGCGGCCGGAGAGCAGGGCTTGCAGGGTGGGATAGGGGGCCATCGCTCACTCCTCGTGCGGTGGTTGCGGCGGTTGCGGTGGTTGCGGTGGATCGGCCAGGATCGCGGCCCCGGCGGCGACCAGCGTCTCGGTGCCGACGCCGGTCCCCGGATGCCGTTCACGATCGGCCAGGGACGTGATGACCAGCAGTGCCAGCAGGCGCATCCGTTCGGCGAAGACGCCCGGCGGCAGCCGCAGCGGGCCGGTCGCCGCCAGCAGACCGGATATCAGGGCCCGGATGCTGGAGGCCTCCGGCCGTTCCAGGGCGATCGCCACCGACGCCGGGTCGTACTCCGGGTAGCGCATCGCCTCGGCGAGGAAGCGCAGATACCAGGAGGGGCGCCCGGCCTTCTCGGCGTCGGTCAGCGTCCCGGCCAGTGGTTCGACCAGAGCTCTGACATACGTGCGCACGTCGGCGTCGGGATTCGCCGCCAGAAACTCCAGGCGCCGCGCGTTGATCGGCGTCATGCGGTGTTCGTACAGGGCGCCGACCAGCGCGGCCCGCGTGCCGAAGTGGTAGGCCACGGCCGAGGTGTTGCGCTGGCCGGACTCGGCGGCGATCTGCCGCAGGGACACCGCCTCGATGCCGTCCTCGGCGAAACGCCGCTCGGCCGCTTCCAGGATCCTGATCCGTGCGCTCACGCTGCGCACGTTAACGCGATTGCGTTAAAAGCGGAAGAGTCATGTGCCCGCAAGCCGAACCTCAGTCCATGCCTCACTCCATCAGGCTTCGGATCCACTCCAGACCGGCGGTGCTGAAGGCCTGCTGGAAGGTACGCAGCGTCGGCAATCCGGGCGGGGAGGGCCGGCGGCCGGCGTACGTGATCATGCCGATGAGACCGACGGCGAAGGCTCGCACCGCCTCGGGATCGGCGGCGGTCAGCACCGGATGCTCCATGACCACGCGCGCCAGTTCCGGCCCGCCGTACATCCAGACGTTCGGCACGAACAGCGCCATGTCCAGCCACGCCGCGCCCCGCGAGGCCCACGGCCAGTCCACGAAGTAGACGCGGTCAGCGGCGATCAGGATGTTGTCGGCGCGCACATCCAGGTTGACGAGCGTGTCGCCGACGCACAGCGGGGCCATCGCCTCCTCGATCGCGGCCAGCCGGTCCAAGCGCTCGACGGCCCACGGGTCGAGCCAGGCCAGGTCGTCCTCTCCGTTCGCGTACGCCTTCGCCAAGGTGCGCCAGCCGGTGAAGCCGGCCAGTTCCTTGGCGACCGGCGGCGCGTCGAACGGCGAGGGGGTCAGCAGCGCCGACATCTCGCCCAGGGCCTCGACGGTCCTGCGCAGCTCGTCCGGATCCCAGTCCGGGCCCGGGTTGTGGCCGTCGATCTCCTCGAAGACCAGGATCACCCAGCCGTCCTCGTCCAGGGAGCCCAGGAGCTTGGGCACCGGCGCGTGCTCGGGCATCTGGGCGGAGTAGGCGGCCTCCCGGCGGTGCATGCTCGGCGAATCAGGGTTCGACTCCGCGCTGACCGCCTTCACGAACGCCCGGCGCCCGGCCGAGGTCCGCAGCCGTACCGCCGGACCCGGCGAGAAACCGCCGGTCTGCGACACCGCCTCGACCACTTCTCCCCCGCCCAGCATCGCCAGGACGCGGGCCTGGAGGTGTTCCGGCACAGTGGACCACGGCGCGCGCACACCACTGGCGGCTGGAAGCGTCCGACCTGATCGGTCCGATGGGCTCGTCATCCAGGCATGATGCCGGTGATACCCGGCCGCCGTCATCTCGATTACCTCGAACGCGCCGGTCACCGCCGGTGCCGATGGCCGTGCCGGTCCCCGGCGCCCGTTACGCTGGTGCGCGTGCTGACCGTCTCCACCGTCAACGTCAACGGCATCCGCGCCGCCGCCGCCAAGGGCTTCACCGAGTGGCTGAACACCACCCCGGCCGATGTCGTGTGCCTCCAGGAGGTGCGAGCCGAGCCCGACCAGTTCCCGGCCCACCTGCGCGCCCCCGAGGGCTGGCACACGGTCGTCGCCCCGGCCGCCACCAAGGGCCGCGCCGGCGTCGCCCTGTTCAGCCGCATCGCCCCCACCGCCACCCGCATCGGCTTCGGCGCGCCCGAGTTCGACGCCTCCGGCCGCTACGCCGAGATGCACCTGCCGACCCTGACCGTCGCGAGCCTCTACCTCCCGGCCGGCGAAGTGGGCACCGAACGCCAGGCCGAGAAGGAACGCTTCATGGAAGCCTTCCACGCCCACCTGACCACCCTCACCACCGAGGCGGCCGCCACCGGCCGAGCGGTCCTGGTCTGCGGCGACTGGAACATCGCCCACCAGGAAGCCGACATCAAGAACTGGAAGGCCAACCAGAAGAACTCCGGCTTCCTCCCCGAGGAACGCCAGTGGCTCACCAGCGTGCTCACCAACGCCGGCTACGCCGACGTGGTCCGCAACCTGCACCCCGGCGTCGAGGGCCCGTACTCCTGGTGGAGCTTCCGCGGCAAGGCCTTCGACAACGACAGCGGCTGGCGCATCGACTACCAGATGGCCTCGGCGAACCTCGCGGAGGTCGCCGCCTCGGCGGTCGTGGAGCGGGCGGCCACGTATGCGGAGCGGTGGTCGGATCACGCTCCGGTGACGTGCGTGTACGACTGGGACATGGCGGCGATCCCGGCCCAGCGCAAGCCGGTCGAGCAGGCCGTGGCTCTCGGTTAGAGCTCGGCGTCGCGCGCCAGCGCCTGCTGGAGCGCGGTCTCCAGATCCGCGGCGGGTACGGCGGTGAGGTGTGTAGCGCGCCAGCTCACCACGCCGTCGGGGCGGACGAGCAACGCTCCGTCCTCGCCGATGCCGCACTCGGGCCCGACGCTCGACGGCGGGATGTCGGGGATATCCAGGAGGGCTCCGCAGGGGTCGAGGCTGCGGGCTGCCTCGGCCCAGATCTGGCCTTGCGGGCCGGTCAGGAGGGCGTGGCGACCATCGCGGACCAGGTCGAGGCTTGAGGTGTCGGCGAGCGGGAGGTGCGGCAGGCGGGTGCCGGGTTCGCCGTGCCAGTGGTCGGGTTCGGCGGCGAGTGGCAAGACGCTGTCGGTCTCGGTGTCGGCGGTCCCGGGGTACCGATAGCCAAGCGCCACAGCCGCCTCGCTGAGCACTGGCACTGGCACCGCCTGCCTGCTCTCGCCAGCCTGACCACGCTCGCCAGCCAAGCGCGCTACAGCCTGCCCGACCGTCAATTGCGCGATCGGGCGGCGTTCGGCCTCGTACCGGTCGAGCAGCCGTGCCCCGGCGTCGCCACGCAGCACGGATACCAGCTTGGCGGCGAGGTTCCAGGCGTCCTGGATGCCGGTGTTCGCGCCGAATCCGCCGACCGGCGGGCAGACGTGGGCGGCGTCGCCGAGGAGGAACGCGCGGTCGGCGCGGAAGGTGTCGGCGACCCAGCCGGCCATCTGCCAGGGGCGCGCGCCGGTGATGCGGAAGTCGGAGGCGGGCAGGCCCAGGGCCGCCGCGACGACGGCCTGGCAGCGCTCTGGTGTGAACTCGGTGTCCGGGTCCGTGGTCGCCGGGTCGTAGGTGACGGACACCGCTCCCGCGTCCTGGTCCGTGGTCCACGACAGGAAGGGGCGGCCGGGCTGGTCGGCGAAGGCCAGCGCCAGCGGGCGGCCGTCGAGCAGCGGGCGCAGATCCGCCGCGAAGCTCATCTCCATGCAGGAGGCAAGGGCCTGGTCCCCGCTTCGTGCTATCCCCAGTGCCTCCCGGACCGAGCTGGCGCTCCCGTCGGCGGCCAGCAGGTAGTCGGCCTCTATCGCGTAGCGGACGCCGCGTTCGTCCAGCACCTCAGCCGCGACCCGCTGCGCCGTCTGCTCCCAGCCGATCAAGCGATGCCCGAAGCGCAGGTCCGCACCCGCGGCGGAGGCCCGCGTCCGCAGCACGCGCTCGGCGTCCCCCTGCTTGACCATCGCGCCCTGACACGGCGACACGGCGCTGTAGTCGTCGGCGGCGGGCAGGCGCCAGCGCCGGATCTCGGCGCCGGCCAGCGATTCGACGACGGCTGCGTACTCGCTGCGCGGGCGGCTGTGTTCGATCGCGTAGATGTCCTGGGCCGCCCCGACCGCCCGGTACGCCTCCATGGTGCGGGGATAGAAGAGCTTGGCGCGCAGCCGGGGCGAGATGCCGACGTGCTGCTCCAGCAGGATCGGCGTGATGCCGCGGGAGGCGAGGAACAGCGCGGCGGAGACGCCCACGATGCTGCCGCCGACGATCAGGACCGACGTGTGGTCCGTGGTGTGGCCGGTGGTGCGGTCAGTGGAGTGGTCAGTGGTGTTCTCGTTCATGCCCCGATCGTCGGCCGGGAAGGTCCGGTGTCTCCATCCAGCGCAGGTATGGTGGGCGAATCCGGCACTGCGAGGAATTCAGCGATGAATACCACCGACTTCGACCCGATCGACGAGCAGATCCTGCACGCGCTCCACATCGACGGCCGCGTGCCCTATTCGCGGGTCGCCGAAGCCATCGGCGTGTCGGAGCAGACCGTCGCGCGCCGCTACATCCGTCTGCGCTCGTCGAACGCGTTGCGCGTATGGGGTCTGGTGGACCGAGGCAAGCTCGGGCACGTGGAGTGGCTGGTCCGCATCCGCTGCACCCCCGACTCGGCGGAAGCGATCGCCCAAGCCCTGGCCCGGCGCAGCGACACCTCGTGGATCAGCCGGACGTCAGGCGGCACCGAACTGGTCTGCACGACCGCCGCGGCCACCCCCGGCGAGAGCCTGCTGCTGCGCGAGTTGCCGAAGACGGCGCGCGTCCTGGACGTCACGGCCCACTGCCTGCTCCACATCTTCTCCGGACGCCCCGCCGGGATCGCCGCCAAGCTCACCGCGCTCACACCGGAGCAGATCGCGCTTGTGCGGCCTGCGGATGCGGAGAACCGCGCCTCAGAAAAGGATCTCGACGACCTCGACCGCCGCCTGATCGGCCTCCTGCGTGACGACGGCCGCGCCACCACCGCCTGGCTGGCCGCGCAGACCGGCGCCTCCCGCTCGACGGTGCAGCGCCGGATCGCCGATCTGCGCGCCGGCGGCGTGCTCTACTTCCACGTCGACGTCCGCTGGCCGATGCTGGGCCTCAGTGTTCGCACGCTGCTGTGGCTCACGGTCGAGCCCGCGCGGATGGAAGCGGCCGGCCTGGCGCTCGCCGCACATCCCGAGGTCGCGTTCGTCGCCGCCACCAGCGGGGCGGCCAATCTGCACGCCTCGCTGGTGACCCGCGACATCCCGGCGCTGTACACGTACCTCAGCACGCGGATCGCCACCCTGCGCGGGGTGCACAGCGTCGACAGCTCGCCGGTGCTGGAGACCTACAAAGGTGCCGCGGGTCTCCATGGCCCGGCTTCAGATTTCTGACATACGAGCAGTGCCCCGTTATCTGTCTTACGAGCGGTGCACCGTTTCTGACCTACGAGCGGTGCCCCGCGATGTGCGACCCGGGCAGCGAGGTGTCGGCCGCGACGACCGTCCAGCCCTTCGCCGTCGGACCGTCGAGGCGCAGGTCGAAGGAGAAGGTGAACGGCCGCCGCTTGTGCGCGTCGCCGAGCAGCACCTCTTCGGTCCGGCGGTCGACCTCGTAGTAGAAGCCCTCCGCCTCGACCACGATGCGCACCACGATCGGCTCGCGCGAGAGCAGCGAGCGCACCTCGACCCGCCCGACGGCGGCGTCGCGCATGACCGTGCGGTTCAGGGTGCGCACCGGGGTGAAGTCGAGGCTGCCGTCGTTCATGGCCCATTCCTCGAGGAACTGCTCGACCGCGACCTCCAGGACCGCCTTGTCGAACCGGCCGTCCAGGACGCTCAGGTCGCCGGCCGCGGCGTCGGCGTCGGTGCTCCAGGAGATGCCGGTGAGCGAGAGGATCTCGGCGCCGGCCCCCGGGACCGAGACGTTCTGGGCCACCTCGAGCACGGCGTCGCGGGCGACCGCCTTCTGGTCCCAGGCGTCGGTCTCGATGGCGTCGGTCAGGTGGTGCGCGCCCTCGGCGGCCTGCTCGATGGAGGCCACGATCCAGGCGCCGGAGGCGTCCTTGCGCAGCGTCCAGTACTCGACCGGGCGGGTCGAGTTGTCCTTGCGCGTCGCCTGCCCGCCGTAGGCGCGCTGCACGCGGTCGTCGAGCGTCGCGGTGATCCGGAAGGTGACGGTGTCGTTGGTCTCCCCGGCCCGGTTGGCGATGTTGACCAGCTCGATCGTCGGCCCCGAGACGATCCGCACGATGTTGACCTCGCCGCGCGACTCGTAGTCGCGCAGCTCCTCGTCCCACTTCACGTACAGCACCGGGGACAGGATCTGCCTCAACACGACGCGGTCGCGGTCGGTCCAGGCCCGCTGCGCGGTCGTGTACAGCCAGACGGTGCGCTGCTTGAGCGCGTCCAGGGCGAAGGTCGGATCGCTCTGGGCCAGGTTCTCGATCCGCGCCTCGAGCTGGGTGTTGCGCTGCTGGGCCGCGGCGTCGGAACGGTGCGCCGCCCTGTCCGACCCGGTGTTCAGACCGCTCTTGGAACCGCCCTTGCGGGACCGGAACACGAGCCACAGCAGCACGATGATCACCAGGAGCACCAGGATCGCGACGGATCCGCCGCCCCCGCCGACCGCCACGATCCCGCCGCCGTGGAAGCCGCCGCCCCCGCCGCTGTGACCGCCGCCGCCCCCACCGCCGCCGAACCCGTGGCCGCCGCCCCCACCGCGGGCTTGCGCCACTGCCGGACTGCCCAGCGCGACGACTGCCGCGACCACGAGAATCCGCCGCCCGATACGCACTTGAGTCCCCCTTGAGAAATCAGAAACGCCTTAAAACAAGGTACGGCAAGACGGCCTGGTGCCAAGGACCCGAGCCGTTCCGGAACGCCGCTACCTGCACGTACAGCGGCCGCCGGGCAGCCCCGGCGTCGCTGCCAGTGCCGTACCGATGCCGGCTTGTGACCGAACCGTGAGCGCGGGAACGGGAACCGCCGACCGCGGCCCGCCGTCCCAGTGCCGTGCAACTCGGTCACAGGCCGTCCACCGGTGGACGGCCGGGCGGAGCCGGGGCCTTTGGAGGGCCGGACGGATGAGACAGGGTGCTCGGGTGGGGCGGATCGTGGCGGTGGTGGCCGCGGTCCTGGCGGTCGGACTCAGTGCCGGCTGCGGAAGCAGCAAAGAGAACAGTTCGTCGGCGTCCAACGCAGCGGCGGCGCCGATGGGTGCAAGCGGCGGAAGCGGCGGGCCCGCGATGTCCGGGGACGTGGCGCCGAGCCCGGGGGCGCCCGCGTCGGGGCAGGGACAGAGCGCGCTGGCCAAGGCGCCGGTGGCCGGGCGCAGCCTGGTCTACACGGCCACGCTGACGGTCCGCACGAAGGACGTCGCGTCCGCCACCGCGAACGCCGAGTCGCTGGCGACGGTCAACGGCGGCTTCGTCGGCGACGAGAAGTCCCAGTCCGGGACCGTGCCGGACGTGCAGGGGGTGACGCAGTCCACGGTGACGCTGCGCGTGCCGTCGGCGGCCTTCGACAAGGTGATCGGTCAACTGGGCACCGGCGGCACCGTGCAGGACGAGACCCGCTCCGCCTCGGACGTCACCTCGCAGGTCGTGGACACCAGCAGCCGGATCACCGCGCAGCAGGCGGCCATCAGCCGGATCACGGACCTGATGAAGAACGCGGCCAACATGGCCGACGTGGTCACGCTCGAAGGCGAGCTGTCGCGGCGCGAGGCGGACCTGGAGTCGATGCAGGCGCAGCTGGCCACGCTGAACGACCAGGTGTCGCTGTCGACGATCACCGTCACGTTCCTGGTGCCGGAGGCGCCGGCGCCGACGCCGGCGGTCAAGCACCGGAACGCGCTGCAGCGCGGCCTGCACGACGGATGGCAGGCGTTCACCGCGACCCTCAAGGTCCTGCTCGTGGTCGTCGGCACGCTGCTGCCGTTCGCGGTGCTGGTGATCGTGCTGTGGTGGCCGGTGAAGCGGTTGGCACGGCTGGCCGCTCGGGTGCGTGCGCGGCTGGCTCAGCCTCGATAATCGCTTCCCTGACCAGTCAGGCGAGACGGAAGCGAGACGTGCGATGGTCCGGCAGGTGCGGGTGCTGGTGGTGACGATGTTCGACACCGAGCCGGAGGACGGGCACGGCGAGGCGTTCCGGTGGCGGGAGCGCGAGGGCCTGGACACCGCCGTGGCCGTCCCCGGGCTCGGCCCGGAGTTCCCGCTGGTGCACGGCCGCGCCGACGGGCTGTGGCTGCTGACCACCGGGATGGGCGAGGCCAACGCCGCGGCCTCGGTCGCGGCGCTGGCGCTGTCCGGGCTGTTCGACCTCTCACAGGCGTACGTGCTCGTCGCGGGCATCGCCGGGATCGACCCGGCGGTGGGCACGGTCGGGTCGGTGGTCTGCGCCGACTTCGCGGTGCACGGCGGCTACGCCCATGAGCTGGACGCCAGGGAGATGCCCGCGAGCTGGCCGCACGGGTTCGTGGCGCTGGGGGCGAGCGCGCCGGGCAAGCCCCCGGAGCTGCGGGTGCCCGGCGAGGTGTACGAGCTGGACGCCCCCCTGCGGCAGGCCGCCGCCGCCCTCGGCGCGGGCGTGGCGCTGGCCGACGACCCGGCGGTCGCCGCGCTGCGCGCCGGCTATCCCGGCGCCGGAGGTCAGGGCCCTGAGGTGCTGTGCGGGTCGTCGCTGACACAGAGCGTGTTCTGGTCCGGCGACCTGCTCGGCGCGCGGGCCCGGAGCTGGGTGCGCGACTACACCGACCGCCGGGGCCGGTACGCGGTGACGCAGATGGAGGACAACGCGATCCTGCTGGCGCTCGACCGGGCGGCGCAGGCCGGGCTGGCCGACTTCGCGCGTGTGGCGGTGCTGCGCGCCGGGGCGAACTTCGACCGGCCGGCGCCCGGCCAGGCCGCCGAGTCGGCGTTCACGCAGGACGTCGGCTGGTCGCTGGCCGCCGAGAACGTCTGGCGGGTGGGATCGCGGCTCGCCAATGAGATCACCGGGGATTGGGAGTCCTGGGAGCACGGCGTGCCCGCCTTCTGAGCGTAACCCAGGCCCGTATTACCTCCACGAGGTCGAAACCGTGTCAGACCGACTGACACGCCTCAGCCTTTCCACGAAAGGGTGTATTCGATGACTCGTGCACATCTGTGGCCGATCCGCACCACCCGCGCCCGGGCGCTGAACGCCGCCGCCACGGCCGCGCTCCTGGCTGTCGGCCCGGCGTCCGTGGCGCCGGCGCACGCCGCGACGGCTCCCCGGTACAAGCTGACGATCGTCGGCGGCGCGGGAACGGAACTGTTCGGGATCACCAAGACCGGAGACGTCTTCGGCATCTCCATCGAGAAGGGCGCGATCACCCAGGAGGGCTTCCTGCTGCCCGCCGGCGCCACGAAGATGGTGTTCCTCGGCTCGCCGGGAGACGCGGCGAACACCGACTCCGCAGCCAACCCCGAGGCGATCAACGACCACGACGCGATCGTCGGCTCGGCCACGTCGTTCTCCAGCGGGGTCAAGGCGGCGGTCGAGTGGGCCGGCAGCTCCGCCCCGATCGATGTCGGCGCGGCCGTCGGGCTCCAGAACCTGGTCGCCACCCCCGCGCTGACCTCGATCAACGACAACGGGCTGATCACCGGGTTCGGCTCCTTCCACGGCGACGTCGGCTTCACCATCAGCGGCAGCACGGTCACCCGGCTCCCGGCGCTGCCGAACGGCGGCGTGGACGTCGAGCCGATCGCCGTCAACGACGCGGGCCTGATCGTCGGGCAGGCCGACACCAGGACGTCCGTCTTCCAGGCCGCCGCGTGGCAGAACGGCACCGTCCGGACGCTCGGCCAGCTGCCCGGGAGCCTCACCTCCGAGGCGCTGGCGGTCAACGCGGGCGGCCAGGCCGTCGGGGCCGACGTCCTGGCGGCCGACACCGACGCGCACGCCGTGCTGTTCGCCAACGGCACCGTGACCGATCTGCACGTCCCCGGCACCGGGGGCGGCGACGCCGCGGCCGACGCGATCAACGACGGCGGCGTCATCGTCGGCCAGGACGGCGACGGCCACGCCTTCGTCTACCAGAACGGCCAGGCCGCCGATCTGAACACCCTGATCCCCGCCGGCTCCGGCTTCACCCTGGACACCGCCGACGGGATCAACGACGGCGGCGTGATCGTGGGGGCCGCGACCAACGCCTCCGGGCAGTCATTCGGCTACGAACTCACCCCGGCCGGCTGAGGGCGGGCCGAGGGGCGCCGCCCGCGACGTGCCACGCGCCGGGCCGGGGTGCGCGATATGGTCCTGATCATGCGCCTCGACGACGATGCCGACGCCGGCGACCATCCCCGCACCGCGATCCGCCGCCGCCGCGCGGCGCCCGGCTCAGTATGCTGACTCTCCTCGGCCTGCTGGCGATCGCGGTGCTCACCGCGGCCACCGGCTACTTCGTGGCGCAGGAGTTCGCCTTCATCGCGGCGGACCGGGGACGGCTGCGGCAGCTCGCCGAGAAGGGCGACGCCGCGGCCGAGCGGGCCTACGAGGTCACCGGGCAGGTGTCGTTCATGCTCTCCGGGGCCCAGCTCGGGATCACGGTGACCGCGCTGCTGGTCGGCTACGTCGCCGAGCCGCTGCTCGGCTCCGGGCTGGCCGACCTGCTGGGGTTCACCGGGTGGTCGCACGGCGCGCGGCTGTCGCTGGCGGTCGTGGTGGCGCTGGCGGTGGCCACCGTGGTGCAGATGGTGATCGGCGAGCTCCTGCCCAAGAACCTGGCCATCGCCAGGCCGCTGGACACCGCCAAGGGACTCGCCGGCTCCACCCTGCTCTACCTGAAGGTCGCAGGTCCCGTCGTGCGGCTGTTCGACGGCGCCGCCGCCCGGCTCGTCCGCGCGGCCGGCATCGAGCCGGTCGAGGAACTGCCGCAGGGGGCCAGCGAGGAGGACCTGCAGCACATCATCGACGAGTCCCACACCCAGGGCCTGCTGGACACCGAGCTGTCGCGGCTGCTGGACCGCGCGCTGGACTTCCGAGGGCTGACCGCCGGGCAGGCCATGACGCCGCGGGTGGACGTGCACACCCTGTCCGCCGACGCGCCGGTGTCCCGGGCCGTGGAGCTGCTGGTCACCGGCAACTCCCGGTTCCCGGTGACCGGCCAGAGCCTGGACGACCTGCTCGGCGTGGTCGGACTGACCGAGGTCCTGGCGGTCCCGGCCGCGGAGCGGGCCACCACGGCGGTCCGGCGGGTCTGCTCGCCGGTACCGATGGTGCCCGAACACCTCCCGCTGCCCGAACTGCTGGAACGCCTGCGCTCCGAGCACCGGCAGCTGGCCTGCGTCATCGACGAGTTCGGCGGCTTCGCCGGGGTGGTGACCCTGGAGGACGTCACCGAGGAACTGGTCGGCGAGATCTGGGACGAGGACGACATCAACGACGCCGTGATCCAGCAGCGCCCCGACGGCGTCTGGATGGTCCCGGCCCGGATGCGCATCGACGAGGTCGCCGACACCACCGGGATCCCCCTGCCGGCCGGCGAGCACTACACGACGATGTCGGGACTGGTCCTGCACCGCCTCGGCCGGACCGCACGGATCGGCGACGAGGTGGAGCTGACGGTGCGGGCGCCGTACACCGAGGACGGGCCGAGCATGCTGTCGGTGCTGATCCACATCGCCGCGGTCGCGCGGCAGGTGCCGGCGACCGTGCTGATCACGGCGCGGGCGGTGGAAGGTTCTCAGGGTGCTCAGGACTCGCAGGGCTCTAAGGGCGCCCAGGACCCTCAGGACCCTCAGGACTCGCAGGGCTCTCAGGGCTCTCAGGGTCCCGAAGGCGAGGAGGCCCCGTGAACAGTGCCTGGGCCCTGGTCATCTCCGCCTTCCTGCTCGCCGGCAACGCCTTCTTCGTCGCCGCCGAGTTCGCCCTGGTCACCAGCAAGCGGCACCGGCTGGAGGCGGCGGCCGCCGAGGGCAGCCGCGCGGCCCGCGTCGCGGTGGCCGGCACCCGCGAGCTGTCGCTGATGCTGGCCGGCACCCAGCTGGGCATCACGTTGTGCACCCTCGGCCTGGGCGCCCTGGCCGAACCCGCGGTCGCGCACCTGCTGGACCCGGTGTTCAAGGCGACCGGCCTGCCCGAGGACGTGGCGTACGGCATCGCGTTCGCCGGCAGCCTGATGCTGGTGGTGTTCCTGCACATGGTCGTCGGCGAGATGGCCCCGAAGTCCTGGTCGATCACCCACCCGGAACGCTCCGCAGCCCTGGTCGCACTGCCCTTCCGCGCCTTCACCCAACTGGTCCGCTGGCCCCTGGTCGCCCTGAACGCGATGACGAACGGCCTGCTGCGCCTGCTGAAGGTGGAACCGCAGAGCGAACTGGCCGAGGCCCACACCCCCGAGGATCTGCGCATGCTGGTCCGGCAATCCGCTGAACACGGCCTGATCCCCCCGGTGCAGCAAAGGCTGCTGGCGCGAGTACTGCACCTGCAGAACACCCTGCTGTCCGAGGTGATGATCCCCTGGGCGGACACCGTCACCGTCGCCCACGACGCCACCGCGAGCACCGTGGAGGACCGCAGCCGCGCCACCGGCCACTCCCGCTTCCCCGTCACCGGCCCCGACGACCACCCCATCGGCCTGGTCCACGTCCGCGAAGCCGTCCGCGCGACCACCGACGGCCGCGACCCGGACGTCGGCGAACTCGCCGGCGACGCACTGACGCTGCGCGCGGACCAGACCGGAGCCGACGCGGTCACGGAGATGCGCCGCAACCGCTCCCAGCTGGCGCTGGTGGCCGATGGGGATGGCGAGGGCGGTGGCGAGGGCGGCGGGATCGTGGGGATCGTCGCGTTGGAGGACTTGCTGGAGGAGCTCATCGGGGAGTTCCAGGATGAGACGGACCAGTCTTGAGCTAGTCCAGCCTTGACCTAGCCCAGCCTTGAGCTCGCCCGGACCACAGATCCGCGCGCAGGGCTCGCATCAGCGAACCCTGCTGCGCCGTTCCTCAGCTCCTTTACTTAGCGCTTTGCCTCCTTGTCGGTCGGCGTCGGTGATCGGTTCGCGCTCGACACGGACCTCCTCATGCCGGACCGGGACGGTCTGTTCCTGCTGCTCGGTGACCACGTACTTGCGCAGGCGCGCGTGGCCTGCCTGCTGGCGTTCGGTGGTGACGTGCATCCGCTCCTCGGAGCGGATCATGGCTTCGCCGTCAGTTCGGGCTCGGGCGTCGGCCGCTGCCTTGCTGGTGTTGGGCGCGGTACCTGTGCCTGTGGTGGTGCCGGAGGTCTTGCCGGCCGCGGCACCCATGGCAGCGCCACCGGCCATACCGGCAGCCCCAGCGGCACCGTCGCCGTCGGCGCGCCCCATCTTCCCGTCCCTGCCGACCTGCGCCTGCTGCCAGGCGGCATCCCAGTCGATGCCGTGGCCGCCCGCGTCGACGTCGACGTTGGGCGCGTTCTTCACCATGTCCTTGGCGTAGGGCACCTCGAGGCGGTCGTCGACCATCGAGGCCTCGCGGATCGACACGAAGGACTCGCTGGTGCCGAACAGGCCGGTCTTCACGCTGTCCCATTCCGGCCCTGGCTGTCCCAGACCGCGCGGTCGATCACGGTACGTACTTGTTCGGAGGTGATCATGTGCTGCTCCTCTCCGGCATCCGGTATATCCGAAGGTTGCGAAATCAACCAGATGCGGACCGCGCCGACCGCGGCCGGCGCCGGCTCGCCGAGGAATACCCCAGACCGCCTCAGACCGCCCTCGCAGCAGACAACATCAGAACTCTTACATACCGCCCCGCCATCCCCTACTGTGCTCGCATGTCCGGCCCCGCAAGGCGCCGGTTCCGGGCGCGTCCTCCAGGGGGTCTGTGATGGCTGCATCCACATCGCGCCGGGGCTTGGGCTCGCGCTTGCGCGCCCGCGCCGGCGTCGCCGCCCTCGCGGCCGCGCTGGCCGTCGGCGGGCAGGTCGGCGCCGGCGCACCGGCGCGGGCGGACCAGTGTCCTTGTTCGGTTTTCCCTTCGTCCTCCACGCCTGGAACCGCTGATTCGGGTGATCCGTACAGCGTGGTGGTCGGAGTGAAGGTGACTCCGTCGGACAACGGGCGGATCGACGGGGTGCGGTTCTACAAGGCGAGCACCAACGGCGGGGTGCATACCGGGTCGCTGTGGACTTCTGATGGGAAGCTGCTGGCCACCGGCACCTTCGTGAATGAGACCGCCAGTGGGTGGCAGACGCTGATGTTCGCCGATCCGGTGCCGGTCAGGGAGGGCGCCACGTATGTTGCGTCGTACTACGCGCCCGGCGGTCATTACTCCTATGACGTCGGCTACTTCCTCAACGGGCCTGCGGGGCAGGCGCCGATCACGGCTCCGGCGGACGGGGCGAGTGGCGGGAACGGCGTCTACACGTATGACGGCGCCTCGGCTTTCCCCAACCTGAGCCACAACGACGCCAACTACTGGGTGGACGTGGTCTACGACAACGCCGGCGTGCCCACCTCGGCGCCGACGGTAAAGAGCACGACGCCTGCCGGCGGCGCGAGCGGCGTCACCGCCACGGCGTCGGTCAACGCGACGTTCTCGGCGCCGGTGGATCCGAGCACTATGCGGTTCAGCCTCACCGATGCTTCCGGCGCCCAGGTGCCTGGCGCTGTGAGCTATAACGCGGATGGCACGGCGGCGACGTTCACGCCGGGAACGCAGTTGCCGTCGCGCACAGTGTTCACCGCTTCGGTTCAAGCGTCGGATGCGTGGGGCAACGCTATGGACGATCCGGCTACGTGGAAGTTCACCACCGACAGTACGGCGCCGGCTTATACGTGCCCTTGTTCGCTGTTCGATAGCGGCTCTGGCTCCGGCTCCGGTACGACACCGGAGGTCCCGGACTCGAACGATCCCAACTCCGTGGAGCTGGGGATGCGCTTCACACCGGCGGTCAACGGAACGGTGACCGGGATCCGGTTCTACAAGGGCGCTACGAACACCGGGGTCCACACCGGAACGCTGTGGAACAGCAGCACCGAGACCAGCTTGGCGACCGGCACGTTCAGCAACGAGACCGCCGACGGGTGGCAGACCATGACGTTCAGCACGCCGGTGGCTGTAACCGCCGGGGTCGTGTACGTGGCGTCGTATCACGCGCCGGCTGGGAAGTACGCCTACACGACCGGGTACTTCAGCTACCCGCGCCAGAGCTACCCGCTGACCGCGCTGGCCAGTACGAGCAGCCAGGGGAACGGGACGTACGGGTACGGGAGTTCGCCGACGTTCCCGGGCGATTCGGGCGACGGGACCAACTATTGGGTGGATGTGGTTTTCACCGCATCGTGATGCCCGAAACTCCGGCGGCGTGCCCGCGCGACGCCTGAAGCGCCGCGCGGGCACGCCGCCGGTTTACGTACTAAAGCGAGCCGTTCGAGGTGGTGCCTCAGCCCGCCATCAAGGCCCGGAACTCGTCCAGGCTGATCGTGCCGTCGTGGTCGGTGTCGCCGGTGCCGATGCGCTCGGCGGCGTCCTCGACGGTGACGTCCTCGCCGAGTTCGGCCAGGGCCGCCTTCAGCTCCTCGGCGGTGATCCGGCCGTCGCCGTCCAGGTCGAAGGTCTGGAAGAGCTTTTCCACGTCTTCGGGCGCCTTGCCGTGCTGTCCCATTGCCCCGCCTCCATGATCGTTTACCAGGGTCGATGTCCGGACACGATATCGCGACAGGTCGGTGGCTTCGGTGAACAGGTCGCTTGCGGGACGGTGGCGCGGGGGTGTCCGCTACCCTCGAGCGGTGACCATGACCGGATGATGGCCATCACAACGAGGTCGGCGAGTACCTGACCACCACCAACGACTACTTCTACCGTCCGGCCGCCTCGATCATCTACTTGGTCTTCGCCGCGTTGCTGGTGACGGCCTCCTTCCTGGGCCGCGACACCGCGACGGCGACGGCGGCGGTCGGGCAGCCGGCCGACCGGGTGGCTGCTCGACGGTTGTCCCGATGCCGACCGCGACGCCGTCCGCCATCTGCTGGCCCTGGCCCCGGAACGCGCCCCGGGGCGTCTGGTCCGCCTGGGCGAGCTCGTGCGCCGGCTTGCCGAACGCGGCGCGTACCTGCCGTTCGCCGAACAGGCGGTCTTCGCCCTGCTGGTGCTCTCGCACCTCGTCGTGGCGATCGTGTTCACCGTCCAGGCGGCGACCGGCGAGCCGCACGGCACCGACGCCGGCGCGCACGGCGGTCCTGCTCGACCTGCTGGTGACCGAGATCTTCACCTTCACCGACAGCCAGTTCGGGGCGCTGGGCGAGCTCCCGTGGCTGTTGGTGGCGCTCACGTTCTTCACGATCAGGTGGCAGAACCGGATCGATCGCCGGGACCTCCCGGACCTCCCGGACCTCCCGGACCGCCCGGATCGCTCGGATGCCGCGTAAGCGGCACGGTCTCGACACCGAGCCAGCCGCCCGCCGTCATCGGTAGCGACCGCAGCACATCCTCCATCGAGGCGGCGTCAGGGGCCTGCCACAGCCCGAGGTTCTGTCCCGGAACCGGTAGCGTCCACAAGCGGATGAGGTTCCCCTGCTGCGCCAGCTCCCGCGCGCGCCTGGCCTCGTCCGCGTTCATCTGTTCGACGGCCTGCGCGTCGGCGCCGTCGGGCACGCGCACGGTGAACGTCACCAGGTACTCGTCATCGCCGGTCGCCGGAGCCACGGCGCCGGGTCCCGGATCGTTGCCGTGCACGCCGAGCGCCACCGGCTCGTCGGTGCGCCAGACCCGCAGCGGCATCGAGGCCAGCGTCCGCTCCAGATCCTCCGCGTCGTCGGCGGTGAACAGCCCGATCGTGCGCCACTCCCCCGGTGCCAGCGGCGGGCGCCACAGCCTCAGTACGCGTCCCCGGGCCGCGAGGTCGCGCGTGTGCTCGGCCTCGCGGGCCCGCACCGCGTCCACCTCCTGCGGCGGCGTCCCGTCCGGCACACGGGTGGTCATCGTGACGAGGTATTCCATGACTCGATGATCACCCCGGGACGGGCCCGGTCACCAGTCGGGCCGCGTGGCGTTCCACCAAGCGGCCGCCTTCTCGACGGTGAGCCCGGTGCGCCACAGGTCGGCCGGGTCCTCGGGCATGAGCTGCTCCCTGAGCCCGTCGATCTGGCGGTAGCTCAGATCGCGGGTGCCGTACAGCGCGCGCAGGTCCTTCGGCTGGTTGTCGGTGGTCTCGCCGAAGCAGGCGCGCGCCGCGTCCCCCACGCTGATGTCGGCCTTCTCCGCCAGCTCGGTCGCTTGCGCGGCGCTGAAGGAGACAGGGTTCTTACCCGCCTGGTCCAGCAGCCGGAGGAACGCCGCGATCTGGTCGGGACTGCCCCAGCCGGGCCTGCGGATGTACTCCTTGGCAGCGGTCCAGGTGTCCGGGTAACGGGGATCGAAGACGCCGTCCGGCGCGTACTCCAGCATCAGGACCTTCTTGCTCTGCCCGTTGTTCACCACGGCCAGGACACTTGTCGGCGTCCTCCAGAGCTGTCCGGCGAGCTTGCCGTCGAAGCCGCGTTCGAGGTCGAGGTCTCGGTACCGCCACCGCCGCGTCCCGTCGGCCTGCGACGTGTTCGCCATGGCCTGCAACGTTTCCAGCCGTCGGGCCCGCTCGACGGCCGGCGACCACGGACAGGCCAGACGCAGAGCGGCCCCGCCGACCAGGTTGCCCTCGTACCAAAAGCCGACCCCGCCTGTCGGTACCTCGATGGTCCGCACCAGACGCAGCGCTCCATCCGGTGCGGGCTCCGCCTCGGCCGCCGCGCGCACTACGGCGTCCAGCAGCCGGCTGCCCGCAACCGTCCGGCTGCTGGCGTAGAAGGGAAGATCGGGGCGGCAGTCCAGGAACTCCGGCAGTGACTCCGGCTGCGGCAGTCCCAGCCGCCGGCGCAGATGCGTGGCGTTGACCACGCAGTTCGCGGCGGTGACGGCCGCGTCGGCCACCGCGTCGCGCAAGTGCGGGTCGGTCACGTCGGGCAGGACCTCGGACACCGCTTGGGCAGCGGTCGCCGGGCCGTGGTGGCCCGCGGCGAGCAGCCTGCGCGCCTGGGTCTCATCGACCGCGCGCAGCGCCTTGGAGCCGATCACGTCCACGGCCTCCAGGTACTGCCACCATGCCGGCGGGGCGACGAGCCGGGATTTGCCCCTGGGGTTCTGCAGTCCGCCGAACGGGATTCGGATCGCGGCCGTGCCCTCGGGCGCGTGGACGTACGCGAAACCGTCGCCGCTGGACACCCGCGTCGCCTCGCGCGCTCCAGGGAAGAAGACCTGCGCCTCGGTCGGAGCCTGCGGCCATACCGGATTCTGGTCCAGGGTGAGACGCGAATCGCGGTCACGGCCGCTGAGGACGAAGCTGTGCCGCCGCTTGCCCACGCGCCGGGCCACGCGCAGCCCGGTCCCGTCGTGCCACAGCGTGACCGAGGCCTCGTTCGGCAGGATGGTCGCCGGGATGTTGACCTGCTGCTGCCAGGGCTCGAAGACGTGGGCTCCCCAGCCGCTGGTCAGGGTCAGCCGCGTGCCGTCCAGGGCCACGCGCATCGTGGAGAACAGCTGGTTCTTCGGGTCGCCCAACGGCCCGGGCAGGGCCAGTTCGGCCGGCAGTCCGTTGCGCAGTGTCGTCATGAGCGCGATGGAGGGATCGGTGACCGAGATCCTCGCGGCGAGACTGGGATCAAGGCCCTGATAGCCGCCGTCGGCGAGCCGCGACAGCCGCAGCAACGCCGCGTCCAGGGCGTGCAGCCCGGTCGAGGCTGCGTCGGCGACCCACTTGTCCACCTGCTCGCACAGCAGGGCGCGCATCGCCTTGCCGGCGCCCCAGACGTCCGCCAGATACTTCTCGTAGTCGACGTTCATGAAGTAGCCGAACCTGGCAACGAAGCCGCTCATCTGCTCGGCGTGCCAGGCCCACGTCTCGGGGTCGACACCTCGGAGTTGTTCGGCGAACGTCTGCATCGCCGAGCTCGAACCGGCCCAGTGCGGCCAGTTGTAGCGCTCCTCTCCCGGATCGCCGGGCGCGAACTCGCGGGCCAAGGAGAACTGCGGGCCGTCGTCCGGGACCGAGCCGTCCGCCGGCTCCCATCCCGGCACGTCGGACTGGTCCACCAATTGGAACAGGTATCCCATCTGGCACATCGCCCCGGGGCCGGCGAACCACGCGGCGTCCAGCATCCGGCCGGCCCCGGCCTCGGCCAGGAGCCCGAACCACAGGTGGCGGATCTGCGCGGCGACCTCCGGGGTGTCTGATCCGTCCCGGGGCTCGTTCTGGACCAACAGCCTCAGGAGGTCCTCATCGCCGGCCACCAGGCGCTCCAGCGCTGGAACCGCCCCCTGCCAGACCTTCAACGAAGCGGCGGCCATGGCGCCGGTGCGGAGCATGCGCTCTGCGAGGAACACCTCCTCGATCGCCTTCTTGATCCCCGCGCCGCGCGCGAGTGAGCGCAGGTCGGGGAAGACCGCGGCGTACGGGACCAGGCCGGCGTCGAACGCCGCGCAGACCACTTCGCGGAAGCGAGTGTGGGCCGTGGCGGGGTCCGTCTTGGCTGTCAGGGTTTTGGCATACGCGCGGTAGTCCTTCGGCGCGATCGCGGCCAGCGGCGCGAAGTCCAGGAAGCGCGCGTGCAGCCGGCCGAGTCCGGCCTCGTCGGCCGCGGGATCCAGGACGCCGATGTGGCTGAAGCAGACCGCGGCCGCCTCGGTATCGTTGCCGGCGGCCAGGGTCCGGCACGCCTGCTCCAGGAAGGCGACGGCCTCGTTCGCCGGCATCGGTTTCGCCCACCGCGCCGCGACTGCCTTGGCCCGGCGGGGGTCGGCGGTGAGCTCGGCTATGAAGGCTTCGAGGCGCTCGTCTTCGGTGAGTTCGTCAGGCACCGGCGAAGACTATCGCCGGTGCCTGACACGGATCAGAGCTCTGAAGGGACTACTGGTCGTCGTGGTCCTGGCGGTTCCAGATGCCCTCGATGGCCGGGGCGTACAGGTCGTTCTTCGTCAGGCTGGGCAGGTCGAGCGCCGCCTCGATGGTGCGCAGGACGCTGTAGTGCGTGTACCGGCCGGCGTCGGTCGAGCCGGCCTTCACCGTGCCCTGCGATCCCAGCACCAGCGTGGGGATGTTCTGCAGGTTCTTCTGGCCGTCGGCGGCGTCCTCGTCCCAGGTGATGATCAGCAGGGAGCGCTGGGTCTTCCACGCGGGCGAGTTGAAGAGGGTCGGCAGAGTGTTGGCGAGCCAGGTGTCGCCGGCCTTCACGCCGCAGCCTTCCATGTCGTCGCAGTCGTCGGCGCTGAGCCAGGCGAAGGTCGGGGTGGTCGCGGTCGACTTCAGGTCGGTGGTCATCTGGGTGAGCGGCAGCAGGTGGGCCGCGCAGTTGACCGGGTTGTTCTTGATGTCGTTGAAGAAGTAGAACGGCAGGTCGTCGATGGTGTAAGCGCCGTGGGCCGTGGTGTCGCAGGGCTGCGCGGCGTTCTCCATGTAGCCGCGCCAGCTGCCGCCGGCGTTGTCGACGAGGTCGCCGACGTGCTGGGCGTTGACGGTGCTGGTGAACGGCGTGTTGTCGGTGACGCCGAACAGGCTGCCGCCGGCCAGGGCGACGTAGTTCGGGTCCGAGGGGTGGGTCTCGCCGAGGGCGTCGGTGAGGTTCGCACCCTTGGGAAGCAGGCTGTTGAGGTAGGGAGCCTGCGCGGTGTTGCCGACGATGCCCTTGTAGTCCTGGTTCTCCATCATCACCACGAACACGTGGTCGTAGCCGGGGACCTTCACGGTCGGCGGCTTGGGCGCGGCCGGGGCCGCGATCGGGGCCGAGATGCGCAGCGAGAGGTCGTCGGCGAAGCCCAGGCCGTGGCCGGTGCGGTCGGTGGGCTGGTTGCCGGTGACGGTCAGCACGGTGCGGACCGAGCGGGTCCCTGCCGGGATCTTGCCGAGGGACTGCTCGGGGATCAGGCTCGTGGTGTTGTTCCGCATCGCCGGGGTGACCGGGGCGAGCGTGGCGGTGCCCAGGGTCTTGCCGTGCGCGTCCAGGAAGGTGCTGACCACGCCGGCGGTGTCGGCGACAGTGCCGGAGCCGCCGAGCCACGCGGTCAGGTTGTAGGTGACCTTGCCCGTGTCGATCTGCTTCGCCGCGGCCTTGACGTCCGCGGTCTGGGTCCCGGTGCTGACGCCGCCGCCCCCGCCGGCGAAGAAGTTCTGCCCGCGGTCCACCGGCCCGGGCGTGGTCAGCTTCGCGAAGTCGGCGACGCCCTCGCCGCCGGTGGCGCCGTAGGCGACGGAGTTCAGAAGGCCGTCGACCTTCCAGCCGGGGACGGTGTTGGTGTCGACGCCGTCCAGCGTGCCCTCGCCCTGCTCGGCGCCGCCGTTGACGATCAGGTTCGGGCCGGTGCCGGTGTCCGGCTGCGGCGGGACCACCACCGGGGGCGCGGCGGGCGTCACGGTGAGGGTGATCGGGCCGGCCAGGACGGTGTAGCCGTCGTTGTAGAACAGGTAGACCTTCCAGTCCCCGGCGGCCAGCGCGTGGGTGTCGAAGGTGGCCGTGCCGGCGGCGGCCGTGACGTACTGCCAGCTCGTCGAGCCCTGAGTGCCCGGCGTGTCGGTCGGCTTGTAGATGCCGATCCAGTTCTTCGCGTTCACGCTCCCGGCCGGGACGCTGTAGGCGAAGGTGACCGGGGCGCCCTGCTGGACGGCGCCGGAGGTGGTCTGGGTCAGCGTCGAGGCGTCGGCGGCGGTGGCGGCGGCGGTGGCGGCCGGGGCCGCGATCGAGAAGGCGGCGTCGGCTCCGGCGCCGAGCACCGCGACGGCGGCGGTGATGACCGCGCCGGAGCGGAGGGTTCTGCGGAAGGTGCCCTGGGGCTTGGAAGACATGGCTGGGACAGTGTCCGGCGGCTGTTACGGCCGGCCCTCAGCACGGGAGAGCATGTGTGACATGGCAGTGAATAGTTGTATAGACAACTTGTAAGCCAGGGCCTGTCCGGTGGTGCATATCGTGGACATACCGAAAACCGGATACGGGGCGGCAACAGCTCGCTGCCTTGACTGGGAGCGTGGCTTCCAGTGAACCGAGGCGTCCCGCCGCCGTCGTGGCTCTTGTCGTCGTCGGCGCGGCGCTGACCGGCGTTCTTTCCTACACGGCGCTGGCTGTGATCAACCGGCATGGGGACTCGGCGGCGGCCCCGCAGTTCCCTTTGCCGCCGCCGTCCAGCTCGTCCGACGCGGACCGGCCGGACAACCGGGTCCCCGCCACGACAGTCTGGCCGGCGCACGGCCAGGCGGCGTTCGTCGAGAGCGGGCAGTCGCACATCCAGGCCGGCCCGAACCAACACCCGGCGCCGATCGCGAGCGTCACCAAGGTGATGACGGCCTACCTCGTGCTCCGCGACCACCCGCTGAAGGCCGGCCAGGACGGCCCGACGCTCACCCTCACCGCCGCCGACGTCGCCGATACGGCTCGGCGGCGCGCGCTGCAACAGTCGATCGTGTCCGTGGCCGCCGGCGAGCAGTTGACGGAACGGCAAGCGCTGGAGGCGCTGCTGCTCCCTTCGGCGAACAACATCGCGGCGGTGCTGGCCCGCTGGGACGCCGGTTCGACGGACGCCTTCGTCGCGAAGATGAACGACACCGCCCGCTCGCTGGGCATGACCGCCACGCACTACACCGACCCGAGCGGCTTCGACCAGGCGACCGTCTCCACGGCCGCCGACCAGGTGCAGATCGTCGACCGGGCGATGAGCGAGCCGGCGTTCGCGGCGATCGTCGCCATGCCGGCCGCGACGCTGCCGGTCGCCGGCACCGTGGCCAACACCGACACGCTGCTGGGCCACGACGGGTTCGTCGGGGTCAAGACCGGCTCGGACAACGCCGCCGGCGGCTGCTTCGCGTTCCAGGCCGTCCGGACGGTCGGCGGCCGACAGACGACGATCACCGGCGTCGTGCTGGGGCAGCCGGGCGCGGACCAGATCGCGGCGGGGCTGCTGGGGGCGAAAGAGCTGGTCGACCGCATCGCCGGCCGATAGGCCGCCGTTTCTGGATACGGAGACGATATACACCGCCTCGTACCATCGTGGGCATGCGTGTGTTGGTCGTCGAGGACGAGCTCTATATGGCCGAGGCCATCCGTGACGGCCTGCGGCTGGACGCGATCGCCGCCGACATCGCCGGCGACGGCGACACCGCGCTGGAGCTGCTCGGCGTCAACAGCTACGACATCGCCGTGCTGGACCGCGACATCCCCGGCCCCTCGGGCGACGAGATCGCCAAGCGCATCATCGCCTCCGGCACCGGGATGCCGATCCTCATGCTCACCGCCGCGGACCGGATCGACGACAAGGCCAGCGGCTTCGAACTCGGTGCCGACGACTACCTGACCAAGCCCTTCGCCCTGCGGGAGCTGGTGCTGCGGCTGCGCGCGCTGGACCGCAGGCGAGCGCACAGCCGGCCGCCGGTCCGGGAGATCGCCGGGCTGCGCCTGGATCCGTTCCGCCGCGAGGTGTTCCGCGACGGCCGCTACGTCGCCCTCACCCGCAAGCAGTTCGCCGTCCTGGAGGTGCTCATCGGGGCCGAGGGCGGGGTCGTCAGCGCCGAGCAGCTGCTGGAGCGGGCCTGGGACGAGAACGCCGACCCCTTCACCAACGCCGTCCGGATCACCGTCTCGGCCCTGCGCAAACGGCTCGGCGAGCCCTGGGTCATCGCGACCGTGCCGGGCGTCGGCTATCGCATCGATGCCGAACCGGACGGCGAAGGGGGACGCCGATGATAGCGCGCACCACCGACCGGGCGCCGGGGCTGAGCGCCCGCCTCAAGCTCACCTTCAGCTACGCCGGCCTGGTCGTGCTCGCCGGATCGCTGCTGATCGCCGTGGCCTGGGTGTTCGCGCTGCGCTGGCTGCCGGACGACTCCGCCCTGAACGAAGGCAAGTCCATCGCCCAGAACGCGCCCGAGACCACCCCCGTCATGTTCTTCGTCGGCCCCAGCCAATCGGACCTGATGCGCGGCTTCGTCCCGGCCGCGGCCGTCGCGGTGCTCTTCCTGCTGCTGCTGGGCCTGGTCGGCGGCTGGTTCCTGGCCGGCCGCATGCTCGCCCCGCTGACCCGCATCACCGAGGCCAGCCGCCAGGCGGCGACCGGCTCGCTGTCCCACCGCATCGAACTGGAGGGCAGCAACGACGAATTCCGCGAGCTCGCCGACGCCTTCGACACCATGCTCGCGCAGCTCGAGGCGCACGTCGCCGAACAGCGGCGGTTCGCCGCCAACGCCTCCCACGAGCTGCGCACCCCGCTGGCGATCACCCAGTCGCTCCTGGACGCCGCCCGCGACGACCCGCACCGCGACACCGGCCGGCTCATCGACCGGCTCCACGCCGTCAACACCCGCGCGATCGACCTCACCGAGGCACTGCTGCTGCTCACCCGGGCCAACCAGCGGTCCTTCGCCCGCCAGGAGGTCGACCTGTCGCTGATGGCCGAGGAAGCCGCCGAGACGCTGCTCCCGGTGGCCGAGAAGCGCGGCCTGGCCATAGAGACCGCCGGCGGCGTGGCCCCCGCGATCGGCTCCCCCGCGCTGCTGCTACAGCTGGCGACGAACCTCGTCCACAACGCGATCGTCCACAACCTGCCGGGCCGGGGCACCATCTGGGTCACCACCGACGTCGACGCCGACGGTGTGGAGCTGACCGTGGAGAACACCGGTGGACATCTCGCCCCGGCCCTGGTCGCGACGCTCACCGAGCCGTTCCAGCGCGGCACCGAACGCGTCCAGAACGACCACGGCGGGGTCGGCCTCGGACTGGCGATCGTCAAGAGCATCACGGCGGCCCACGACGGCACCCTCACCCTGACGGCCCGGCCCGACGGGGGCTTGCGCGTGACGGTCCGGCTGCCGAGCGCGCGCCGTTTCCCAGCCTCCGACGCGGCCGAGGCCCGCTACGTGCCGACCGCATTGCTGGTCCCTAGGTGATGGGGAAGTCGAAGTACGTGTCCGGGTAGGGCTCGTCCTTCAACGTGTAATGCCACCACTCGCAGTCGTACGGACGGAAGCCGCCGGCCTCCATGATCGACCGCAACGCCAACCGGTTCACTTGCTCGGCCTGCGATATCCCGCCGGCGTCGTGGTGCGAGACGGGATCCATCAGGTCGTGGCCACCGCCCATCGCGGCGAGCTCTCCGGTGGCCACGTGATACAGCGTCAGATCGACCGTGCCGCCTCGGCTGTGGCCGGACTTGGCGGCGACGTAGCCCTGCTCGAACATGCCCGCGCGGTCGATGTTCGGATAGTGCCGGGGCTTGGTGCGGCCGTCCTCGGGCTGCCGCGACCAGCGCAGGAAGCAGTCGACGGCGCGCTGCGGGCGGTAGCCGTCCCACAGCACCAGGCCGAAGCCGAGCTCGCCGGCGTGCTTCTGGGCTTCCTCCAGCGCGGCGCACAGCGCCGTCGTGCCGACGATGCGGTTCGCCAGGTAGCCGTCGACCGGCTTGCCGGTGAAGTTGTCCCACGTCGCGTACTTGGCGTCCCACCGGAGCCCGGACACCAGCTGGTCCACGAAGACGAAGTCATCGGTCACCGGACGGCCCCCGTGAGCGTCACCGACACCAGCCGGTCGATGACCTCGTTCATCGGGAACCCGGCGGCCGCCATCATCCGCGGGTAGCGGCTGTAGGAGGTCAGGCCGGGCAGTGTGTTGACCTCGTTGAAGACGACGGTCCCGTCGCCCTTGAAGAAGAAGTCCACGCGGGAGATCCCCCGGCAGCCGAGGGCGCGGTACACGACCTTCGCAGTCTCCTGAATCAGCGATCGCGACCGCGCCGGAATGTCGGCCGGGACGATGAACGTCGCGTTCTCCGAACCGGTCTCCGGGGCGCTCTCCTGGTGGATCTTGAAGAACCCGTGCGTCAGCGCGATCCGGTCCACCTCCCCGACCAGCAGGTCGTCGCCGGTGCCCAGGACCGCGCAGCCGATCTCGTCGGCGATGACGGCTTCCTCGATGAGCACCTTCGAGTCGTACAGCCGCGCCGTCTCCACCGCGCCGGCCAGCTCGTCTTCGCCGGACACCTTGCTGACCCCGAACGAGGACCCCGAGCGCGCCGGCTTCACGAAGACCGGATACGACAGCTCGTCGGGCTCGATCTTCTCCTCCGGCGTCACGGTCCAGAACTTCGGCGTGGCGATGCCGGCGTTCCGGACGACGAGGTAGGCGAGCGCCTTGTCCATGCACAGCACGGAAGCCTGGACATCGCAGCCCGCGTAGGGGATGCCGGCCAGCTCCAGCAAGCCCTGCATCGCGCCGTCCTCGCCGAGCTTGCCGTGCAGGACCGGTAGGACCAGGTCGAGGTTGATGGTCTCGTACCGTCCCTGATCCAGGACGAGCAGTCCGCGCACACTCCGGTCCGGCGACAGCACGGCCGGACGGCTGTTGTTCTCCCAGCCATCGTCTGGGCCGTCGCACAGCCTCCAAGCGCCGTTGCGCGTGATCCCGATGTAGAAGGGCTCGTACTTGCCGGTGTCGAGGTGCTTCGCGACCTCCCGCGCGGACTTTACGGAGACGGGGTGTTCCTCGGAGCAGCCCCCGAACATGATCCCGATCTTCAGCTTATCCATAGTGATTCCCACTCTCGAACTTCAGACAGTTGACGATGGAGTTCTCGACGGTGTCGCTCAGGGCGTGGTCGGTGTAGTAGGCGGTGTGCGGACTGACGAGCACGTTCGACAGTTCCTGCAACCGCAGCAGCGTTTTGCTTTCTATGGGATGGTCGCGGCAGTCGGTATAGAAGATTCCTTCTTCACCCTCCAGGACATCCAGCGCGGCGCCGCCCAAACGTCCGCTTTCCAGCCCTTGGAGAAGAGCCTCGGTGTCGAGGAGCGAGCCACGTCCGGTGTTGATGACGAAAGCACCGGGCTTCATGTTCTCGATGCGTTCGGCATTCAAGATGTGGTGAGTCTCGGCGGTCAGCGGCGTGTGCAGCGTGACGATGTCGCTGCCATGCAGCAGCTCGTCGAGCAGCACATATTCGGCCGAACATTTAGGGCTACGGTCGTGCGCCAGCACGCGGCATCCGAAGCCCTGCAGTCGATCCACAACGGCGGCGCCGATCCGACCGGTCCCGACCACACCGACTGTCAGATCTCGCAGTTCTCTGCCACGGACGTCATGCAGTCGGTAGTCGTGGACATCGGTGCGGCGGACGAGGGATTTGGCGTGGCGTACCACCATCAGCATCAACATCACCGTGTAGTCGGCGACGCTGTCGGGCGAGTAGCTGACGTTCTCCACGCGGATGCCGACGCTGCGTGCGTAGTCGACGTCGAGGTGGTTGTAGCCGATGCTCCGAGTGGAGATATATGTGACGCCGGCACGGCTGAGCGCTTGAAGCGCGGAATTGGTGATGCGAGTCTTGTGTCCGACGCTCACACACCGACTTCCCGACGCCAGTACGGCGTTCGTTTCGGTTACCGGCTCCGCGATGACGGTAGGGACAACGCCGAACCCCGTTGCCAGCTCCCGGAACAAGACCGCCTCGTCCTGGCCGCATCCGTAGATGGTGATTCCCATGGCGTCCAGTCAAGACAATGCGAGGTTGTCGGCATGTATGAGCTTTTCGATACACCGGCGATATGCCGGTGTGCTTTGACTGGTCGGCATGACCTATGACGAGTCCGCCTCATGATCCCGCTCCGTCTCGACGAGATCGCCGCCGTCGTCGGCGGGACGGTCGCCGGCGACGCCGCCGCGACCGTAAGCGCACCGGCCGTGATCGACGGCCGCCAGGCCGAGCCCGGCGGCCTGTTCGTCGCCTTCGCCGGCGAGCACGCCGACGGCCACGACCACGTCGAGCAGGCCGCGCACGCCGGGGCGGCGGCCGTGCTCGGCTCGCGGCCCACGGCGCTGCCGACCGTCGTCGTCGAGGACGCGCGCGCCGCGTTGCAGGTGCTCGCCGCGCACGTCGTGGGGCGGCTGCGGGCCGGGCTGACGGTGGTCGGGGTGACCGGCTCGCAGGGCAAGACCGGGACGAAGGACCTGATCGCGGCGGTGCTGTCCGGCGCCGCGCCGACGGTCGCCACGGCCGGGTCGTTCAACAACGAACTCGGCGTGCCGCTGACCATGCTGCGCGCCGGCGCCGACACCCGGTTCCTGGTGCTGGAGATGGGGGCGCGGCACGTCGGCGACATCGCCGCGCTCACCGGCCTGGTCGCGCCGGACATCGCGGTGGTGCTGAACGTCGGCCGGGCCCATCTCGGCGAGTTCGGGTCGCGCGGGGCCATCGCCACCACCAAGGGCGAGTTGGTACGAGGCCTGACACCGGGCGGCACCGCGATCCTGAACGCCGACGACCCCCGCGTGGCCGCGATGCGCGCCCTCACCGACGGCCCGGTCCTGACCTTCGGCCGCGCCGAGCACGCCGACGTCCAGGTGCTCTACCTGGTCCTGGACCGGCTCGGCCGGCCGTCGTTCACACTGCGGACCGCCGAGGGCCCGGCCCTGGTGTCGCTGCCGCACATCGGCGCGCACCAGGCGCTCAACGCGGCGGCGGCCGTGGCGGCCGGCCTGGCAGCCGGCGTGCCCCTGGAGGCCGCGACCAAGGCGCTGGCTGCCGCGTCCCTGTCGAAGTGGCGCATGGAGCTGCGCGGCCTGGCCGGCGGCGCGACCCTGCTCAACGACTCCTACAACGCCAACCCCGACTCCACCCGCGCCGCCCTGGACGCGCTGGCCGCGATCGAGGCCGGCCGCCGCATCGCCGTCCTCGGCGAGATGCGTGAACTCGGCCCCACCGGCGAGGCCGAGCACCGCGCGGTCGGACGCTACGCAGCCGATCGCGCCGACATCGTGGTCGCCGTCGGCGCCGCGGCCCGTCCGATCGCCGCCGGAGCCGGGGTGCGCGCGGTGCCACTGCCGGACAACGACGCGGCGGTCGCCTGGTTGCGCGAGCACGTCGCCGCCGGGGATGTGGTGCTGGTGAAGGCTTCGCGCGGCGGGCGGTTGGACGAGTTGGCGGCAGGGCTGGCGTAGAGGTGAAGCGATCCCTCACCCGCGCCGCTTCATGTACAGCTGGAACGGCCGGTACACCGCCGGCCGCAACACCAGATCCCACTCCCCCACGTACCGCACAGCTTGTCCGCCGGCCCCTGCTTTGAACTGGATCAGGCCCGCGTGGGGGTCGGCGGCATCGAGGGTCGGCGTGATGCCGCGCAGGTCGTACGTCTGGCAGCCGGCCACCAGTGCGTCGCGGATCATCGCCCACTGACATGCGTTCGAGCCGCGCACCTCGCGCTTGTCGGTCGAGGAGGCCCCGTAGGCATAGCAGGCGTGGGTACCTACGCGCACCAGAATCGTTGCCGCCACAAGGTCCCCGTCGTGTCGGGCGAAGTACAGCCTGACGCGCTCGGGGTCCTCAGCGCGCATCGCCGCCACCATCGTCTCGAAGTAGCTCCGGGGCCGCGGTGTGAAGTGGTCGCGCTCGGCGGTGTGGACGTAGAGCTCGTGGAACGCTTCCAAATCCTCGCCGACCGTGACCTCGACACCCGCTCCGGCAGCCTTCCTGATGTTCCGGCGCCACAGCTGGTTCATGCCCTGGAGCACGTCGTCCTCGGTCCGGCCGGCCAGCGGGATCTCGTATTTGAACTGCGGATGCCCGGCCCCGAAGCCGTCCTCAGGGTTCTGCGGCAGCCAGCCGGCGTCCCGAAGCGCTTTGGTCACCCGCACGCCGACGGGGTCCGGCCGGCCGGGCATGTCGGTGAGCCGCCTGACGCCTGGGTCTGCGAGCCCTTCTTTGACCTGCGACGCACTCCAGGTGTCGGTGCGTACCGGCGGGCCGAGCCGGATCGCGAACGCGCCACCGGCCCTGAGCCGGGCCACCAGCGGATCGAGCCACGCCGCGAGATCGCCGGTCCAGTCGATGACCGGCCCCTCGGGCAGGTAGGCCAGCGTGCGCCGCTTCAGGCGCGGCACCGGACGGTGCAGGACCAGCCCGGCGCCGACCAGCCGCGGGCCGTCGAACCATCCGAGCGACTCGCTGCGCCACTCGGTCTTCACCTGGGCCCAGGCCGGAGTCTGCAGGAAGCTGACGGACCGCTGGGCCCGCACGAACGCGAGATGCCCGGCAGCGTTGATCGGCTCGACGGTCAAGGTCATTGCCCCAGTCAAGGCGGCGCCGCGTTGCCGACATGTATGGGCTTTTCGATACACCGGCGATAGGCCGCCGCTACCGGTCGTCCAGCCAGGCCCCCAGACCGGCCGCCGCCTCCTGTCCCACGAGCGGCGCTCCGTGCGCGAATCCCACCGCTGCGACATCGCGAGGCATCCGCGCGTAGGACGCGTCGCGCACCCCGGGGTCGGCGGCCAAGGCATCATGCCCGCTGCTGAGCCCGCCCCGGTTGAACACCGCGTCCCCGACCAGCAACGCCCGGCTGGGTTCGTGCAGCAGCACGATGTGCCCGGGGCTGTGGCCGGGCGTGTGGATCACGCGCAACGGTCCGATGTGCGCGCCGTCGGCCACGGTCCTGGTCGCCGTCACGGGATCCCAGTGCAGCAGCGGCAGCCGGTCGATCGTCCGTCCGAACGCCCCCGACCGGCCCGTGCGCGGGACACGGCCGGCCGCGAGCCACGCCGCGTCGAGCTCGTGGACGAGCACCTCGGCCTTGGTGCGGGCGACGAGTTCGGCCAGGCCGCGCACGTGATCGGGATGCGCGTGGGTGATGACGATCCGCTTGATGTCCGCCAGAGTGCGGCCGCTCGCCTCGACGGCCTGCCGGATGACGTCCGGAGCGCTCTTCCATCCGACGTCGACGAGCGTCAGCCCGTGCTCGTCGGTGACGAGGAAGCAGTTGTCGCCGTCACCGCGCGTGGGGACGCGCAGGATCCCGGGAACGAGCAGGCTCATGCACCACTCCCCTGTCCGGCCGCCGCCACCGACGGCGAGCTGAGGATCTCGGCCAGTTCGGCCGGCAGATACCCCTGTTGCGCGAGCCGGGGAAGGACCCCGCCGCTTTCGATGATCTCCAACACCAGGGCGGGCAGCACCGGCACCGTGCCGGAGGTCTGCGTGCTCTGATTCGCCCAGCTTCCCGTGGCCAGGTCGACGGCGGCGGTATCGCCGTCGTGGAAGACCGCTGTCGCGTCGGGCACCGTCATGGCCGGCAGCCCGGCGTTGACCGCGTTGCGGAAGAACAGCGAGTTGAACTCCTCGGCGATCAGCGCGGCGACGCCGAGCTGCCGGAACAGCGCCGCGACCGGCCGTGAGGAGCCCAGCCCGAAGTTGCGTCCGGCGACCACGATGTCGCCGGGCCGGACCTGCCCGGTCCAGCCGGGGCGCACCGCGTAGAACACCTGCCTGGCGGCCTCGGGCAGGTCGAGTTTCATGGCGTCGGGCGGGTACATGTCGTCGGTGGTCAGACCGTGGCCGAAAACCCAGACCCGGCCGGTGACGTGAAGTTCGCCGGTCATCGGCGGCTCTCCTGTCGGGCGTCGGTGATGGTGATGTGGCCGGCGGCGGTGATGTGGCCGGCGATCGCGGACGCGGCGACCGTCGCGGGCGAGGCCATGTAGATCTCCGCTTCCGGCGAGCCCATCCGGCCGGTGAAGTTGCGGGTCGAGGAGGTCAGGCAGACCTCGCCGGGCCCGACGACTCCCATGTGGTAGCCGAAGCACGCCCCGCACGTGGCGTTGGTGACCACCGCGCCGGCATCGGCGATGTCCTGCAGATAGCCCAGCCGCATCGCGTCGCGGTAGACCTGCTGGCTGGCCGGCGTCACGATCAGCCGCACGCCCGGCGCCACCTGCTTGCCGCGCAGCACCTCGGCGGCGATGCGCAGATCGTCGAGCTGGCCGTTGGCGCAGGAACCGATGAACGCCTGGTCGATCTTGCGAGCCTCCACCTCGGCGACCGGCACGCCGTTGCGCGAGACCGTCCCGGGGCGTGCGACGTAGGGCACCAGGGCGGACAGGTCGATCTCGCGCACGTCGGCGTAGACCGCGTCCGGGTCGGCGTCGGCGGGTTCGTAGCCGGTGACGCCGAGGGCTGCGAAGTGGTCGGCGAGGACGTCGTCGTGGGCGAAAGTCGAGAAGTCAGCAGAGATTTCGGCGCCCTGTGTAGCTATGGTGCGACGATCGTGAAGCGGGACGGAGGCCAGCCCGGGACCGCCGTACTCCAGGTTGTGGTTGGTGGCGTCGCCGAACTGGTTGGCGATGTGCAGGAACACGTCCTTGCCGCTGACCCCGGCGGGCAGCTGCCCGGTCAGCTCGTAGCGGATCGTCGGCGAGACCTGGAACCAGGTGCGTCCCGTACACAGGATCGAGTACACCTCCGCAGGCCCGAGCCCGCGCGCGGCGGTGTTGTACGCCCCGCCGGCGCAGGTGTGGCTGTCGGTGCAGGCCAGCACCTCGCCGGGGCGGGCCAGCCCGTTCTCGGCGATGACCTGGTGGCAGATGCCGTGCCGGCCGACGTCGTAGAAGCGCTCGATGCCGAATTCGGCGGCGAACTTGCGGGCGTTCGGGCCGCCGGCGGCGTCCTTGATCGTGGGCGCCGGGACCGCGTGGTCCATCACGATCGCGACCTTGGCGGGGTCGGCGATCCGCAGCGGCGGCAGCCACATCGTGGCGAACTGCAGGTCGATCAGGACGGTCATGTCGACGTCCACGGTCACGGTGTCGCCGACCGCGACCGAGGCGAGGCCGGCTTTGCGCGCGAGGATGCGCTCGATCATCGTCATGCCTGGCTTGCTCATATCAGGCTCCTTGTTCGCGCTGTTCGTTCGCCGCCACCGGCCGGTACTTCTCACCGAGCTCGGACCACTCGGCCATCCCGACGAGGTTGAAGAACTCCTCGGGCTTGGTCGGCAGGAACTCGTCCGGCTTGATCCCGCGCAGCTGGCACAGCGCGGTCAGCGCGCCGAGGGCGCTGTGAGCGAGCACGGCGGAGGGATGGATCGCGACGGCGAACCCGAGCTGCTGGAGACGCTCGGCGGACTGCTCCGGCGTCAGACCGCCGATGACCAGGTTGAGCAGCAGCGGAGCCTTCACCTCGGCGGCGATCCGTTCAATCTCCTCAGTGCTCTGCGGTGCCTCCACGAACAGGATGTCGGCGCCCTCGGCGGCATAGCGGTTGGCCCGCGCGATCGCCGCGTCGATGCCCAGCGGTCCGCGGGCGTCGGTGCGGGCGATGACCAGCATCGCGTCGTCGGCGCGCGCCTCGAGCGCGGCACCGAGCGTGCGGGCGAAGTCCTCGGCGCCGACCAGCTCCTTGTCGGGCAGGTGGCCGCACTTCTTGGGGAAGGCCTGGTCCTCCAGCTGGATCGCGGCAACGCCGGCGTCCTCGTATTCGCGCACGGTCCGCACGACATTGATCGGCGCGCCGTACCCGGTGTCGGCATCGGCGAGCAGCGGCACGTCGCCGAGCGCGCGCACCGCCATCCGGGCGCGTTCGGCCATCTCGGTCTGGGTGACCAGCCCGATGTCGGGCAGCCCGAATCCGGACGCTGCGACCCCGGCGCCGGTGAGGTACGCGGCGGCGTGGCCGGTCCGCCGGGCCAGCTGGGCACTGATGCCGTCGTAGACGCCCGGGGCGACGATGAGCTGCTTGCTGGCGAGCAGTTCGCGCAGGCGGGCGCGAGCGGGTGTGGTCATGACTCCTCCGGAGCGGGCAAGGCGAGCAGGGTGAACAAGCTTTGAAGCATCAATCCAGCGCCCTGGCGACCGGCCCGGCGAGCAGTTCCACGAGCGGGGCGATCGAGGCCGCCCCTTCCAGACCGTGCACGGCATCCACGATCGCGGCGGCCCGCTCCGGCTCCATGACCCGATCGGCGAGGCTGCGGAACTTCGCGACCACCTCGTCGTCGGTGATCGGGTCGAAGGGGTTGCCGTGCGGGGAGATGACGGTCTCGGTGTCGGTCGATCCGTCGGCGAAGGTGAGGGTCAGGTGGGTCTGGAAGCGTTCGGTCAGCGGCAGCTCGTCGATCGAGCGGTCGAGGGTGACGTGCGTGCGGTCGAGCAGGTGCCAGACGTCGTCGGCGTCCAGGCGCGCGGCGGTGAACTGCTCGGGCAGCGCGGTGCCGTCCAGCAGGGTGACGGCGGTGGCGTAGCCGATGTTCATCTGGCCGCCGATCGCCTCCAGCGGCCGGTGCGGCGGCCACCAGCCGTGGTGGTAGACCACGTCGCCGACCCGGATGTCGACGCGCTCGATCGTGCGCTCGATCGGGCGCCCACCGAGCCTGGCCCGCAGCGCCTGCGCGGCCTGGACGGCGCCGTGCAGGCCGCCCATGACGGCCCAGGACTTCACCATGGCCATCGTGGTCTCCCAGTGCTCCCCCAGGCCCCTGACGATCGCCTCGGGGTCGGTCGGATGGCCTTCCCCGTACACGGCGACGTAGCCGCCGTATTCGCGCTCGTAGACCTGGTCGATCCCGGTGTAGCCGACGGCGGCCAGGGCCGCCGAATAGAAGCCGTTGCGGGCGGCGAAGCCGTGCTGCATCCGCTTGCCCATCGCCTCGTACTGCGCCGACATCAGGCCCGCCGACTGCGTCGCGGCGAAGCCGAGCGCGTCCTCGGTCTGCGCCGGGTCCAGGCCGCGCAGCTTCGCGCAGGCCGCGGCGGCCGAGGAGACGCCGAAGACCGGCCCGGAGTGCCAGCCGCGCGAAAGCATCGTGGTCCCGCCGATCGAGGTGCCGATCCTCGGTCCCACCTCGAATCCGACGATCGCGGCCAGCAGCAGGTCGCGGCCGCTCACCGGCTGGCCGGTGTGACTGGCCGTGGCCAGCAGTGAGGGCACCAACAGAGAGGCACTGTGCAGCGGGGCCAGCGGATGGAAGTCGTCGAGCTCGAAGCCCTGGATGTAGGTGCTGTTGAGCAGCGCGGCGCCGGAGGGCGTCGTGGTACGTCCGGTGCCGATGACGACCGCGTCGCCGCCGCCCTCGACGCCGAGCACCGCCTCGGTCGCCAGGCGGGACCAGGGCAGCTGGGCGCCGACCAGGGCGCAGCCGAGGCCGTCGAGCAGCAGGTGGGCGGCGCGCGCCCGGACGGCGGCGGGGACGTCGTCCCAGGTGAGATCGTGGATCCAGGTGACCAGGCGGCCGGTGACGCCTTCGGGGTTGGACGGTGCGCTCATGGGGTCATTGGCGCACGCGCGCCGCTACGGCCACTACTCAACTTGCACAATATGCAAGTATTGGCCGCGTGAGCACTGCGCTGCGCGGACTCCAGGTGCTGGAGGCGCTGGCCGGCATGCGCCAGCCCGCATCCCTGCGCGCGGTGGCCGAGCGCATCGGGCTGTCGGAGTCCCAGGCCTTCCGCGTCCTGCGGGAGTTGGAGCGCGAGGGCTACCTCGACCACCTGGGACGCAGCGGCTACCGCCTGGCCGGGCGTTCGGTCGCGCTGGCCACCCTGATCGGCCCGCGTCCGGCGATGCTGCGCGCGATCCAGCCGGTCATCGCGCGCCTGGCACACCTCACCGGCGAGGCTGTGGTGCTGCACCTGCGCTCCGGGGCGGCCCGCGTACTGGTCCTCGGCGTGCCGGCGCCGTCCGGGCCGATCCTGGATCCGGCCGGCGTGCTCGGCGAGCGGTCGCCGCTGGCGGTGGGGTCCAGCGGGCGCATCATCCTGGCGTATCTGCCGTCCAGCGCGTTGGTGGACATAGACCTCGCAGGCCTTACCAGCAACCAATTGTCGGCGATCCGCGAGCGCGGTTACGAGACCTCCTTCGGCGAGAACCACCCCGGCATCAACGGCGTGTCGGCACCGCTGCTGGCGTACCGGGAGGACAACCGGGAGGACGCGGGGCAGGAAGGCGAGGCCCTCGGGTCGATCACCATCGCAGGTCCCGCCGAACGGCTTTCGGAAGCCGACTTCCCGCGAGTGCTGCCGATGTTGCTGGCCGCGTGCCGCGATCTGGGGCCCCGCCTGGCTTCCCTGCTCGGTCCGGACCTCGGCGAGACGGTGCGGGCACTGGACTTGTAAGGGGCTATAGGGTCTTTCGCATGACACAGCGAACGACCGACGGCAGTGCGGGGGACGCGGACTACGGCGCGATAGGCACCAGTTACTCCGCCTACCGGCAGCCCGAGCCGCGTATCGCGGCCCTGATCGAGCAGGTACTGGCCGGCGCGCGCACGGTGGTGAACGTCGGCGCCGGGGCGGGGTCGTACGAGTCGGCGGCGTTCGAGGTGACGGCGGTCGAGCCCTCGGCCTCGATGCGTGCGCAGCGGCCGGCGCACCTGCCGGCGGCGATCGACGCGACCGCCGAGAGCCTGCCGTTCGACGACGACGCGTTCGACGGCGCCATGACCACGTTCAGCGTGCACCAGTGGAGCGACCTGAAGGCCGGGCTGCGCGAGATGCGCCGCGTGGCCGGCGGGCCGGTCGCGGTCCTGACCTGCGACCCGGACCTGGTGCGCGACTTCTGGCTGTACGACTACGCGCCGCTGGTCCTGGACACCGAGGCCCGGCGCTACCCGGCCATCGCCGACATCACCGAGACCCTCGGCGGTCAGACCGAGGTCATCCCGGTGCCGATCCCGGTGGACTGCACCGACGGGTTCAACGAGGCGTACTACGGCCGGCCGGAGATGCTGCTGGATCCGGCGGCACGGCAGTCGTGCTCGGCGTGGAGCTTCGTCGAACCGGCGGTCGCCGAGCAGTACACCGAGCGCCTGCGGGCCGATCTGGAGTCGGGGGCCTGGGACGAGCGGTACGGGCACCTGCGGGAGCAGCCGTTCCTGAACGGGTCGCTGGTCCTGGTGCTAGCACGGTAGGCAAGACGGGGGACAGCAAGGTGTCGCCCGGCCGAGGCCGGGACAAGCATTGACGCGTGAGGAAAAACAAGACTCTGACAACGGCGGCGGTGCTGGCCGGGTCCGTGGCGACGGTTGTGGCCACGTTTGCCGTCCCGGCCTCGGCCGGCACCTCCAGCACCTCGAGCGCCTCCGGCAGCTCCGGCAGCTCCGGCAGCCGGCTCGACGGCGTCTGGCGCACCGACGGCTACAGCACCATCGTGCGGATCACCGGCACCACATACGAGTACTACGACACCACCGCGATCAGCTGCATCCGCGACACGTCGTACCAGGACGACGGCAGCGTCTCGACCTTCACGCCGGGACCGGGACCGAACCGCGCGCTGTGGCACATCGACGCGAACGTCAACGCACGCACCCTGATTCGCTTGCCCGCGCTACCCGCCGCCTGCACCCGGCCGGCCTCGGCCACGCCGATCGAGACCTTCGACGTGTTCTGGCGGACGTTCGCGGAGAACTATCCGTTCTTCGCCCAGCGCGGCATCGACTGGCAGCGCGTCTATGACACCTACCGGCCGCAGGTCACCGCGACCACCACCGACGCGCAGCTGCGAAGCATCTTCGCCGCCATGATCACTCCGTTGCACGACGCGCACGTCGGCCTGGTCGCCGACGGGACGCGGATCTACTCGGTCAAGCCCGGCACGCAGGTCCCCGGCGACGACCTCGACACCCGGGCGATGGCGCTGATCCAACACGCCGACCTGGCCGACGCCGCCACCGCGTTGCAGACGTGGTGCCAGGGCCGCGTCGCGTTCGCCACGCTGCCCGGCGGCGTCGGGTACCTGCGCGTTTCGGGGTTCACCGGCTTCACATCGCAGGACACGTCCGCGGCCAACGCGGCCGCCTTCGCCGGCGCGCTCGACCAGATCTTCACCGCCGACCGCACCAGCGGCGACAACCCGGACCGGCTGCACGGCCTGATCCTGGACCTGCGGATCAACGGCGGCGGGGACGACCCGCTCGGCCTGATGCTGGCCTCGCGCCTGACCGGGCAGAGCTTCTTCGCGTACGCCAAGCAGACGCGCGACGATCCGAGCCTGCCGGACCACTTCACGCCTCCGCAGCCGTTCCTGGTGCACCCTTCGGCGGCTCCGCACTACGACGGGCCGCTGTCGATCCTGGCCGGCGGCTCCACGTTCAGCGCCGGCGAGTCGACCATCCAGGCGCTGCTCAACCGCTCGCCGCGCCCGCTCGTGGTCGGAGAGGACACGCAGGGGGTGTTCTCGGACATCCTGGACCGGCAACTGCCCAACGGCTGGACGTTCGGGCTGCCGGACGAGGAGTACCTGACGCCGTCGGGCCGGACCTATGACATCGCCGGAATCCCGCCGGATGTCAGGGTGCCGACGCTGACGGCCGCGCAGTTCGCCGACGGGACGGATCCGGCTTTCCGCGTGGCTCAAATCGGGCTGAGGTGGTTGCAGCAGCGCAGCGGATCCATTGCGAAGTAGGGCAGCGTCAAGGTCCGATCATCCACTAGCGTATGCGTGTTCTGAGCACCCGTGGAAGCCACACACGGTGCCGCAATCACGTATAGGGATGGGGATCCATGCTGAAACCGACGTCCTCGAACGGACGGAGAATAGCCGCCGCCATGTTCCTCGGCGCGGCGTCCACCGCGATGGTGGCGGGCACGGCGCACGCCGACGGGGTCACCGGGGCGACGGTCGACCCGCACTACCAGCACGAGGGCACCGTCGTCATGAACGACGACCCGCAGGCGCCCACCGCGCTGATCGGCCTGGACGTGCCGGGCAGCGACAGCACACTGTGGACCTACTGCATCCAGCAGACCGTCGCGCTGAACCCGCACGAGACCTACGACGAGCACGCCTGGTCCGAGGAGGCGGAGCGGACCGGCATCGACACCCAGCACCTCGAGGGCATCAAGTGGATCCTGAACAACTCCTTCCCGCAGCAGAAGAACCTCGACCAGCTGGGGACCGAAGCCGGGGTCAACGGTTCGCTGAGCGCTGAGGAAGCCGTCGAGGGCACCCAGGCCGCGATCTGGACCTTCGCCGACCCGCAGCACAAGAGCCGGCTCGACACCGACAACGAGCCCGACACCAAGGTGGTCTCGCTCTACAACTGGCTGATATCCCAGGCCACCGGGCACATGAACGACACCGCCCAGCCCAAGGCCGCGCTCGGCATCACCCAGACCTCCAGCGCGAAGCCGCAGGCCGGCGCCAAGGTCGGGTTCACGCTGACCAGCACGCCCGGGGCGTCGATCTCGGTGAGCCTGGACGCCGAGAAGACCGGTGCCAAGCTCGTGGACGCCGGCGGCAAGGCCGTCACGGCGCACACCACGTTCAAGAACGGCGACGTGGTCTACGTCCAGCTGCCGACCACGCCGGCCACCGGCCAGGTCAGCCTCAGCGCGACCAGCACCGTCAGCGGCATCGAGGCCGGCCGGGTGTTCCTGAGCCACGACGGCCGCAAGTCGCAGAACCTGATCCTCGCGCAGGCGCAGAGCACCCCGGTGTCCGCGTCCGCCGAACTCGCGTGGACCCCGGCCACCGCCCCGGTCACCACGCCCAGCAGCTCGCCGTCGACAGCGCCGAGCTCGCACCCCTCCAGCTCCACCCCGAGCACCCCCGCCTCGACCACCCCGAGCACCACCCCCTCCAGCCCCACCGGCGGCCTGGCGCACACCGGCGCCGGCAACACCGTCCCGCTGGCCGGCGGCGCGGTGGCGCTGGTCGCCGCGGGCGGCGGGATGATGCTGTACACCCGGCGCACGCGGAAGCAGGGGTCGCACTCCTGATGCGGTAGGCCATCCCGCGCCACGCAATACGTCCAGCCCTGCGGCACCCGGGATCCCGGGCTGTCGCAGGGTTTTCCGCTTCGGTGGTAGCTCGGGGCGTAGTGTTGGGCGCACCTGTTGGGCGCACCGGTTGATCAGACGGCAGCGTCCCCCGCGACCCCGTACCACATCATCGTCAACAGCCGCCGCGCCTCTTGGGGCCCGTTGCCGGCCAGGGCGGCCGCGGAGGCCATCGCGAGCAATTCTTCGGCGCTCACCTGCGGGCTCACCGTGCCGGCGCGGCGGGCCTCGTCGTACAGGTCCGTGGCGACGGTGCGCATCGCCTCGTGCCAGGTGTCGAACAGTTTGGTGCGGCGCTCGCCGTTGTGCTCCGTGCCGGCCAGGGCCAGGGCGCGCTTGGTGGCGACGTGGACGACGAACCTGTTCAGCCAGGCGAACAGCGCTTGTCCCGGGGCCGCCGCCATCAGCAGTGCGGCGCCGTCCATGCACAGGTCGGCGACCTCGTCGGCGTAGACCCCCACCATCAGGTCGGCGCGGGTCGGGAAGTAGCGGTAGAGGGTGGCGTTGCCGACGCCGGCACGGCGGGCCACCTCGTCCAGGGGCACGTCGGGGCCCTGCTCGTCGAACAGCTCCTTCGCTGCGGCAGTCAGGGCTCGGACGTTCTTGGCGGCGTCGGCACGCATCGGTCGGGTCCTCGGTTGCTAAGTGGGGAAGTCCCCACTTAGCCTAGCGCACATGACCCTCTCCTGGGACGACCACATCGCCATCAATGAACTGATAGCGCTACACGGCCACCTCTGCGACCGCGGCGAGCTCGACCGCCTCGGCGAGGTCTTCACCGACGACGTCGCCTACGACATCACCGACTTCGGCTTCGGCGTCCTACGCGGCCTGGCCGCCAACCGCGACGCGGCCCTCGCCCTCGGCGACCGGAACCCGGTCGGACACCACGTCACGAACGTCATCCTGACCGAGCAAGACTCCGACCGGATCCTGGCACGCTCCAAGGGCATCGGCGTCATGGCCGACGGCACATGCGGCAGCGTGACCTACGACGACACCGTGCTACGGCTGGAAGCGGGATGGCGTATCAGCGAACGGATCGTACGCGCGCGGCGGGTCCCATTGGGCGCCTGATCCCCCGAACGGACACGCCGCCGGGCTCACCGGACCCGGCGGCGCTAGCGTCCGCAGGGGAAGGCGGTGATCATGGAGGGTTCGCCCGAGCCGAAGCAGCCGCGCACCGCAACCGGTGCGGCTGGCACGACCGGCACTACCGGCACTACCAGTGCGGCCGGTGCGAGCAGCCCGACAACCCGCCCCGATACCAGCACCAGAACCAGCAGCCCGACTGGCGCGCCTTCCGCAAGCAGCCCGACGCCCGGCCCCGCAGGCAGCGCAGCTTCCACGAGCAGCCCGACCGACCCCTCCCCCGCCTTCCACAGCCGCCTGGCGTCCTGGTTCGGCGACCTCCCGCCGGCCGCGGGCTCGGCGGTCATGGCCACCTCCATCGTCTCGACCGGTCTGCGGGCGGTCGGCGCGCAGGTCTTGTCGGCGGTGCTCTTCGCGCTGGCCGCGATCGGCTGGCTCGCTCTCGGCGACGACTTCGCCCGGCGGCTGGCCCGGGAGCGACACCGCTGGACCGCCGAGTCGCACACCCCGGCCGCCCTCACCGCCGTCGCCTCGACCACGGTGCTGGGCGTCCGTGTGAGCCTGCAGGGCTGGCAGCCGCCGGCGGTGGTACTGCTCATCGTCGCGGCGGTGCTGTGGCCGCCGCTGCTGTGGATCGTCGTGCGCCATCTGCGGCCGAACATGCAGGGCGCGGTGTTCCTGGTCTGCGTCGCGACCCAGGGTTTGGTGACGCTGGCCGCCACGCTCGCCGCGGCACTCCCGGCGCACTGGCTACTGGTGCCCGCGTTGGTCCTGTTCGTCCTCGGGCTGGTGCTCTACGTCGACGCGATGCGCCATTTCGACTTCACCGCCGTGCGCAACGGTGCCGGGGATCACTGGGTCGCCGGGGGCGCGCTGGCCATTTCCGCGCTGGCCTGCGCGAAGCTCCTCGCGGGCGGGAGCGCGTCCGGAGGTTGGACCTGGGCCGCCTCGGTCCACGACACGCTGCGCGTGATCGCCCTGATCCTGCTCGCCCTGGCCTGGTGCTGGTATGCCGTCCTCGTCGTCGCCGAGATCCGGTGGCCTCGGCCCCGGTACGACGTCCGGCGCTGGGCCACGGTCTTCCCCATGGGAATGACGGCCGTGGCCACCATCGAGGTCGCCAAGGCCACCGGCTGGAAGTGGCTCACCGATCCGGGCCACGTGCTGGTCTGGATCGGCGCCGCGGCCTGGCTGCTGACGTTTGTGGGCTTCAACAGGCAGGCCGCCAAGCGGGTGTTCCACGGCGAGCCGAAGTAGAACCGAACAACGAATCGCTTACACCCGCTCGGTTTCAGCCGATCCGCCGACATGCGCGTCGACGTCCACCAAGTCCACGACCTCGGCCCGCTCACGCCGCCGTCCCAGCATCCGCTCGCGCTGCGACTCCTCGTGGTGGTCGATCCGCCGCGCGTGCAGCAGCTGCCGCAGGCTCAGCACATAAGGCGGCTCATGCGGTTCGGCCCTGACCACCACCCGCGTCACCGAATGGTGCGCCATCCGGTTCGCGACGGTCCGCAGCGTCTCCGCCGGCTGCGCGGCGATCGCCGACCGCGCCGTCTGGGCCAACGGCGTCGGGTCCTCGATGTCGGCGGCCAGCAGCTGCGTCCGTGTCACCACTCCGGCGAGTTCGCCGTCCGAGTGCAACACCGGGTACAGCCGCTGGACGGCCAGGTCGCCGTCGGGCAGCGAGGCCCGGATCGCCGCGCTGGCCTGGCCGGTGCTCTGCGCGGCCGGGAACGACGTGGCCGGCTCGGCCGTCAGTCCGCCGACCAGGTGGACCTCCAGCGGGTCGACCGAGTACTCGCGGGTCAGGTGCAGGCCGCGCCGGGCCAGCTTCTCGGTGAGCACCGAGCGCTTCAGGAAGACCACCGAGACCAGGTACGCGGTGCCGGCCGTGATGATCATCGGCAGGATCGCGTTGACCTCATGGGTCAGCTCCAGGCAGAACACGATGCCGGTCAGCGGCGAGCGCATCACGCCGCCGAGCACCCCGGCCAGCGAGACCAGGGCCCAGAAACCGGGGCTGACGCTCGGGAAGACCATCGCCTCGGCCGCACCGAGCGCGCCGCCGACCATGAACATCGGCGCGAGCACGCCGCCGGAGGTGCCCGAGCCCAGCGACAGCCCCCAGATCAGGGTCTTGACCACCAGGATGCCGACGATCAGGCCGGTGGTGGCGCGCCCGGTGAGCAGCTCGTCGATGACGTCGTACCCGACGCCAAGGGCGTGCGGCTCGATCAGGCCGCCGATCCCGACGACCGCCCCGCCGATGGCCGGCCACCACATCCAGTGGATCGGCAGCTTGGCGAAGGAGTCCTCGGAGAAGTACACCAGCGCCGTGGCGCCGATCGCCAGCAGCCCGGCCACGCCCCCCGCGACCAGACAGAGCGGGTAGTCGTAGAACGCCAGGTGCGACGGAACGTGCGCGCCCCCGAACAGCGGCCCGTAGCCCAGCATCGGCCCGCGCACGACGGTCGCGGTCACCGCGGCGGCCGCCACCGGTATCAGGGAGCGCGGACGCCATTCGAACAGCAGCAGCTCCACCGCGAGAACCACCGCGGCCAGCGGGGTGTTGAACGTCGCCGCCATGCCGGCCGCGGAGCCGGCGACCAGCAGCGTCTTGCGCTCGTCGGTGGTCACGTGCAGGACCTGCGCCAGCAGCGAGCCCAGCGCGCCGCCGGTCATGATGATCGGGCCCTCGGCGCCGAACGGGCCGCCGGTGCCGATCGACACCGCCGCGGACAGCGGCTTGAGCACCGCCACGCGCGGCTGGACCTTGCTGCCGCCGACCAGGATCGCCTCGATGGCCTCCGGCATGCCGTGGCCGCGGATCTTCTCGCTGCCGTAGCGCGCCATCAGGCCCACCACCAGGCCGCCGACGACCGGCAGGATCGGGATCAGCCAGCGGTGCGGGGTGCCGGCCGGGCTGGTCGCGTGGAAGGTGAACTGCGCGTAGAAGCAGATGTTCGTCACCAGTGTGATCAGCTTGAGCAGCGCGTAGGCGGCCAGGGCGCCCAGGACGCCGATCGGCACGGCCACCGCGGTGATCACGACGACGCGCGGCGGGACGTGGAAGTCCCCGAGGTGCGCGATCGCATGGCCCGGATGTTTGGCCGGATTCGCAGAGTTCCCAGTGTTCGCAGAGGTCGCAGAGTTCCCAGTGTTCGCAGAGGGGGCGGCTTGGGGCGGGACAGAACGAGCGGGGTTTGTCGGCACGCGGGCAGGCTCCGTGGTCGGCAGGGTGAGGGATTCGACCCCATAGCAACGATTGCATTATGCAATAGTTTCAAGAGGGGCGGCAATGTGACGTGCGCCGCTCGCCGCGGGACGCCACGGGAGCGCCACGCAAACGACTCAGGGGCCGTCCGAAACCGGACGGCCCCTGAGCCTTGTCACTACCTGCTCTTACATACCGCGTCGCGGCTCAGCACCGCGACCAGGCGACCACGACACGCCGACTACCGCAGGACGCGCCCGCCGACCGCCTTGGCGACCTGCGCCTCGACCCCGTCGGAGACCGCGACCGGGCCGCCGAACAGCTCGACCGCGCCGCCGGCCAGCGCGGCGCTGAAGCCGTGCAGCGTCGCGGCCGTGCCGTCGGGCAGCTTCACCGGGTTGGTGAGCAGCAGCGGGCTGTGCGCCGCGCCCAGCATCGCCGCGCCGGTCAGGGCGTCGGCGAACTGCACGCCGGTGGCCACGCCGACGGTCTTCGGCGCCTGGAACTTCCCGGCCACCAGCGAGGCGGTGCCGTAGCGGTCCCAGCCGACGAACTGCGCGCCGGCGTCCCGGTTGTCCAGGTGCGCGGCCGCGGCCACGGCCTGGCCGCCGACCGCCGCCACCGAGTGCGCACCGGCGACGTAGCCGGCCACCTGCGCGGGCAGCTTGCGGTCGTCGGTCAGCAGGATCGCGGCCGGGGTGCCCGTGCCGCCGCCGTAGATCGCCGAGTACGGCGCCGCGGTCAGGGCGTCGGCGAAGTTGTCGCCGGTCGCCAGGATCACGTTGCCGGTCGGGTTGCCGATCTGCTCGGCGATCGCCACCGAGGTGGAGAAGCGGTCCTGGCCGGAGACCCGGGTGATCTGCGAGGCCGACAGGCCCAGCGCGGAGACCACCTTGTCCGAGACCGCGTTCACGCCGCCCAGGACGTACACCTTGCCGCCGGGCGCCAGGACCCGGTGGATCTCGGCGATGACGGCCGGGTCGGCGGTCTTGGACGGGGTCAGCAGCAGCGGGCCGCCCTTCTCGTTGGCCAGCGGGGCGCCGGCCAGCGCGTCGGGGAAGGTCTCGCCGGTGGCCAGGACCACCGCGGAGGCCGAGCCGGCCTTCGGGAACGAGGCCTGCGAGACGTTGATCGCGGTGCCGTAGCGGTCGGCACCGGCGATGCGCTTGACGACCGGCGCGTTCGGCGCGGTCGGCTGCAGCGGCGCGACGGCGCCGACCTTCGACAGGTAGTCGTCGGCCGGCGAGCCCAGGCCCGTGGCGTTGTCGTAACCGGCCGCCGCGACCAGCGAGGAGTCCTCGCCGGCCCGGTACAGCGTGCCGATGGTCGCGTCCTTGGACGAGACGTGGATGCCCTCCAGCACCTGCGGCTGGCCCGCCGGGTGCGCGGTGACGTCGTGGAACGCCGAGGTACCACCGAGGGCGTACAGCGACGGGTTGGCGAAGCCCAGGGCGTGGCCCGCGGCCTGCTTGGCGTCGGCCTGCAGCGCGGAGAACTCCGGAGCCGCCACCGAGGTGCCGCCCATGCCGCCGGTGCCGTACACGCCGGGGGTGCTCATGCCGGTCATGCCGACCAGCACCGAGGAGGCCAGCGCGCCGTTCATCGCCACGTCCGGCACGGTCCGCATCGGACGCGTGGTGCCCTGGCCGCTGGGCAGGTTGTTCGCCAGCGAGGACGGCACGACGCCGGCCTGGTAGAACGGCTGCGGGACGTCCTCGGAGGTGCCGCCGCCGCCCCCGAAGTAGAACGAGAACGGGACCTTCTGGCCGGTGACCGGGCGCCAGGCCGGGTCGCCCTGCTTGGCGGCGCCGACGTGGTCGCCCATCGCCGCTTCCCAGGCGTAGTTGCCCGAGGAGTCGGTGGCCAGCGTGGTGCCGCCGACCGAGGTGACCCACGCGTCGGAGGTCGGCCACTCGGTCTGCTTGCGGGCCGAGTCCGCGGCGCAGTTCGCGCCGCCGTTGGCGGCGTTGGCCGGGTCGTCGTCGCCGCAGTCGCCGGAGGAGAAGTCGAAGCCGATGCCCTCGGCCGCGCCCTTCTGGAATATGCGGTCGTAGGCGGCTATCTCCGACGGGTCCATGTCCTGGCCGTCGGTGGTGTGCATGATCTCGCCCCAGGAGTTGGAGACCACGTCCGCCAGGTGCTGGTCGACGATCTTCTCCTCGGCGGCCATCAGGTCCGCGTCGGTGCAGGAGTTCGCGCCGACGTAGACGATGTTCGCGTCCGGCGCCAGGCCGTGCGTCATCTCGACGTCGAGGGCCTCCTCGCCGGCGATGCCGGAGGTGCCGCCGCAGGCGTCCTGGTTGTTCCACTGCGACTGGTCGACGACCTCGCGGTACTGACCCGGCGCGAAGGGCTGGTCCTTGTTGTCCGTGGCGTACCGGTTCGCGTCGGCTTCCATCGTCGAGGAGCCGTACCAGTCGACGACGGCGATGGTCGCGCCCTTGCCGGTCATGCCGGACTTGGTCACGCCGTAGGCGTCGCGCAGCTGCTTGGGCGTGTACGAGCACGGCAGCAGCGGCGTCGGGCCGGGGTTCGCACCGGCCGGCCACGCGGTGGTGGTGCTCGCGCCCCAGTACGGCGAGCAGTTCTGGTCCGCGGCGTTGGCCGCGTTGGCCTTCGCCGAGTCCGCGTGCACCCGCACCGAGGCCTGCGACAGGCCCGAGACGCCCTCGACGTAGTCGGCGACCTCGGCCGGGATGACCGCCGAGGACGAGGCGGCGTACTTCACGGCGCCGTCGGTGCCCTGGTAGTCCTTGATCTGGGTGCCGAAGGCGCGCTGCACGGCCGCGGTGTCGCCCGAGGCGTCGATCCAGTCGCTGGTCACCGAGGTGACCTTCAGGCCCGAGCCGGTCAGCCACTTCTGCACCGCCGCGACCTGGGCCGGCGTGGCGCCGAAGCGCGCCTGGATCTGGGCCGGGGTCAGGTAGTGCTGGTAGTCCGGGCTGTTCGGGTCGGAGGCGGCGCGCGCCAGCGCGGCCAGCCCGGCCGAGTCCTGACCGGAGAGGTACACCCGGGTGCTGATCTGCTGCGCGGCCGGCACGGCCCCGCGGTCCTTGTCCGCCGTCGCCCAGGTCGGGTGCACGTCAGTCAGGATCTTGTTCGTGGTGTTGTGGTGCTGCGTGTCGGCCTGGGCGGGCGAGGCGGACGCGGACGCGGCGACAAGCGCGACGGCGACGGGGAAGACCCCCGCCATCACGGCCTGCGCACGCCGCCGGCTAGCGGCGTTCGGCATGGATGGTTTTCCCTTTCCCCTGTGGTGGCAACCGTCGTCGTTGAAGCGGCCGCCAACGCGCGGCTTCACGAAATCTTCAGAAGACGGCGAAGTGATGTTTATCCACTGGGGAACCCGCAGGACAAGTTCCGGTACGAGACCGTGACCGGTTCGTGTCCTGCGGACCGCGAAGTCACGCTTGGCTGTGGGGTTTGTCACTCCCCGAAGAAGCCGTACGAGCCCACGACCGTGGCGCTCCCCCGTTGCACCGGGGCGATCATGCGGTCGGCGGCGTCCTGTTGGAAGGCCTTGAAGGCTGTCAGGGGACGCAGGAGGTCGGCGTCATCGTCGTCGTAGCCGACGATGTGCACGAAGCTCACTCCGTCTTCCATCCGGAATGTCGCGTAATGCAGGCCTTCGGGTCGCTCGGCCTTGAGTTGCTCGAAGACCGCCTCGACCAGCAGCTGGTTCTCGTCGGCCCGGTCCGGCTTTGTCTCATACCGGATGATGTGCGTGCTCATAGTCTCCCTTTCCCTATTTTGCGGATCGGTTCACGCCCGCTACTAATGGAGACACTCGGCGCGCTGGAAACTCGTCGCGGTTCAGGCGTCCAGTTCGAACCGGACGCGGGAACCAAGAACCGCCGTGGCGGTGGTTCCGAGCGTCTCGTGGAAGGTGTCGCTCAGATGCGACGGGGAGGCGAAGCCCGCGTCGGCGGCACAGCGGGTCAGGGCGTGGCCGGCGGCGATGCCCCGCGCGGCTTCCAGCAGGCGGTTCCACTGCTGGTAGCGGCGGAAGGTGGTGCCGGTGTGCCGGGCGAACATCCGCAGGAAGTAAGGAGTCGACATCCCCAGGTCCTGAGCGCTGTGCTCGGCGCGCAGGACGCGGGCCGGGTCGTCGCGGATCTCGTCGACGACGCGGCTGATGCGGCGGTCGGTGGCGCCGGGACCGATACCGCCCAGGTATCGCAGGACGCTGGGATCCGCATCGTGCCGGCAGGCGGCGATCAGTTCGCGTTCCAGCCGGTGTCCGAGGCCGTAGGGACCGATCCGCTGCCGCATCGCCGAGCCCATGCCGTTTTCGGTGAACAGCAACAGGATCCGGCCTTCCGGCGCGATCACCCGGTGCTGCGCGCGGGCCGGGGCGTACACGCTGCGGGTGCGGATGGCGCCGTGCTCGGGGGTCTCCACGACGAACGGCGCGTCCAGACCCACTGTGAGGACGCCTACCGACGCGGAGTGCAGATCGACGCCCAGATCCGGCCCGACGTACCCGGCCTGCCCGGGCCGGATCCACGCCACCGGGGCCTGCGGGCCACCGCATGTTTGTGGAAGCGCGCCGATCGCCATACCGCCACGCTAACCGAGGAGCAGGACATCCACGAAGTCTGAGCGAGAGCGGGGACCTCCCATGGGACAACACACGCAGCAGGTGGACGTCGGCGACGCGACGCTGCACGTGAGGACCGACGGCGCGGCGGACGCGCCGGTGCTGCTGCTGGTGCACGGCCTCGGCGCGTCCACGGCGTGGTGGAACCCGGTGGTGCCGTGCCTGGCGGACGCCTACCGGGTCGTCCGCGTCGACCTGGCGGGGCATGGGCGGTCTCAGGGCTTGGATACGCCGGGCGCGTACGGCATCCCGGGGCACGCCGAGCGCGTCGGCACCGTTCTGGATCGGCTCGGGGTGCAGCGCGTGGCGGTCGCCGTCGGGCACTCCACCGGCGGCTACGTGGTCTCCGATCTGGCGCGGCAGCGTCCTGAGACAGTCTCGGCACTGGCCCTGATCAGCACCGGGCCCAGCCCCGAGGCCGACACCTCCGGCGGCGCGCTGAGCCGGCTGCTGTTCGCCCGCGTGCCCGGCGCGCTGCTGTGGCGGGCGTTCACCGAGGCCATCGTGCGCAAGAGCCTGAGCACCGCGTTCGCCCGGCCGGCGGCGCCGCTGCCGGACGCGCTGGTCGAGGACACGCGCCGGATGACGCACCGGGCCCTGGCCGGGACCGCGCGCGGGTCGCTGGCCCACATCAGGGAACGCACACTCCCGGACCGGCTCGCCGAACTCGGCAAGCCGCTGCTGGTGTTCTTCGGCGCCCAGGACGCCCGCTGGCACGCGTCGTCGGCCGAGGACTACCGCGCGGTGCCCGGGGCGCGGGTGGTGGTGCTGCCGGACATCGGCCACACGCCGATGTACGAGGACCCGCAGATGACGTGCGATCTGCTGCTGGAGTTCGCGGGGGCGGCGGTGCGGCTGGGCGGTTAGCATCGCCGAATGGGCAACGACGTCGGCGAGAACGAGGACTGGCCGCCGTGGCCGGAGGAGGAGTACGCGCGGTACCTGGAAGCCGAGCGCAGACGGTACGCATGGGTGATGCGCACGTACGGCGGCATGACGGGGGCCGAGGCCGACGAGGCGGCCGAGCAGTGGTACGACTACGAACCGCCCGACAAGCCGTACCGGGGCCTGGTCTTCCACGACGAGGCATGGCACTGGGCGATGACGGCCATCAAGGGCGACCACTACTGGGCCGGCGATCCGGGGCTCACCGAGCCGCCGCAGGAGTACCTGTCGCTGGAATGAAGCGGCCTGTTCGCTGACGGAAAACACGGTTGCGACGCCGAACGGGCCTCGGCCACGGTGGATCCCGTGCCGAAGCCACCGTCACCGTTGCGGCCCGTGCTGTCCCGCTTGGCGCACCCTGTCGCCGCCCTGAAGTCCTCGCGCCGCGTTCGCGCGCTGCGTCTGTTGGTATCTGTCAGCCCGGCGCTGATGGCGGCGGTCGCGGTGTTCGTCGTGGCCGAGGCCGTCCTGCCGAACCTGACGCTGGTCGCGATGGGCCGGGCCACCGGCCGCATCCCGGCCGCCGCCCGGGACGGCCTGGGCTCGCGCGCGGGCCACTCGCTGCTCGTGGCGCTGGCTTTCGCAGGAGTCTGTTACGGCGTGTCGCTGCTGCGCGGTCCGGCGCAGGACGCGCTGTCCGCCGTCGTCAGGGCGCGCATGGTGGTCACGTTGCAGCGCCGATTGGTGGTGGCGGTCAGCGCGCCGGCGGGCATCGCACAGCTCATGGCCGCCGGCGGGCAGTACGCGCAGCTGTATTCGTTGCAGGCACGGGCTTATCTCGACGATGTGTAGCTCGGGGAGTAGTGCTGGGAGCGATACCCGGCTAGGGCGACATTTGGCTAGAGAACCACGACCCGCTTGCCCAGCGTGTGCTCCCGCAGGAAGTCGGCACACGCCTGCGGTCCCTCGTCCAGGCTGTACCGGCGCGCGATCGTGGCGCGCAGTTCCCCGCGCGCGCCGGCTTCCCCGACGTCGCGCATCGAGGCCAGTTCGCCGTCCATGTCGAGGATGAACCGCAGCTCGACGTCGTCGCGCCGGATCAGCTCCGGCGTGGTGATCGGGAACGTGATCGTCACGAGCCTGCCACCGGGACGCAGCGCCGCGGCCAGCCCGGCCAGGCCGTCGCCCGGCAGCACCACGTTGATCGCGACGTCCACATCGGCCGGGTAGCCGGCCTCCTGATAGCCGATGACCGCCGTCGCGCCGAGCCCGACCACCACGTCGGTGTCGGTCTCCGTCGCCGTCGCGATCACCTGCGCCTTCGCGGCGGCGAGCAGCGGCAGCAGCGCGGTCCCCACGCCGCCGGTCGCTCCGACGACGAGCACCCGCTCCCCCGGCTGGACGTCCGCGGCCTTCGAAATGGCCAGCGCGGCCTGGCCGGCGGTGGCCAGCGCCGCGGCGGCCGGGGCGGCCAGGCCGTCGGGACGGTGCGCGATCAGCGGCGTGTCCGCCTCGACGACGGCGTACTCGGCCATCGCACCGGTCCCCACCGACGGCCGCGTCCCGGCCATGGCGCGCAGCACCCTGGGGACCGCCGTACCGAACACCTCGTCCCCGACCGCGTAGGCGCTGACGCCGTCGCCGATCTCGGTCACCGTCCCGGCGAAGTCGACGCCGGGGATGTAAGGGAACTCGGCGTCGACCACGTAGCGGAACTCCCCGCCGGGCAGCCGCACGTCGGCCGGGTTGACCGAGGCCGCGGCGATCCGTACCTGCATCTGTCCTGGACCGGGTCGCGGCACCGACACCTCGGCGACCGCGTACTGCTCCGGCGGGCCGTAGTCAGTGGCGACGACGGCTTTCATCGATTCCTGCTGGCTGTCCACTACTGCGTCCACTGCCCCTCCAGAAAACGGACCGGGCGGTCATCTTCCGCCCGGCAGGAGGCTAGCGATAAGCGGACCGGGCGGTCAACTTGTTAGGCTGCGGCCGTGGACACCCCAGCGACCAGCCGCCCCCTGCGCGCCGACGCGGCCCGCAACCGCGCGCTGCTGCTCGCCGCGGCCGCCGACGAGTTCGCCGAGCACGGCCTGGAGGCCTCGGTCGCGGACATCGCGCGCCGCGCCGGCGTCGGCAAGGGGACGGTGTTCCGGCACTTCCCGACCAAGGACGACCTGATCGCCGCCATCGTCCTGGACCGGGTGGAGGACCTGCGCGCGACTTGCGAGCGCCTACTGGACGCCGAGGATCCGGGCGCGGCGCTGCTGGAGTTCCTCATCGCGGCCGGCCACCAGCGACAGCAGCGCGACCTGTCGTTCCTGATGGCCGCCGGGGAGCTGAAACCCGAGGTGCAGCAAGCCCAATCGGCGCTGTTCCAAGCAATAGAGGACCTGGTCGCCCGGGCCCGGGAACACGGCGCGGTCCGGGCCGACGTCACCGGCACCGACGTCTTCCTGCTGATGTGCGCGCCGAACTACGTCAGCGGCTACGTGCCGGACGCGTCGCCGGATCTGTGGCGGCGCTACCTGGCGATCATCTTCGACGGGCTGCGGCCGGAGGGCGCGCACGCCCTGCCGCAGCCCGCTCCACAGCTCTGAATCAGAAGCCTGCGGCCGGCCTCGAACCATTCACAGTGCTCACGGCCCTCACACCGCTCACACCGCGTACACCGTTCACACCGCCACCGGCGCCTTGATCGCCGGATGCGGGTCGTATCCGAGCACTGCGATGTCCGCGTAGGTGTAGTCGAACAGCGAGTCCGCGGGCTTGAGCTCCAGCGTCGGGAACGGCCGCGCCTCGCGGGTGAGCAGCAGCTCCGCCTGCTCGACGTGGTTGTCGTAGATGTGGATGTCGCCGCCGGTCCACACCAGGTCGCCGACCTCGAGGCCGGTCTGCGCCGCGATCATGTGGGTGAGCAGCGCGTAGGAGGCGATGTTGAACGGCACGCCCAGGAACATGTCCGCGCTGCGCTGGTAGAGCTGGCAGGACAGGCGGCCGTCGGCCACGTAGAACTGGAAGAAGGCGTGGCACGGCGGCAGCGCCATGTTCTCCAGTTCCGCGACGTTCCAGGCGGACACGATGATGCGCCGCGAGTCCGGGTTCGCGCGCAGCAGCCGCAGCACCTCGGCGATCTGGTCGATGTGCCGGCCGTCGGGCGTGGGCCAGGACCGCCACTGCACGCCGTACACCGGTCCCAGGTCGCCGTCCTCGGCGGCCCACTCGTCCCAGATCGAGACCCCGTGCTCCTGCAGCCAGCGCACGTTGCCCTCGCCGCGCAGGAACCACAGCAGCTCGTAGGCGACCGACTTGAAGTGGACCTTCTTCGTCGTGATGAGCGGGAAGCCGTCCTGCAGGGGGTAGCGGAGCTGATGTCCGAACAGCGACCGCGTCCCGACACCGGTCCGGTCGGATTTCGCCGTCCCCGAGGTCAGGACGCGGTGCAGCAGGTCTTCGTACTGGGTGTCGGGCATGATGGCACGGTATCGCCTCAGAAGGCCCGGGCCGCGCACGCTACGCGCGATGCGCCGCCCAGGCCGTGCGCGCGCCGCGGACCACCAGGTCACGGCGCCGCAGCACGAACTCCGTGTCGTCGGGATCGAGCAGCCGGTCCAGTGCGGCCACGTCGTCGGCCGACAACTGCTCGGCCAAGCGATTGCGCATGCCGCTCATGACGCGGTGCGCGTAGCGATTGGCGGCCGGCGGCGCCGGACGGACATCGATGTCGAAGACGCGCTGCTCGGCGACGGTGAATCCGGCGCGTTCCAGATGGCCGGTCCAGTCCGGCCAGGCGTTCCAGCCGTTGCGGGCTCCGGCGGCGCGGCAGCGTTCTTCCAGGCCGGGATGGACGTCCTCGGGCAGGAAGCGCGGCATGGCGTCCATCTCGACGACCACCAGCAGGCCGCCGGGGTTCAGCGCGGCGCGGACGTCGGCCAGGACCCGGTCGGGGTCGGCGACGTGGTGCAGCGAGGAGGAGGCCCAGGCCAGGTCGGCGGTGCCGACCGGCGGCCAGCCGGCGTCGAGGTCGGCCTGGACGGCGCGCAGACGGCCGGCGATGCCGTGCGCGGCGGCCGCGGCCCGGAGGCGTTCGAGCATGGTCGGCGACTGGTCGATCGCGATCACCTCGGCCGCCTCGAAGCGGCGGGCCAGGGCCAGGGTGCCGGTTCCGGTGCCCGCGCCGACGTCGACGATGGTGTGGGGCGCGGCCTTGGTGTGGCTGCGGGCCCAGCCGGTCAGCTCCTCCAGGTAGGGGCCGAGCACTTCGGCGTCGAGGTCGAGGATGTCGGCGACAGAGGTGTCGGAGGCATGGTCGGAGGCATTGCCGGAGTGATGGCCCGAGTGGTGAGAAGCGTGGTCGGAGGCATGGCCCGAGTGATGAGAGGCGTGGTCGGAGTAGTGGTGCGCGCGCTGGTGATCCATACCGCCAGCGTAGGCGCCATCTGCGTCTGAGGCATATCATCTTGCCTATGGCGCAAGAACCGGGCTCCCACACCGACACCGATAGCACCGACACCGACACCGACGCCCTGGTCCGTCGGCGCATCCGCAGCCTGCGCCTGGCCCGGGGCTGGACCCTGGACTCGCTGGCCGCCCGCTGCGATCTGAGCCCGTCGAACCTCAGCCGCATCGAGACCGGCCGGCGCCGCATCGCCCTGGACCAGCTGGTACCGATCGCGCGCGCCCTGGGCACGACGCTGGACCAGCTGGTCGAGCCCGGCGACGAGGCCGGGGTGGTGATCCGCCCCGAGCCGGTCCACACCCCGGGCATGACCAGCTGGCTGCTGTCCAACGAGCGCCCCCCCAACGGCGCCACCGTCGCCAAGCTGCGCATCACCTCCGAGCGCCGCACCGGCCCGGATCAGCTGCGGGTCCATCCCGGCCGGGACTGGTTCACCGTCCTGTCCGGCACCGCCGAACTCCACCTGGGCGAGCGCGTCATCCTGGTCCACGAGGGGCACGCCGCGGAGTTCAGCACCATGACCCCGCACCTGATCGCCGCGCACGGCCCGGCCGTGGAGATCCTGACGATCCTGGACCACGACGGCGAGCGCGCCCACCGGCACGACACGGAGGGACGGTAAGCGTTCGAAGTCAGCCGGCGTCCGAAGTCAGCCGGCCGTCGAAATCGGCCCGCCGCCGAAGTCAGCCGGCCGCCCTTCCGAACCAGCGCGACAGGTGCTCGTTCAGGCCCTGCTGGTCCTGGCCGATCCAGGCGATGTGTCCGTCCGGACGGACCAGCACGGCCGGAACCTCGACAGCGGCCCGGGAATCGGCGACGAGCTCGACCCGGTCGGACCAGCCGTCGACGGTGAGCTGGCCGGTGCGGTCCAGAAGCAGTCCACGGCCCTGGTGCATCCGGTCGTAGAGAAGATCGCCGTCCAGCTCGATGTCCGGCACGCGCCGGCCGACCGCGTCGTGGCGGTCGCCGAAGTCGTAGCGGACCGACAGGGCCGTGATCTTCTCCGTGAGGAACCGGTTCACCTCGTCGAACTCCATCAGCTGGGCAAGCAGCCGGCGCAAGGCCTGCGGGCCGGCTCCGGGGGACGTCAGCTCCATCTGGGCGCGGGTGTTGCTCAGCACGTCCTCGGCGACCGGGCGGCGTTCGGCCTCGTAGGTGTCCAGCAGTCCCTCGGGCGCCCAGCCGCGGATCTGCGCGGCCAGTTTCCAGCCGAGGTTGAAAGCGTCCTGGACACCGACGTTGAGCCCTTGGCCGCCGGTCGGCGGATGGATGTGCGCCGCGTCGCCGGCCAGCAGCACCCGGCCCACGCGGTAGTGCTCGGCCAGCCTCGTGGCGTCGCCGAAGCGGGACAGCCAGCGCGGGGAGTGCACGCCGAAGTCGGTTCCGGCGACCTCGGTCAGCCGCTGCCGGAACTCCTCGAGGGTGGGCGGCTCGGCGCGATCGGTGACTCCCGCTGTGGGGATCGAGATGGTGTGGATTCCCTCGGCCAGGGGGCGGAAGCCGAACCGCGGCGTGGTTTCCCGGATCTTGGGAACCTTGTCGTAGACCTCCTCCGGCGGCACGCCGATCTCCATCTCGCCGGTCAGCGTCTCGGTCCGCGCGGGCTCGCCGGGGAAGCCGACGCCGAGCAGCCTGCGCACCGTGCTGTGCGCGCCATCGCAGCCCACGAGGTAGCGCGCCCGCAGCCGTTCCCCGCCGGCCAGCTCGACGCTGACTCCCTGCTCGTCCTGGTCGAAGCCGGTCACCTCGCAGCCACGCCTAACCCGCGCGCCGAGTCGGCTCGCGTGCTCCTCAAGCAGGTGCTCGATGTCCTGCCGCCGCAGGCCGAGGATGTAGGCGTACAGGGAATCCAGGTTCTCCGGCGGGGACGAGGGGACACCGGCGAAGACGTCGCCGACCAGGCGACGCCGTCCTCGTTCCCGGAAGCGCTCCAGCAGCCCGCGCATCGCCAGCAGTTCGAGAGTGCGGACGTGCAGGCTGAGCACTCGGAACTGGGTCGTGGGCTCGGCTTCACGCTCCAGGACGAGGACGTCCACGCCGTGCAGCCGCAGTTCGGCGGCCAGCACCGCGCCGGCCGGCCCGCATCCGGCGATGATCACATCGAGCATGAGCCACCCATCGTTGGAGTCTTCAGCGCTCGATGTATATCGCGATCAGCCGGCCGGCGCGCCTCAATACGCGCCGCCGGACTGGTCACGGTTCACCATCTGCGACACCGCCCCGGCCACCGCGTCGATCGCGTCGCGCACCCCGGGGGCCAGGCCGTCCTCCTCGGTGATGCGGGCCAGCCGGCGCCGGGCCGAGCGGCCGCGCAGGCCTGGATAGAGGTACTCGTCCAGGCCGCAGGCGTGCACGATGCTGCCCAGCGCGCGGTCGCCGTTCGAGGCGACGTTCTCGATCCGGGTGTGCACGTAGGCGCTGCGCTCCATGTCCACCAGGACCAGCCGGGTGCGGGTCCGGCCGCCGTCCCCCCGACGCTCGACCCGGATCACCCCCCGGTCGGCCAGCAGCCCCACGTACTGGTGCAGCACCGCCGGCTCCGTGGGGCGCTCGGCGAACCACGCCTGCAGCCGGGGCGCGGAGCCCTCGGCATGAAGCGTGGCCAGTGCGCGGTCCACCAGCGGATGGCCGATCGGCCGCGGGTCGGCGACCGCGATCCGGCCGTCGGCCACCGCGACGCGGCGGGCCAGACTCAGGTCCAGCGCCTCGGCGCCGCGCAGCGCCGTTCCCATGAACTCGGCGGCTTGCACGCGTCCGTCGCGCGGGTTGATCGCGAGTAGGAGTAGATCGTCCCCGATTGTCACAGGCTCGAGGATAAGGGTGCTTACTCTGAGCGTGGAAGACACCCTCAACCGTGAACCCTTACATCAGAGTTCGAAGGAAGCCTGGTCCGCACCCCGCACCGAGGCCCCTACCCCGTCATCGCGAGGGCTGAACCTGAGCTTCACCGTCTGCAACAGCGCACAGTAGGCGAGTAGGATCAGCGCCAGAAGTCCGAAGTACAGGACCGGCAACGCGGTCATCCCCATGCCGCGCACCGCCATGCTGAACGGCAGCGCCAGCCCCACGGCCATCGCCAGGCCCGTGGCCAGCAGCACCGGAAGGGCCGCGCGCGAGGAGAAGAACGGGAGCCCGCGGGTCCTGATGATGTGGACGGCGAGCAGCTGGGAGAGTAAGCCCTCGACGAACCACCCGGTCTGGAACAGCGACACATGGGAGCCGCCGGCCCCCAGCACCCACCGGAGCACGCTCCAGGTCGCCAGGTCGAACAGCGAGCTGAGCGGGCCGGCGAGCAGCACGAAGCGTCGCAGGCCCCTGCTGTCCCAGCGGCGCGGCCCGGCGATCTGGTCCTCGTCGACGGCGTCCCAGGGCAGCGCGAGCTGGGACAGGTCGTAGAGCAGGTTCTGGACCAGCAACTGGATCGGGGCCATCGGCAGGAAGGGCAGGAACGCCGCGGCGGCCGTCACCGACAGCACGTTGCCGAAGTTCGAGCTGGTCGCGGCGCGGATGTACTTCTGGGAGTTGGCGAAGGTGCGCCGGCCCTCCTCGACGCCGGCGACCAGGACGGTGAGGTCCTTGTCCAGCAGGATCACGTCGGCGGTCTCGCGGGCCAGGTCGGTGGCCTCCGGGACGGTGAGGCCGACGTCGGCGGCGTGCAGGGCCGGGGCGTCGTTGACGCCGTCGCCGAGGTAGCCGACGGTGCGGCCGGCCCGGCGCAGGGCGTGGACGATGCGGGCCTTGGCCAGCGGGTCGGTCTTGGCGAAGACGGTGGTGCGGTCGGCCAGGGCGGCCAGGGCGGTGTCGTCGAGGGCTGACAGAGTTCGGCCGTCGACCACCGCGCCGGGGTCGATGCCGACGTCGCGGCAGACGCGGGCCGCCGCCGCGGGCTCGTCGCCGGTGATCACCTTGACCGCCACGCCCCGCGCGGCGAGTTCGGCGAGCGCCGCGACGGCGGAGTCCTTGGCGGGGTCGGTGAAGCCGAGGAAGCCGACGAGGGTGAGGTCGGATTCGTCGGCGAGACTGTAGGAGTGGGGGCGGCCGGGGCGCGCGGCGCCGGGGACGGTGCGGATCGCCACGGCCAGCAGCCGCAGGCCTTCGGCGCGCTCGGCGGCGGCGACGTCGTCGATGCGGGCGCGAAGGCCGGGATCCAGCGGGACGGCGAGGCCGTCGTCGAGCACCGAGGTGCAGCACTGGACGACTTCCTCGACGGAGCCCTTGGTGACGATGACGTGGTCGGGTGCCAGAGCGCCGTCCGGCGCCGCGACGATCACGCTCATCCGGCGGCGGCTGAAGTCGAAGGGGACCTCGTCGACCTTCTCCCAGGCCGGACCGGCCGGCCCGAGCGCCTCGGCGTGCGCGACGACGGCCTCGTCCAGCGAATTGCGCCAGCCGGCCTGCAGGAGGCTGTTGACGGCGGCGTAGTCCAGGACGGTCTCGTCGGGACGCCCCCGGGCATCGATGTGGCGGGCCAGGACGGGCATGCCCTCGGTGAGGGTGCCGGTCTTGTCGACGCAGAGCACGTCCATCGCACCGAGATCCTGGATCGCCGGCAGCCGCTTGACGATCACCCGGCGCCGCGCCATCGTCACGGCCCCGCGCGCCAGCGTCGTGGTGACGACGACCGGCAGCATCTCCGGCGTGATGCCGACGGCGACCGCGACGGAGAACAGGAAGGCCCGGTGCCAGCTGCCGGTGGCCAGCCCGCTGACCGCGAACACCAGCGGCGCCAGCACGAGCATGAAACGCAGCAGCATCCAACTGACCGCGGAGACGCCCCGGTCGAAGGCGGTGGCCGGCCGGCGTCCACCGTCGAGCTCGCGGCCCAGGCCCGCCAGGTAGGTGCGGGGACCGGTGGCGATGACGACGGCGGTGGCGGTGCCGGACAGGACGTGGGTGCCGGCCAGGCAGAGCGCGGGGTGGTCGCAGGGGTGCGGGGGCGAGCCGAAGGCGGGTGGGGCTGCCGAGCGCGGCGGCGGCCGGCCGGCGATCGAGGCGGCCACACCGGATCGCTGCGGCTGGTTTGCGATCGAGGCCGCGGCGGCGGATGGCGGCGGCTGACCGAGCGCCTGCGTGCTGGCCGAGCGCGTCGCCGGCTGGTCGGCCGCCGGTCTGGCGGCAGCCCAGTCCGTCTCCGGCTGCCGCTGCCGTGGCGGGAACCCGAGAACGCGCGCGCCGCCACCAACACCGGCCGTCCCGGACAGCTCGGCGTGCTTCCCGACCGGCATCGACTCCCCGGACAGCAGGCTCTGGTCCAGGAACAGGTCCTTGGCGCGCAGCAGGCGCAGATCCGCCGGTATCAAGTCCCCGGCCGCCAGCCGGACCACGTCGCCGACCACCAGCTGGTCCACGGGCAGCTCGCGCGCCAGCGGCCCGCTGTCCTCGTCGGCGCGCCGCACCACCGTGGCGGTGGTCAGGACCAGCGCGCGCAGTGCCTCGACCGTGCGGTGCGAGCGCCGTTCCTGCCAGAAGCGCATCACCGTCGCGATCGCGATCATGCCGGTGATGGCCAGGACGCCGCCGATGTCCGCGCTGATCGCCAGGACCACGTCCAGGACCATCAGGACCAGCAGGAACGGGGCCCGGAAGGCGGTGGCCAGGCCGCGCCCGGGCGGTCCGTCGCGGAGCCGGGCGATCTGGTTCTCGCCGTCGCGCTCCAGGCGCGCGGCGGCCTCGGCCTCGGTGAGGCCGCGCAGTCCGCTGTCCAGGCCGCGCAGGACCTGCAGCACGGGCTGCTCGCCGCGCGCGGCCAGCTCGGCGGTGCGGTCCGTCAGCAGGGTCATGGCGGTTCGTTCCCCGTCGTGCAGCGTCATACGGCGGCGAGCCGCTCGATGGCTAGGCCGTCTGGGCGGGCCTTCCGGTCGCGGAGGCCTTGCCGTCGGCCATCTCGGCGTGGTGGTCCAGCATCTGCCGGACGATGGCGACCACGTGCGGGTCGTCGACCACGTAGACCTGGCGGCGGCCCTCGCGGCGCGCACTGACCAGGCCGGCCAGCTTCAGCTTGGCCAGGTGCTGGCTCACCGCGGCGACGTTGCTTCCGGTGGCCTCGGCCAGCGCGGTCACGTCCTGCTCCGCCCGGGCCAGCAGCCACACGATGTGCAGCCGCGTGGTGGCCGCCAGCATGCCGAAGGTGGCGGCCGCGTCCTGGAGGAGGCGTGGGCTGGGGGCCCCGTCGTCGGAAACGGCGTCGTCCCCGCTGCGGGACTCTTGTCTGCGGCGCATGTCACCTCCTCGCATCTCGTCCGGGCCGCGGCCCGGGTTCCTGCCTGCCTGGGTTTCTCGATCCATTGTGCCCGACTGTGGAAGGTCCACTCAAACGTTTGCGCAACCGGTCGATCACGCAGGGTTCCGAAAACCGAGACCCGGATCGGCGCGTACTCCGATCCCGACCGGCTATCGGCATATCAGGCCACCGACGAAGAGGACGCTGATGCCCGCCGCTTTGCCCCCGACGGCTGCCGGGCATCCGGCCCTCGGCGCCGTAATATACCTCGTGATCATCATGGCGCTCGTCGGCTTCTCGGTGGTCGCCGCTCACCGCGGCTCCAGCCGGGGCGGGGACCAGAACCGGGGCCGGAACCGGCGCCGCCCGCCACGCCGCTGAACCACCCGCTGAACCACTCGCCGACCGGCCGTGTCGCCTACGATCACAACACCATGGACACCTTCGCCGACGTACCCACCACCACCCTGGCCGACGTCCTCACCCGCGAGAACGTCATGGACACCGGCATCCGCGCGCTGACCGTGACGAGCGCGGCCGCGCGCCTGGCCGGCCCGGCGTTCACCGTCCGCTGCCCGCCCGGGGACAACCTCATGGTCCACGCGGCGATCTACCGCGCCGAACCGGGCTCGGTCATCGTCGTGGACACCGGCGGCGACCTGGACTACGCGGTGGCCGGCGGCAACGTGATGGCGGTGGCGCAGCGCCGGGGCATCGCCGGCTTCGTGATCGACGGCGTGATCCGCGACCTGGCCGAGGCCCGCGAAGCCGGCTTCCCGGTGTTCGCCCGCGGCGTGATCCCGATCCCGGGAGCGAAGGCCGTCATCAAGCCGCACAACGTGACAGTGCACTGCGGCGGCGTGAACGTGCACGCCGGCGACATCGTGGTCGCCGACGAGGAGGGCATCGTGGTGGTGCCCGTGGCCCGCCGCGACGAGGTGTTCGCGGCGGCGCGCGCGAAGCTGGCCAAGGACGAGGCCGAGACGCTGGACGAGTGGGAGGCGGCGCACCGGACGCGGATCGACAAGCTGCTCGCCGACGGCGGATTCGAGGGCTGAGACCGGTCTTCGGGGATCCGGCCGAGTCGATCAGCTCCGCCCGAACCGATCAGCTCCGCCTGAACCCCGATCAGCTCCGCCCGCACCGATCCGTCGTCACGATCGCGGCGTCCCCGGCGGATCGCTGAAGGCGCGCACCGTCGCGAACGACTCGACCACCAGCCGCAGCATCGCCAGCACCGCGGCCCCGTCGCCCCGCTCCGCCGGCGCTTCCAGGGCCTCCACAGGGACCGCACGCCCCGCGTGCACGACGAGCGCATCGGCGGCCCGCGGCCAGAAGCCGAAGCCGGTCGCCGTGGTCTGCTCGGTCATCGGGTCGCGGTGCGAGTAGGCGCTGCCGATGCGGCCCGGTTCCGGCTTGCCGATCACGCCCGCCGCGTCCGCGAGTTCGACCACCGCGGTCCCGCCCGAGGACCAGCGCTCCCCCGCGGCGTGCTCGTCAGCCCACTGCGCCGCTTCCGGGAGCAGCTCGAAGTGCCAGCCGTGCGTGCGCTCGGCGAACTCGCGGTCGGCGGTCTCCCGGCCGCGTACGCTCCGGGCGTAGAAGTCGCGCAGCTGTTCGGCGTCCATGGCCCGATGGTATGCCGCCGCCTGTTGGCCACCACCTTGTCGCCACTTCCTGTTCGCCACTTCCTGATCGCCACTTCCTGTTCGCCACTTCCTGATCGCCGACGCCCGTTCGCCGCTGCCAGAGTGCCGAGGGCGGGCCGCCGTCTTACGGTCGAGAAGTGGATCTCCCGGTCATGCCGCCGGTGCGGCCGATGCTGGCCACCGCCGTGCGCGAGGTGCCCCGCTCGCCGGGGCTGGCCTACGAGCCGAAGTGGGACGGGTTCCGGTGCGTCGTGTTCCGGGACGGGGCCGAGGTGGAGCTGGGTTCGCGCAACGACCGGCCGTTGACCCGGTACTTCCCCGAGCTCGTCGAGCTGCTGGCGGACGCGCTGCCGGAGCGCTGCGTGGTGGACGGGGAGATCGTCGTGGTCACCGGCGACGGCCTGGACTTCGACACGCTCCAGAACCGCCTGCACCCGGCCGCCTCCCGGGTCCGCAAGCTCGCGGCCGAGACGCCGGCCAGCTTCGTCGCCTTCGACCTGCTGGCGCTCGGGGACCGGGACCTGAGCGGCGAGCCGTTCCACGAGCGCCGCCGGGCGCTGGCCGAAGCGCTGCCGGCGGGGAACGGCCGGGTGATCCTGACGCCGCTGACCCAGGACGCGGACGTCGCGCAGGACTGGTTCACCCGCTTCGAGGGCGCGGGCTTCGACGGGGTCATGGCCAAGCCCCTGGACCTGCCGTACGAGCAGAACAAGCGGGTCATGCTCAAGGTGAAGCACGAGCGCACCGCCGACTGCGTCGTGGCGGGCTTCCGCTGGCACAAGGACGGCGAAGGCGTCGGCTCGCTGCTGCTCGGCCTGTTCGACGACGAGGGCGTCCTGCACCACGTCGGCGTGGCCAGCAGCTTCACCGCCGCACGGCGCCGGGAGCTGGTCGGGGAGCTGGAACCGTTGCGCGAGAACGCCCTGGACGGCCATCCCTGGCGCGGCTGGGCCGAGGCCGAGGCCCAGGAGCGCGCCGACGGCCACCGCATGCCCGGCGCCCGCAGCCGCTGGTCCGCCGACAAGGACCTGGCCTGGGAGCCGCTGCGGCCGGAGCTGGTCGCGGAGGTCCGGTACGAGCACCTGCTGTCCGGCCGTTTCCGGCACGGCGGCCGCCTGGTCCGCTTCCGGCCGGACCGGACGCCGGAGTCGTGCACGTACGCGCAGCTGGAGCAGGTGGCGCCGGCCGAGCTGGCCAAGGTGTTCGGCCCGGCGGCGCAGGGCGGCGCGACGGACAGCGCGACGGACGGCGCGACGGACGGCGCGAAGGGCGGTGGCGCATGAGCAAGGAGACCATCCTCGACATCGACGACACCGAGGTCGCGGTGTCCCACCCGGAGAAGGTCTACTTCAGCAAGCGCGGCGAGACCAAGATGGACCTCGTCCGGTACTACCTCGCGGTCTCCGGGCCCATCATGAACACCCTGAAGGACCGGCCGCTGCTGCTGGAGCGCTATCCGGACGGCGCCGGCGGCAAGTCGTGGTTCCAGAAGCGGGTCCCGAAGACCGCGCCGCCGTGGCTGACCACCATGGAGGTCTCCACGCCCAACGGCACCACCAGCGACGCGCTGGTCGCGGCCGACATGGCGCACATCATCTGGGGCGTGAACCTGGGCTGCCTGGGCTTCCACGTCTGGCCGATCCGCGCCTCGGAGCCGGAGATCACCGACGAGCTGCGCATCGACCTGGACCCCTCCCCCGGGGTCGGCTACCCCGAGGTCCGGCACGCCGCCGTGCTCACCCGGCAACTGCTGGCCGAGCTGGGCATCGAGGCGTACGTGAAGACCTCGGGATCGCGCGGGCTGCACATCTACGTCAGCCTCCAGCACCGCTGGGACGGCTACGAGGTCCGCGCGGCCGCCGTCGCGCTGGCCCGGGAAATGGAACGCCGGTATCCGGAGCAGATCACCGCGCAGTGGTGGAAGGAGGAACGGGGTGCTCGGGTGTTCGTGGACTTCAACCAGAACGCGCCGCACAAGACGGTGTTCGGCGCGTGGTGCGTCCGGCCGCGGGTGGGCGCGCAGGTGTCGACACCGATCTTCTGGGACGAGCTGTTGACGGTCGTCCCCGACGAGCTGACCATCGCCACCGTCCCGGACCGGGTCGCCGAGCGCGGCGACCCCTGGGCCGAGTACAACGCGCAGCCGCAGTCCCTGGAGCCGCTGCTGGAGATGTCGAAGCAGGACATGGCGAACGGCTTGATGGACGCGCCGTGGCCGCCGGTCTATCCCAAGCAGCCGAACGAGCCGCCGCGGGTGGCCCCGAGCCGGGCCAAGCATGTGGATCCGGCCGAGGCCTCATGACGGTGCGGATTGAGTGTCCGCAACGGTTTCAGCGCTTGGTTCGACCTCCGGTCCTACCTCCGGCCCTACCTCCGGTTCTACCTCCGGTATGACCTCCGGCTCTACCTCCGGTGCCGACTCCGAGTCCTCCTCCGAAAGCTCCACCCGCACCCCCAGCAGCCGCACCGGCCGGTCCAGCTCCAGCAGCGCGAACACCTCCAGCGCCGCGCGCTCGATCTCCCCGGCGTCGGCCGTGGGCGCCGGCAGCGTGATGCTGCGGGTCTTGGTGACGAACGGCGCGTACCGGATCTTCAGCCCGACACGCGTCGCCGGCCGGCCCTCGTCGGCGACGTCCTGCGCCACATGCCGGGCCAGCAGCCGCACCTGGGCGGCGAGCTCGGCCGTGTCGCTGAGGTTCTCCTGGAAGGTGACCTCGCGGCTGCGGCCCTTGGCCACGTGCGGGGTGCCGGTCACCTCGGTGTCGCCGGCGCCCTGGGCCAGCAGCCAGAAGTAGGGGCCCATCTTCGGGCCGAAGTGATCGGCGAGCATCGCCCGGTCGGCGCGGGCCAGGTCGGCGACGGTGTGCAGGCCGAGTCCGGCGAGCTTCTTGCCGGTGCGCGACCCGATGCCCCACAGCGCGTCGGTGGGGCGGTCGCCCATCACGGCGGCCCAGTTCTCGCGGGTGAGCCGGTGGACGCCGGCCGGCTTGGCGAACCCGGTGGCGGTCTTGGCGCGCAGCTTGTTGTCGCCGATGCCCACGGAGCAGGACAGGCCGGTCTCGCCGAGCACGGCTTCGCGGACGTCGGCGGCCAGCGCCTCGGGGTCCTCGGTGCGCGCGCCGAGGAAGGCCTCGTCCCAGCCCATCACCTCGACCACGACCGGGAACTCGCGCAGGGTGGCCATGACGCGTTCGGAGACCTTCTCGTACGCGGCCCGGTCGGCCGGCAGGAAGACGCAGTCGGGGCACTTCTTCGCGGCGGTGCGCATCGGCATGCCGGAGTGGACGCCGTACTCGCGCGCCTCGTACGACGCGGTCGCCACCACGCCGCGCCGCGTCGGGTCGCCCTGGCCGCCGACCACGACCGGCCGGCCGCGCAGTTCGGGCCGCCGGGCGACCTCGACCGCGGCGATGAACTGGTCGAGGTCGACGTGCAGCACCCAGTCGGTGGTGGACACGTGTCCCAGTATGGCCTGGTGGCAGGGGATATGCCCGGCCGGCTACAGCTCTCCGGGGTGGTCCAGGTCGAACCGCAGCCGCGCCACCGCGACGGCTTCCTTGTGCCGCCGCGACCAGTCGGCCAGGTGGGCGACGGTCTGGGCGAAGCTCTCCCCCATCGGGGTGAGGCGGTAGTCGGTCTGCGGCGGGATCGTGGGGTAGACCGTGCGCTCGACCAGTCCGTCGCGGATCAGGCGCTTGGCCGTGACGGTCAGCATGCGCTGGGAGATGCCGGGGATGGCGGCCTTGAGCGCGCCGAAGCGGCGGACGCCCTTCGCGAGCTCCACGACCACCAGCACCGACCAGCGGTCGCCGAGGCGGTCCAGGACGTCGCGGATGCCGCAGTCGTCGTCGCCGCAGGGCCCGTGCTCGTCGGTCTCGATCGCGGGCAGGGCCCAGCTGTTCGTATCCGTCACGCCGGTGACGACGTCGCGGGGCGCGAAGCTATTCCGGGATGAGCTCCGGAATGAGACCTGGGATGCGACCTGAGTCACATGGGCGACCGGCCCCGGCGGCCGGGCCTGGACGGTTACCGCCGTGTGCCCCGGTGCTTCGAAAGTGCCTTCTTCTGCGGCCGGCGCGGCCGGCGGAGTCTGGTTGTCGTCCACTTCGGAGACCATCAGCACTCTTATGGAGGTTTGTGATGATTCTCGTGACCGGGGTATCCGGCAGCCTCGGCAGCCTGATCCTGGCGGGCCTGTCAGGCCTCGATGATGTGAAGGCGGTCGCCGGCACCCGTTCCGGAGACGGCGCCGCCGCACGCCGCGTCGACTTCGACGACCCGGCTTCGCTGCCGGCCGCGTTCGACGGCGTGGACGTCCTGCTGGTGGTGTCGGCCGGGTACGCCGAGGACGACGTCGTCCTGGCCCGCCACGGCGCGGTGGCCGACGCGGCGGCGGCCGCCGGTGTCAGGCATCTGATCTACACGAGCCTGGCGGCCTCCGGCGAGTCGATGACCATCGCCGTGCCGCACCGCTGGAGCGAGGACCGCTTCGCCGCCGGGCCGTTCACCACGACCATGCTGCGCAACGGCCTGTACACCGAGGTGCCCGTCGGGCTCGCGGCGGCCGGGGTCGCGCAGGCCGCGGCGACCGGGGAGTTCGCAGCGCCGTTCGGGCAGGGCCGGCTGTCGGTGGTGGCCAAGCAGGACCTGGCCGACGCCGCGGTGCGGGTGGCCGCCGAATCGGACCGCGACCTGGCCGCCGGCCGGGCGAGCCGGCACGCCGGCCGCGTGTACGAGCTCGAAGGGGACACGGCGGTCGGCGGCGAGGACCTCGCACGGATCCTCGCCGAGGTGCTCGGCCGGCCGGTCGCCTACCGTGCCGCCTCCCTCGCCGAGACGCGGGCCGCGCTGGAGGGCAGCGGACCGGAGCCGTACCAGATCGGGCACGCGCTGTCGCTGTTCTCGAACGTCATCGCGGGCCGCGCCGAGGCCGCGGGTTCGGATCTGCCGGCGTTGCTGGAGTCGGCGCCGCGACCGGTCCGGGACGCCATCACCGAAGCTGTCATCGGAGCTGTCACCGATGCCACCACCGAAGCCGCCGCGCAATCACGCTGACCCGCGCCCGCGGTGCTTGAGCAAGCTCAGTGCACTGCCGACAGGCGATCCACACGGAATGTGCACAACTGCTGTTCCCAGCCCTGCACAAGCCGTCGCGACTCATGCCCGCATCGCCAGCTGAGCCCCCCACTCCCGGTGCCGGCTTGTAACCCATGAGATATTCAAGACCTTATCCGGAATAGGCGGAAGCGAGGTCCAGAATGGACGCTGTCACAGCGGACGGGGCGACGACACGCGAGCTGGAACGCATGATGGGGGAGTTCCCGGATCTCCCGGTCGAGGCCATTATCAAGCAGGACATCCTGCGGCAGGGCCTGGCCTTCAGCCCTGACGCGCTCAGGGTGGCCAGCGGTTACAAACCCAAGGACTACTTCATCTTCACCTTCGACCTGGTGCCGGTGGCGGAGATGGCCCAACACGCGCAGTTCCGGGCGCCGGAGGAGATCCGGATGACCGGCGGCCCCTATGACCTGCGGCGGACCGTGGTCTCCACGCGGGTCGCGCCGGACAGCCCCTATGTGGTCGGACTGCACGAGGGCAAGCTCGGGCTGAGCTGCGAGGGGGTGTTCCTGGCCGACCTGGAGTTCCCGCCGATCCCGGGCTACTACGAGCACACCCTGTCCTCGGGCAAGAAGATCAGCGAGATCGCGCCGGCCATCGAGTGGGGCTACCTGGTGTACCTCACTGTCTACCGGCTGTGCCAGTACTGGGGCCGGGACGAGGAGTGCCGCTTCTGCGACCTGAACGAGAACTTCCGGCAGCAGCGGGCCAACGGCCGGGAGTACACGGCGGTCAAGGAGATCGACGACATCGTCGAGGCGATGTCGCTGATCAACCAGTACGACACCGTCACCAAGGCCTACACGGTCACCGGCGGCTCGATCACCAAGAAGCTGGACGGCATGCGCGAGGGCGAGTTCTACGCGCGCTTCGCCGAGGCCATCGAGTCCCGCTTCGCCGGCCGCTGGATCCCCAAGGCCGTGGTCCAGGCGCTGCCGCTGGACGAGGTGAAGATGCTCTTCGAGTCCGGCTACCGCGTCTACCACCCGAACTACGAGGTGTGGGACGCCGAGATGTTCAACTGGATCTGCCCGGGCAAGGACCGCTACGTCGGCCGCGACGAGTGGGTCAAGCGCATCCTGGACTCCGCCGACGTCTTCGGCGCCACCAACGTCATCCCGAACTTCGTCGGCGGCGTGGAGATGGCCGAGCCGCACGGCTTCACCGACGTCGACAAGGCGATCGCCTCCACGACCGAGGGCCTGGACTTCTTCATGAGCCACGGCGTGATGCCGCGGTTCACCACCTGGTGCCCGGAGCCGACCAGCAACCTGGGCCGGCAGAAGGGCCCGTCGCTGGAGTACTTCGTGAAGCTGCTCCTGGCCTGGCGCGACACGTTCGAGAAGTACGCGCTGCCGGTCCCGCCCGGCTACGGCCGGCCCGGCGCCGGGAACGCCGAATTCTCGGTGTCCGCCTTCATGGACGTCATCCGCACGAGTTGAGGTACCCGGGTCCGGTCGCGGGCGGCCCATCCGCCGCCGGACCCTTCCAGGCTTGACAAGTCGAACAAAGAAACGCCCCTGGATCGGATCGGAAAGCCCCGACAGTGTAATTTGGCCGCTACCGCCTTCGGGCGGGCAAGCCGATGCAACTGGGGAGTGGACGTATGACGGGGCGGCGAATCACGGCGGTACGGATGACGGCATGCGGCATGACAGCCGCGGCCCTGCTGACCACCAGCGGCTGCGGGCTGTTCGGCAGCAGCGGCAAGTCCAAGTCGTCGTCCGGCGCCCAGGGCGGCGCGGCCGCGACCACCAGTTCCTCGCCGCAGGCCTCCCCGCAGAGCGTGGCCCAGGCTTTCCTGACCGCGTGGGGAACGAGCGACTTCAACGGAGCCGCCGCACTCACCGACGACGCCAAGGACGCCTCGGCCCGGCTGTCGGCCGTGATGGGCTCGCTGACCCCGAAGACGCTGACGCTGACCCTGGGATCGCAGGAGAACGCCTCGTCGGGGACGGACGCGGGCTCCCCGACGTCCACGGCGTCCGGCTCCACGGCACCGGCGACGGGCGGCTCGACCGCTTCCTCCTCCGGCGCCGCGACGCTGGCCAAGTTCGGCTTCAAGGTCGCCGCCGACTTCGGCAACAACCTGGTCTGGACCTACGACTCGAGCATGGACCTGGTCGCCGGCCCCTCGGGCGCGCCGGTGGTGCACTGGTCCTCGGCGGTCATCAACCCGCAGCTCGGCGGGACCGACCTGCTGAAGGCGGTGCCGCCGAAGCAGACGGTGACCGACTCCAAGGGCACCACGATCGACACCTCGAAGCACCCGACGCTGTCCGGGGCCGTCAACGCGCTGTCCACCCACGTCCCGGCGGGCACCACGCCCACGCAGCTGACCGTGGAGTTCGTCGACCCCAAGTCCGGCGCCCAGGACCCGCACTCGGGGGTCTTCCCGCTCGGCACGAACTCCGGATCCACGGTGTCGGTCAAGACCACGATCGACCCGAACGTGCAGTCCGCGATCGAGAACGCGCTGAAGGCCTACCCGAACTCCGGCATGGTCGCGATCCAGCCCGACACCGGCTACATCCTGGGCATGGCCAGCAACGACACGGGCTTCCCCTCGCTGGCGTACAAGGCCGCCCGCGCCCCGGGCTCCACGTTCAAGGTGATCACCACGGCGCTGGCGCTCCAGCAGGGCCTGCAGACCAGCCAGCCGGTGAACTGCAGCCCCAACGCCACGGTCGAGGGCCAGGTCATCAACAACGACTCGAGCCTTCGCAACGGGATCCAGAACGCGCACCTGATCGACGCCTTCGAGCAGTCCTGCAACACCGCGTTCGTGCACCTGGCCCTGGACGGCAAACTCGGCAGCGACTACAGCGCGCTGTCGACCGAGGCCAAGAACTACTTCGGCATGGACCAGAAGTGGGACCTGGGCCTGGGCCCGGCCACCTACGGCACCGGCGGCGACCAGCAGGTCCCGCCGGCCGACGGCCAGGGCCTGTTCGCCCGCGACGCCTTCGGCCAGGGCAACATCACGATGTCCCCGCTGACCATGGCCTCGGTCGCGGCCACGGTGGCGAACGGCTCCTTCAAGCAGCCGATCCTGGTGCCCGGCACCCCGCAGATCAGCGCCACCGCGCTGCCGGCGAACGTGGACAGCCAGCTCACGACCCTGATGAAGGGCGTCATCTACTCCGGCGAGGGCACCGCCTACGGCAAGTTCCCCGGCACCTCCGACCTGGCCGGCAAGACCGGCTCCGCGGAGTCCGGCGACACCCCGAAGACCGGCAAGACCGACAGCTGGATGATCGTCTTCGACAAGAAGGACGACATCGCCTTCGGCGCGCTGGTGCTCAACGGCGGCTTCGGCATCGACGCGGCCGCGCCGGCGATCGACAAGGCGCTGAACACCCTCGGTTACCGCTGAGGCCGGTATGCGGGTTCTGATCCGCTAAGCAGTCCCGGTCCCGCCGTCGATGGACCTCATCGGCGGCGGGACTTTTGTCTGCTACGGGAAGGGTTCCCGGTCCGGTTCGACCCAGCCGGTGCGCGCCGGCGCCGAGGCCAGCAGCGCCGACGAGTAGAAGCGGGACAGCAATCGCTTGTCCAGCAAGGCCGGGTTCGCGTCGGCGAACGCTGGGAAGTCCTCACCCGGGCGCTCGGCGGCGTGGTGGCCGACCGCTTCCACCCACGCGCGGCTGACGGTCGCGTGGTACTTCTGCGGCGCCCCGGCGTAGCGGGCCGTCTGGCGTATCCCGTCGCTGACCACGGCGATCGCCTCCTCGGTGCCGTGGCGCCGCACCGCGAGCCAGGTCAGGTGGACGTGCTGCCGGTGCCCGAAGTGCTGGTTCCCGGCGGTGACCTCGGCGAACAGGGCCTGGAAGCTCATCGCGAGGCCTCCGTCAGCGCGCGCAGCACCTCGTGGAACGCCGCGACCTTCTCAGGGCCCAGATCCCCCAGCGCGCGCCGCTCCAGATCGGTGATGGTGCCCAGCACGGCCTCGGCGGTCGTGCGGCCCGAGGGGGTCAGCTCGATCAGCACCGAGCGGCGGTCGCCGGCCAGGGTGCCGCGGGTGATGTGGCCGCGGCGCTCCAGGCGGTCCAGGACGCCGGTCAGGGTGGTCGGCTTGCTGCCGATAGCGGCGCCGAGTTCGGAGACGGTGCGGCCGCGGCCGTCGGCGAGGTTGGCCAGGGCGTTGGTCTCCGACGGGGTGAGGTCCAGGTCGACCAGTTCGGTCGCCAGCGTCTGCAGGGTCGCGTGGGTGGCGCGCTGGAGGGCGAGGAGAGCCGAGGGTGCCGGTGGTACGGATTCGGTCTTCACGGATTCGGTCTTCACGGAAATGGATAATACTGTTCCGTAACATCTATCGCCACCCGGTTCCCTTCGCTGAGCGTCCGGCTCAGATACTTGCTCTGTGCGTTGAGCGCAGCAGTGATATGAAACAGGGGTTCGATTCGCCCTGGCCGGGCGAGGGGCGGGGAACCGGGAGGGCGCGATGGCGCTGATCGAGACGAATGACGGCTACACCCTGTGGTACGAGGCGTCCGGGCCGCACGACGCCGCCGGGATCGTGTTCCCGGTGCGGCACCGGGGCGAGTTCGCGGCGCTGGGGGCGGCGCTGGCCGAGACGTACCGGGTGGTGCGCTACAAGCCGCGGCGGGTCGTCGGGGAGACCGAGGACGAGCCCGGCGCCGGTGCCGGCGGCGCGTGGCAGGGTCCTGACTTCACCGAGTACCCGACCCGCATGGAGGTCGCGGACCTGCACGCGGTCGCCGACGCGGCCGGGCTGGACGGCTTCGTCCTGGCCGGCTACTCCGGGATGGCCGCGCTGGCCGGCTTCCTGGCCCCGCTCAGCGACCGCACCCGCGGGCTGCTGGTCGGCGGCTTCCCGCTGCTGGCGGACTTCGACTACTGGCTCGGCTTCGAGGAGGGCGCCCGCGCCGCGCTGGTCCAGGCCGGCCTGCCGGACCAGGCCGGAGACCACCACCTGGGCCGCCTGATGTTCCGCCAGTGGGCCGCGCGCGACGACCGGGCCGCGCTGGCCGCCCTGCCGGGCCCGAAGATCCTCTGGTACGGCAGCCAGGACTGCGAACCGGAGTGCCGCATGTCCCACCACGCCGGCGGCGCCGCCATCGCCCGCCACGACCACGCCGACGAACCCCGGCTGCGCGACCTCGGGTTCGAGGTGATCGAACTGGCCGGGCACGACCATATCGGGGCACTGGCACAGGTCGACGTGGTGATGCCGCAGCTGCGGGAGGCTTTGGCCGGGAGTTCGTGGTGACGGCGGCCTCGGGCCGCATTCCTGAGCGGCCGGGCCGGCACGCCTACTCGGCGAAGAACTCCCTCATCGCGCGGTCCAGCCCCCGCATCTCCTGCTCGAACTCGGGATAGTCCATGAAGTGCCCCGCGGTCGCGACCCGCGCGTCCACCGGGCCGGCCAGCGAGTTCACCACCGCGAACTGGCCGGGCGGCGGCACCGAAGGGTCGAACAGCGCGGGCACGGCCTGGACCGGGATCCGCACGTGGCGCGCGGCGGTCGCGGCGTCGAAGTAGGCCAGCACCTCAAGCACCCGAGGATCCTGAAGGTAACGCTCGCGCACGGCCGCGCCGCTGCCGACGCACTCCAGCGTCACGCGCAGCGGGTGGTTGCCGAAGGTGGGGACCACCAGATGCGCCGCCGTGAACCGCTCGTCCCACGGCAGCGCCAGCGCCCCGGTCCCGCCGCCGAAGCTGACGCCGCTGTAGTCCAGCCGCCGCGCGGCGCCCGGGAACAGCTCGGTCAGGGCGGTCGCCGCGCACCAGATGTCCGCGACGCAGCCCCCGATGATGGAGGCGTCGCGGGATTCGACACCGTGCAGCACGTGCCCGGCCGCCTCCGACGGAACGCCGGGCAGCAGGGTCTTGGTCGGCAGTCCCCGCGCCACGAAGTAGATCCCGGCCGCGCGTGGCGCGGGCAGCCGCGGGTCCGGCGCGTCACGGCCGCCGTAGCCGTGGCCCACGACGAACCCGCGCTCGACGGCCCCGTCGGCCGGAGCCACCACCCACCCGCCGATCCGCACGCCGTCCAGCGAGGTGAAGGAGACCTCGAAGACGTCCAGCCCGTCGGCGGTGGCCCCGGTCCTGGCTCCGAGCCGTGGTTCGACCGGAGTCGCCAGCGCGCGCCGGTACAAGCCCTGCCAGAACTCGGCGAAGTCCTCCGGCGCGTTGTCGGGCGCGCCGACCCGCAGCAGACCGTCGAGGTCCAGACCGTAGGCCGGGTCGAACGGGAACGGATGGTGTGAGACGCCGGTGCTGCGGGACAGCCGGTTGATCTTCATACCTCATGCTATGGGCACGGTACCCAGCCCATGACCGTCGTCCCGGACTCCGGGACCGACGTGATCCGCACCTCTCCCCCGGCCGCGGCGATCCGGTCGGCCATGTTCACCAGGCCGCCGGGTTCCTGCTCGTAGGCGGCGTCCACGTCGAAGCCGGGACCGGAATCCGTGACGGCGAAAGCCAATCGGCGCTCGGTTCGACCTCCGGTTCCGGCTCCGGGCCTCCCCCCCGATCCATCTCCGGGGCCATCTGCCGGGCCATCTCCCTGGCCATCTCCCGGGCTGATGCCGGGTTGGACGCTGAGCGAGACCACGACCTCGGTTCCGGGGCAGTGCTTGGCGGCGTTCTGCATCGCCTCGGAGCAGCAGTAGTACACGGCGGCCTCGATGGAGCGTTCGAACCTCAGGGCGGCCACGAACTCGGGGAACTCGAACCGGGTCGTGCAGTCGAGGTTCTCGGCCCGTTCGCGCAGCGCGGCGACCAGGCCCTCCTGCCCGAGGGTGCGCGGGTCCAGGCCGCGCATCGTCCGGTGCAGCCCGGCCAGCGCGGCCTCGGTCTGCGCGACCGCGCGGCCGGCTGCGGCGCGCACGGCTTCGGGATCGGCCTCACCGCCGCGCCGGGCGGCGTGCGCGAGCAGGCCCAGGGCCAGGCGGACGGCGGTGAGCTCGGGCTGCGCGCCGTCGTGCAGATCGCGTTCCAGTTCGCGGCGTTCGCCGTCCTGTGCGGCGACGATGCGCCGGCGCGAGGCGCGCACCCGGACCGACAGCGCCTCGATGCGGCGCAGCCGGTGTTCGAGGTCGATGGTGAGCCGGGCGTTGTGGACGATGACGCCTGCGGCCGGAGCCACGTCGGCGAGGAGGCGGCGGCGGTCAGGGGCCAGCGAGCGGTGGGCGTCCGAGGGGATGCCGATCGCGCCGACGGCTTCGCCCTGGTACTCCAGCGGCGTCCACTGGTGGTCTCCGGACTCTGCGATGTCCTGAGGCCAGCCGTAGTGGACCCGCTCACGGTCGGAGACGGTGACCGCGATGGCCGCCGACGGCGCGGACAGTCCTTCGGCGACGGTCCGGGCCAAGGCGCGCAGTGTCTGATCAGCCGGACCGCTGAGCTGCGACATCGCCGATATCGCGGCCAGCACCTCGTAGGGTGGCGTCCGCCGCCCGTAGACCAGGCGGTCGGCCAGCTTCTGCAGGCCGATCCGCACCGGCTGCACGGCCAGCGCGAGCAGTCCCATCCCGACCAGCTGCGGCGGCGCGGTCCAGTCGTTCGACAGGCCGAACAGCGCGTCGACGCGCACGACGCCGAAGACCCAGCCCGCCCCGCTGAGGGCGACCAGGGACCCGTAGATCAGGGTTTTGTTGAAGACTCGCTCGGCGTCCCACAGCCGGAACCTCAGGACGCCGGCCAGCACCGCGATCGGCAGCGCCGTGAAGACCGCGCGGAAGATCCAGAACGCGGTGGTCCGGGAGGCGATGCCGGCCAGGCCCGGCGCGTCGACGAAGCGGGCCGCCGTCGCCGCGCCGGCCAGAACGGCGGCGACGCCGAAGGACAGTCCCAGCGCCCACAGCAGGACCCGGGACTGCTGGCGTTGTTCGGCGTCCACGGCGTGGGTCAGCCGCCATCGCTGCGCGGCGATCCCGGCGACGGGCGTCAGGACGCCGAAGAAGAGCACGAAGGTGACGGTGTGCGGGTAGTCGGCCGTCGAGACGGCCAGCAATGCCAGGGTGCCGGCGACGACAACCGCTGCCAGAGCCCTGATGGGCCGACTCCCCCGCCACGGCATCCGGCCGTCCGGAAAAATCAGCAGGGCCGCCACATAGGCCACTCCCCCGACGCCGTGCAGCAGCGCCGAGTGCCACCAGCCGATCCGGACGCCCCACGCGGATGCCATGGCCTCGATCGAGGCGTGCGCCTGGAGGTTGAACGCGCCGGAGGCCCCGACCATCCCGATCGCGAACAGCCGCACGGTCCGGTCGCGCCGGCCCAGCACCACCAGCAGCCCGGCCGTGACCAGGTTCACGGCGCTGAAGGTGTAGTCCAGGACGGTGCCGGCGAGCGACGTGCTGTGCCCGATCCCGGCGATCAGGCCACGGCCGACGGCCCTGTCGGTGCGGCCGTGCCGGCCGGCGGCGGCCGTGACAGCCCACTGATGCAGTGTCGAGTCGTGCGCCGCCACCGCGCACAGCAGGCCGACGGCGAGCCAGCCGAGGACGAACAGGATGTATGCCGTGGCCAGGAGGTACCAGGCGGTCTCGGCGAACAGCCGACGCGGTGCGGCCGAGGCGGGTGTCGCGGCCCTGGCGGGTTTCGCGGACGTCGCGGCCGAGGCAGGCGTCCCGGGTGTCACTGGCGTCGCGGGGCTCATTCCGGCTCCGTCGCGGGGACGTCGATCACGAGGTGGAGGCCGTCGGATTCGGTGGTGGCCGTCAGCGTGCCGTCCAGGGCCGCGATCCGGTCCCCGGCCGCTTCCAACACGGCCGTTGTGGCGACGTCGGCCATGTCAGAGGCCTGCGGATCTGTCAGCGTGACGCGCAACCGGTCCTGCACCGCCGTCACGGCTATCCGCAGCCGCTCATCGCCGTCCGGCCAGCCGCGCACCATGGTCGCGAGGCAGAAGTAGACGCAGGCCTCGATCCGCGCCGGGCACCGGGGCAGATCCTCGGCGTCCAGTGCTGTGGGACGCTCGACGGTCTCCAGCAGGTTGCCCAGGGCGGCCTGCAAACCGTGGTCGGCCAGAACCGACGGGTACACGCCGCGCACCACCCGGCGGAACCGGGTGATGACGGTCTCGGCCTCGGCGATCATCGACGGCAGCTCGTCCCGCATCCCGGCGATCTCCTCGTGCAGCCCCGCCATCCGCCCGATCAGCGTTTCCAGCGGATCGCAGACCTCTGACCGGATCTGCCGGCCGATCTGCTCGCGCGCCGCGTCGCGCGCGGCGACGACGCGGCGGCGGGATGCGCGCAGGATCTCGGCCTGCTCGGATTCGGCGCGGACCCGGTCGATCAGGCGCGCTTCGAGGTCGGCCGTGCGCAGCAGCAGGCCCGCGGCGTTGGCGACGTTGGAGGCCAGGAGCAGGTCGCGCGGCGTGAAGGGGCCGTCATCGAAGCCTGCGACGGTGAGGGCGCCGAGCAGTTCGCCGGCGTCGGTGACCGGCAGTACTTCGCGGTCCTGCGGCAGTGCGGCGAGATCGGCAACCCTGTCGGTCTCCCCAGCCCCGGCTGTCTGTGTGCTCTGCCAGCTCGACGCCCGCCGGAATCCGCCGCCCCGGTCGGCCAGCCACACCTCGGCCCGCCGGGCCCCGGTCCCGCGCGCCAGCAGCTCGGCCAGGCGGGGCAGCATCTGCTCCACCGGCTCCGCCGACGCCCCCGCTGCGAAGGACACCAGGGTCGTGTAGGGCCCCGCCGCCGAGGGCCGGAACCGCACGAAGACCGAGCGCACCGCCCCGCGCACCGCCGTCATCCCCGAGGCGCTGATCACCGCCGCGGCCACCCACAGCGCCAGGATCCAGGCGTCGTCGGCGTCGGGCCACAGCGCCACCCCGCCGGCGACGATTACTTCGTATACTGCGATGACGAAGACCGCGACCGCGGTCCACTCCGCCAGGCGCAGGGCCGCCGACCGCCGGTCCGGACCGGGCCGCGTCGTTCCGCCGGACATCACGCATCACCTGCTCGTGTTCTCATGGCGCCGAAGTGGTCCCCGTGCCACGCCATGAGAACACGACCACCCAGGGGGAGACCATGGCGATCCGGGTCGTCCTCGCCGAGGACAACTACCTCTTGCGGGCCGGGACGGCGGCGCTGCTCGACGCGCTGGACGGCGTGGAGCTGGTGGCGGCCGTCGGCGACGCGCAGGCACTGCTGGCGGCCGTCGCCGAGCACCGGCCGGACGTGGTGCTCACCGACATCCGCATGCCGCCGGAGAACGGCACCGACGGCCTGAAGGCCGCGGCCGTGATCCGCGCACGCTACCCCGGCACCGGCGTGGTCCTGCTGACCCAGTACGCCGATCCGCAGTACGCGTACGAACTCCTGCGCGACGGCGCCACCGGCGCGGGCTACCTGCTCAAGGAGCGCATCGGCGACGTCGCGGAACTGGAGCGCTCGCTCCAGCAGGTCGCCTCCGGCGGCTCGGCCCTGGACCCGGTCCTGGTCGAGGCGCTGGTCGACCGCAAACGCCGCGCCGACGACCGCTCGCCGCTGGCCGAGCTGACCAACCGCGAGCGGGAGGTGCTGGAGCAGATGGCGCAGGGCAAGAGCAACACCGCGATCGCCGAGGCGCTGTTCCTGACCGAGCGCGCGGTGCAGAAGCACATCAATGCCCTGTTCTCGAAACTGGGGCTGGGAGCGGACCAGGGGTTGGACCGGCGAGTGGCGGCGGTGCTGCAACTGCTGGACGCGCGGTCGGGCTGAGGCTGCTGGGGCTGTGGCCGCTGGGACTGGGGCTGCTGGGACTGAGGCTGGGGCTGGGGCTGGGGCTGCTGAAACCAAACCTGAGCCTTCTGAGGTTCCCCGGCGCACGCGCGGGCGGGACGCCGCAGAGATGCGGCGTCCCGGGCTTGCACAGGCGATCATCAGATGTTCCCGCACAGCAGCGGACGGAAGGCCGGGGTCGGCCGGCCGTTCGCCAGGATCGAGTTCATGTCGCCGAGGTGCACGTTCAGGTAAGCGGTCCCGGGCGCGGGCATGGCGGCGACGTCGTCGATGGTCTGCGTCTGGTGCACCACGTCGCCGCGCGAGTCGGCCCGCAGGTCCGTCAGCATGTACTGCACGCCGCCCTGGCTGGCGCAGCTGCCCAGGTGGATGTGCGCGGCGTGGGCGCCGGGGGTCAGGCCGGAGGCGTCCACGGTGACCGTCAGCCGGTGGGTGGCGGAGTCGAACACCAGCGTGGCGCTGCCGTTCAGCCGGGTGTCGGACTTCACGTCCACGCCCTGGAGCGGCATCGGGTCGTCTCCGGAGGGCCGCTGCGGCAGGGTCCGGCTCTGCGCGATCGGCTGCGCGGACAGCGCGTCGGATCCGGTGCCCAGCAGGATCTGGAAGCGGCTCCCGGACGGCAGGCGCGTGACGGCGCCGGCGGTCGTCACGGTCTGCTCGATCCGGCCGGCGGCGTCGGCGGTCAGCGGGGCGAGGGTGGCGACCGGCTTGGCGCGGCCGGGGACGACGACCTCGGCGGCGTGCTGCGAGCCCGGGGTGAATCCGAAGGCTGACACGTGCGCGGCCAGCATCCCGGAGCGGTCGGTACCGAGGGTGACCGAGCCCTGCGGCATCGGGTTCAGCGACAGGTGGCGCGTGGTCGTCGTCTTCTGCGGCGTGGCCAGCATGCCGTCGGTGTTGCCTTGGGCGTCGACGTAGAAGCCGACCAGCGTCCCGGCGTCGTTCACGCCGTTGACGGTGGTGCCGCCGGCGCCACTGGGGTCGTCGACGGTCAGATAGGCCTGCTTGGCGGTCCAGGTGAAGCCGTGGGTCTGCGCGGTGTCGCCGCTGCCGGTCTGGTACAGGCCCACGACCTCGCCCTTGTCGTTGGCGCCGAGCGCCTGCGTCATCGTCGCGCCGGGGAAGTTCAGCGGGGTCAGCTTGCCGGAGGCGGTGAGCAGGAAGCCGCTCTGGTTGCCGTTGGCACCGGTGTAGAAGCCGGCGACGTCGCCGCGAGCGTCGATGGCGGCGGCGGTCGTGCTGGTGGCGCCGGAGACGGCGACGGTGTGGAAGGTGTGGCGGTTGATGTCGTAGCGGAAGCCGTGGCTGTTTCCGGCGGCGTCGTTGTAGAAGCCCACTGCGATGTCGGAGTCGTTGACGCCGAGCAGCTGCTCCACCGGCGGGGAGGCGGTGCTGGAGGCCGGGAAGACGACCTGGTGGAACCGGCCGTCCAGGGCGTACCAGCCCTCGTTGTCGTTGACCTGGTTGGCGGTGTTCGCGTGCGAGAAGAAGCCGACGGTCACGCCGCGGTCGTTCAGCCCGGTCACCTGGGTCTGCACCGAGCCGGGGAAGTCCTCCTTGGCGAAGGAGGACGCGTTGCCGTGGACGGTGTAGCCCTGGTTCGGGTGGCCGGCGGCGCCGGAGCCGAAGTACCCGGCGATGACGCCCTGGCTGTTGATGCCGAGCAGCTGGTTGAAGGTCGGGTCGGCGGTGTCGTCGACGGTCTTGAAGGCGTAGGTGTCCGGCTGCACGAAGCCGGCGGCCTCGGCGATGACGGCCTGCCCGTCGGCGGCCGGGGTGCCGGCGCCGGTCGTGGTGGACGAGCCGGGCGTGGTACCGGTTTGGGCCGTGCCGTTCAGGCCGAGGCCGAGGACGGTGCCGGTGACGGCCAGGACGGCGAGAGCCGCCACGCCGACGCCCTTGGCCCTGGTGCTCGTGCTCGTGCTTGTGCTTGTACCGGTGTCGGTACCGGAGCTGGAGTTGGTGGCCCGCATGATGTTCCCCCTGGGACGTGCCTCCGGCGTCCGATGCACGCCGGTTTGAAAGGCTGGTACCAGCATCGGCTCGCGGCGGGACGGATTCGATCATGCAGGCATGTGGAAGCGGAGGGGGTGCCTGCACCCCTTCGCCAGGGGTGCTGTGGCTCGGCGGGGTTCCGGGCGCGGGCAAGAGCACGGTCGCCCGGATCATCGCGCGGCGGTGGGGGCTGCGGTGGTACCGGTCGGACACGTACACGTGGGCGCATCGGGAGCGTGCCGCCCGCGCGGGGGTTCCGGCGGCACTGCTGTTCGATGCTCTGACGCCCGCCGAACGTGCGACCCGGCCGGTAGGCGAGCGGCTGGCGATGGCGTTGCAGCGGGAGCGCGGGCCGATGACGGTCGATGACGTGCGGGGACTGCCGACCTCGCCGCTGGTCATCGCCGAGGGGACGCAGATCCTGCCGGATATCGTGCCGGCCGGCGGGCACGCGTTGTGGCTGACGCTCTCGCCGGAGCAGCAGCGGCTCCGGCTGGCGCGACGGCACGCGCCGGATCCGGTGCCGGAGCTGTACGTGCTGCTCGGGGCGGTGATCGCCGAGGAGGTGGCACGCGCCGGGGCGCCGCAGGTGGTCGTGGACGGCTTGTCGGTCGCGGAGGTCGTCAAGGCCGTGGAGGGGTTCTTCGCGGCGGATCTGGCGCAGGGCCCGACGGCTTCGAGCTCGCAGGAGCGGCGGGCTTTGCTGCGGTACGCCAACCTCGCCGAGGTGCAGCGGTACGCGGACTACGCCGCGCGGCCGGAGACCGGCAGTTTCGCGGCGGCTGTCAGCACCTTCATGTGCGAGTGCGATCGGACCGGATGCGAGGCGACGGCCGAGATGGCCGTCGCCGACTTTCTTCAGCTCTCATCGCGGGAATCGGCCCCGTGTCTAGCTCCGGGGCACGACGGCTAGCTCTCGATCGCGGCGACGTGCGCCACGTTCGCGGCGTCCACCGGATCGGCGCTCGGCTCGCCGGCGAACCACGCGTCGAGCATCTCGATCAGCAGCGGCTGCGAGGTGAGGCGCAGGCTCAGGGCCAGCGCGTTGGCGTCGGCCCACTTGCGGGCCCCGTCGGCCATCACGGCGTCCGTGCACAGCGCGGCCCGCACGCCGTCCACCTTGGTGGCCGCGATCGAGGCCCCGGCGCCGGTCCAGCACGCCACCACCGCCTGGTCGGCGCGTCCCTCGGCGACGGCCCGCGCGGCGGCCTCCGAGGACCAGGCCCAGTCCGCGCGCTCCCCCGGCGCCAGCGCACCGAACAGCAGCACCGAATGGCCGCGGCGCTCCAGTTCCGGCCCGATCAGCTCGGCCACCCCGGCCACCTCGTCCGCCGACACCGCGATGCGCATGGTCCCGCTCCTCGTCCGCCGCGAGCTCTGTCTCAAGCTCTGTCTCAAGCTCTGTCACGATCGCTGTCGCGATCTACGAATCCATTGGACCACGCACCGGGGCCAGGGCGCAGTCGCCGCACAGGGCACCCCGCCGGTCCGGGGCGGCGCGGTAGATGAGGCAGCAGCTGCGGCGGCGGAAGCTGCCGTCCGGCTCGAAGTCCCCGGCACCGGCCAACCGCCCGCCGATCAGGGCACGGACATCGTCGCGCCGGTCGGGACGGGCCTCGGCGAGCGTCCGGCCGGCGGCGGCCAGCGCCGAGGCGACGTTGCCGCGCAGGATGTGCTCGTTGACGCCGAAGCGCGCGACCGCCGCGCCGAACTCGCCGACACATTCGGGTTCTGCGAACCCCTCGCCACCATCGAGCGCCGCCGAGCGCACGGACAGCGGGAACATGCTGCCGAGCGTCGGCTGCCACAGCAGATCGGCGGCGCGGACCCGGCCGACGCGCCGGTGGAGCACCGCCAGGGCGAGCACCGGCGACAGGACCCGCGCGACCAGGCCCAGGTGCACGACCGAGGCCGCGACCCGCAGCTCCACCGCGGAATCCTGCTGCGCGGTGCCGGCGGCGAGGAAGGCACGGACGGCTGCAATGCGGTCGGCCAAAACCCCCGAGCCATCGATCAGCTCGCTCATCGAGCGCCAGGAGGAAGTGGCTGCTTGTGGTTCTGGTGCTGGCCGTGCGGGTGCTTGCGGTGCAGGTGCTCGCGATCCATGAAACCCCACCGCGAAGAACGGCCCCAGCGCGGCGAGCTCCTCGCTCACCGCCGCCGGGGCCGTCGCGCCGTGGCGGGCTGCCGTCACACCGCCGCCGCGGTGACGCCGGCGCCGCCCGATGCCTCAGCCCTCTGCATCGCCGGCCGCAGGACGCGCTCGGCCATCGGCCCGAAGGCCAGCCCGAGCGTGCCCCACAGCAGGACCTGGTTGCAGATCGAATAGAAGCGGAAGGAGAACAGCACGTCGGCCGGGAAGCCCGGGTACACGATGTTCCCCTTGGCGTCGGGCAGTGGGAGCGGGGTCTCGGTCGCGTGGTGTCCGTACTGGTGCACGTTCGCCGACAGCTCGCCGAGGGAGGGCAGGATCGCCATCACGATGCCGATCGCGGCGGCGAAGGCCAGCGCGGCCAGCAGGGTGGCGTTCCAGTTCCCGAAGCGCGGGGCCAGGCGGCGGCCCAGCCAGGTCGCGGCCAGGATGAACGCCACCGAGCAGACCACCATGGTCAGGTACAGCGCGGCTCGGGGTTTGATCGTGTCCGGGTGCCCGATGGCCGGCGGGTTGGCCGGGTACTTCAGGTAGGGCACCAGGTAGATCCCGGCCAGTCCGGCGCCGGCGACCAGCAGGGCCAGCACCTTCGGTTGGATCCGGCCGACCCGGCCCAGGCACAGCAGGTACACCACCGCGTAGACGGCACCCATGCCCGCACCGAAGGCGATCAGGCCGACGCCGATGCCGATGTTGCTCTGCACGGTCCGGCTGAAGATGTCCGGCCCGTCGGCCGGGACCGCGATCCCGGCGGCCCGGTCCAGGGCCGCCTGGGCCGCGTCACGGCCGCTCTCGTAGGCGATGGCCTTGTCGATGACCGGCTCGGCGAAGATCCGCGCGAAACAGAACGCGACCAGGCCGGCCAGCGCGCCGGCCAGCAGGCCGCGCGTGATGAGGATTCTCTCCATCAGGGTTCTGGTTCCCCGTGCTCAGTGGCAGGGGTAGCCGAGCAGGTGGCGGGCGTCGTGCACGAACTCGTGGATGTGCATGTCGCTGCCGAACACCGACACCGCGCCCTGGTCGACGCCGATGAAGTAGTACGCCAGCAGGCCGAACAGCAGCGCGCCACCCATCCACAGCCGCGCCTTGGCGGCCGAGACCACCAGCGGGGTGGGAACAGAGGTGGAGGCAGGGGAAACGGGCATGGTGCTCACAGTGAGCCCTCCTTCGGGATCCAGCGTCCCTGATCAGTGGAGCGGGTCGACTGGGGAGGGTCTGACTCATCCCGCTGCCTCGACTGCCCGACGAGGGAGGGGTTTCACAGTGGCGCGACCGTGCCGGATTCTCACCGGCTTCCTGTCCCAGTACCTTGCTTGGGCAGCGTAGAGCCGAGCGGGGCAGGCGTCAAAGAGATGTCGATCACCGTGGCGCGCGCGGCGTCCCCAGACCCACGGATGCCTCAGACCCACGGATGCCTCAGACCCACGGATGGCGCTTGTGATGACGCGAGCTCCAGAACAGACGATTCAGGACCTTGACAGGCGCGGGCATGGCGCCGAAGAAGGCCGCCCGCTGCGCGTCGTCGGCCCCGTCGATGACCCAGGGGACGTAGGCCGCGGCGCCGGACAGCTTCTGCTTGCGGGCGATCGCCTTGGCGAACGCTGCCCATTCCTTGGGATCCAGGACCTGCTGGATCAACGGGAGCGCGGCCTCCTCCTCGTGCTTCATGTGACCGCCGAGCGCGGTCTCCAACTCCGCGACGACGCCGGCCAGCTCGGCGGGCTCCGCGGTGCGCCGCTCCAGGGCCGCGTCCACGGCTTCCAGCAGCGGGTCCAGGCGCGCGTGCTCGGCGGCCATCGCGGCCAGGATCTCGGCGGCGTCAGCGCGGCCGGCACTGGCCGCCTCGACGCGCGGCCACAGCGCCTCGTCCTCGGACGTGTGGTGGACGTGCAGCTGGCGCTTGAAGTTCGCCCAGCCGGCCTGGACACCGAGGCTGTCGGTACGGCCCTCGGCGGCGGCCCGGCGCAGCTTGGACAGGTCGCGGCGGAAGGCGTCATGGGTGACGTACATCAAGGTGAAGTCGATGCGGCCGGTGGTGCTCGTGGCGGTCTCGGTGCTCACACGGGGGTCGGTACTCACAGCGAAGTCTCCGTCGGGTCGGATCGCGCTCGTTGATACGGAACTCATAATACATGAGATTCGGAAGTTACGAGATACGTATCAATGATCCGGCCCCGGAAACGCCAAGGTCCCGCCCAGAGCCGCAGCTCGGAGCGGGACCTGAAACGACGGTCAGGCGTTGGGACGCTTGCCGTGGTTCGCGCCCTTCTTCTTCCGACCCCGCCGCTTGTTACCGCGCTTAGCCATCTCAGACCTCCTTTTTTCCACCCGGTGAACCCCGGGCAAGAACGCAAGTCTATGGGTTCACACCTGGGCCGCCTCGCTGCGCGCCCGGTCCCGCACACGGCGTGCGATGAGCTGCGTCGCCGCCAGATTGCGTCCCGCACTGACCGCCAGGACCGGCGGCACGGCGTCCAGACCGTGGTAGAGCACCGCGACCAGTTGCAGAAAGCTCATCAAGCCCGCGAGGTCGACACCGAGCGGCTCGGCCCGGGTCGGCGTGTCGACGACCAGCGGCCGGTCCAGCGTCGCGACGACGCCGCACAACACAGCCAACTCCGCGGCGGCGACGGCCGCAACCGGGCGCGGGTCGTAGGGCCGGTCGGCGCGGAACGGGAGCGAGCGGAAGGTCTCGGCGACCCGGCCTGCGGAGTCGGCCACGGTGGCGAGGAATACGGGGGTCACCGGGCCGCCCTTACGACAGATGTGGCTGTGGCTGTGTCCTCGATCGCGCGCCGGAGGTACTCACCGGTGTGCGATCCCTTGACCCGCAACAAACCCGCCGGCGTCCCCTCGTACAACACCCGCCCGCCCTCGCTCCCGGCCTCGGGCCCGAGGTCGATCAGCCAGTCGGCGTGCGCGACCAGGTCGAGGTTGTGCTCGATCACGACGACCGTGGCCCCGTGCTCGTCGATCAGGCGGTCCAGCGCGGCCAGCAGCCGCCGCACGTCGCTCATGTGCAGCCCGGTGGTGGGTTCGTCAAGGACGTAGACACCGCCGGGTTCGGCCAGGTGCCCGGCCAGTTTCAGACGCTGGCTCTCACCTCCCGACAGCGTCGTGAGCGGCTGGCCCAGGCGCAGGTAGTCCAGGCCGACGGCGGCCAGCGCGCCGAGGACCGGGCAGACCCGGCGGTCGGCGGCGAAGAACCCCGCGGCCTCGGCCACCGTCGTCTCCAGCACGTCCCCGATCGACAGGCCGCGCAGGCGGTGGCCCAGCACCTCGTCGGTGAAGCGGCGGCCGTGGCAGGACGGGCAGGTGGTGCTCACCGTGTCCAGATAGGCCAGGTCCTGCTCGATCACCCCGAGCCCGGCGCACTCCGGACACGCCCCGGCCGAGTTCGCGCTGAACAGCGCCGGATCGACGCCGTTGGCGCGTGCGAAGGCCCTGCGGATCGGGTCCTGCACGCCGGTGTAGGTGGCCACGGTCGAGCGCCGGTTGGCCCCCGGCGGCGACTGGTCGACGGCGACCACGGTCGGGTGCTGGACCCGCAGGACGCCGTGCGCCAGCGTGGACTTGCCCGAGCCGGCCACTCCGGTGAGCACGGTCAGCACCCCGGTCGGGACGTCGATGTCGAAGCCGGTGAGGTTGTGCGCCCTGGCGTCGAGGACCGGCAGCTTCCCGGTGGGTTCGCGCACCGTGGACTTGAGCCGGACCGGCTCGTCCAGGAAGCGGCCGGTCAGTGTCGCGGAGGCGCGCAGCCCCGGGACGTCGCCGGCGTACCCGACCTCGCCCCCGGCCGCCCCGGCCCCGGGGCCGATGTCGATGACGTGGTCGGCGGCGACGATGACGTCCCGGTCGTGTTCGACGACCAGGACGCTGTTCCCCTTGTCCCGCAACGCCCGCAGCAGGTCGGTCATGCGCGAGACGTCGCGCGGGTGCATGCCGATGCTGGGTTCGTCGAAGACGTACAGCAGATCATTGAGACTGGAGGCGAGCTGGCGTACCAGTTTCACCCGCTGCGCCTCGCCGCCGGACAAACTCGCGGTCCGCCGGTCCAGGCTCAGGTACCCGAGCCCGATGCCGATCAGGTCCTCAAGACGGGCCCACAACGCGTTCAGCAGGGGCACGATCGCCGGATCGGAGATCCCTTCCAGCACCTTGACCAGGTCCGAGGCGGGCATGGCCGACAGGTCGGCGATGGTGTGGCCGGCGACCCGGCTGGACAGCGCCAGCGGCGACAGGCGGGTGCCGCCGCAGTCGGGGCAGGGAGCGGTCTTCGTGTACGCCGCGACGAGTTTGCGCGTGCGGCCGCTGCGCGTTTCAGGGTCCTGGTCCAGGTACAGCCGGCGGAACTTGGTCACCGCGCCCTCGTAGGAGGCGTTGTACGCCTGGCCTTGGAACTCCATGGCCACGACGCCGTCGTCGGCGTAAAGCAGATCGTGCAGTTCGGTCTCGGAATAGTCGGCGACCGGCCGCCGCGGGTCGAGGCGGCCCGATGCGGCCAGGATCTGCCAGTTCCGGCTGCCGACAGCGAAGATCTCGCACCGCAGGGCCCCGCCCTGCAGCGACCGGGAGCGGTCGAGGAACACGTCCAGGTCCACGACCGTCGCCTCGCCGAGGCCCTCGCACCCCGGGCACATCCCGGCCGGCATGTTGAACGAGAAGGCATCGGCGTGCGGTACCAAGGGTTCCCCTGCGCGGCTGAACAACAGGCGCAGCAGCGGGGCGATGTCGGTGATGGTGCCGACCGTGGAGCGCGCGCCGCCGCGCAGCCGCCGCTGGTCGACCAGGATGACGGCCGGCAGGTGGTCGACGGCGTCGACGGCCGGCCGGGACAGGGCCGGCAGGAAGCCCCGGACGAAGGCGGGCAGGGTTTCGTTGAGCTGGCGCCGTGCCTCCACGGCGATCGTGTCGAACACCAGCGAGGACTTGCCCGAGCCGGACACTCCGGTCACAGCGGTCAAGGCGCGCTTGGGGACCGCCACGTCGACGGCCCGCAGATTGTGTTCCCGGGCTCCTCGGACCTCGATCCATTCCGTCACGTTTTGCATGATTGAAGTTTATCTTTGAACTGGCTGTTGATACTTTTGCGTACCGCTGCCTTGGCGATGAGCGATGAAGTTTAAACTCCCGGGTGAAAGCCGTTGTTTGAAGCCGGCACCGTCATCTCGAGCAGGAGGGAGCATCCGCTGTGCGTCCGGTGGATCTGGCGCGCGCCGCAGGCGTGTCGACGCAGCAAGTCCGCAACCTGGAGGCCGTCGGCACGCTTCCGGAGTCGGAACGGAGTACGTCGGGCTACCGCCGCTACGACGAGCGGCATCTGGCCGCCCTCCTGGCCTACACCGCGCTGGTTCCGGGGCTGGGCGCGACCGGCGCGCGGGCGATCCTGGAGGCGGTCGGCGCCGGGGAGGTCGCCAGGGCCTTGGCACTGTTGGACGGGGCTCACGCGGCGCTGCATCAGGGCCGTGCGTCGCTGAGGGAGATCGAGCGCACGCTGGCCGCGGTGGTGGACCACGAACCCGCCTCCGACGCGCCGGTCCGGCTCCGGGTGGGCGGGCTGGCCCGACTGCTGGGCGTGCGGACGTCGGCGCTGCGGGTGTGGGAGGCCGCGCACCTGCTGACCCCGACCCGCGAACCGGACACCGGCTACCGCGTCTACGGCGCACAGGACATCCGGGACGCCCGCATCATCCACACCCTGCGCGAGAGCCACTACCTGTTCGACCGCATCCACCCGATCATCGACGGCCTGCGCCGCACCGGCAGCTCGCAGGCCCTGCGCGACGCGCTCGCCGACCGGCGGGTATCGCTGGACCGGCGGTCGGCGGCGCTTTTGGCGGGGGCTGCGCGGTTGGGGCGCTATATCGAGGTGATGCGCGATCAGCCGGTGGGCGCGCTGCCATAGGCTCCTGCCATGCTCTCCGGCCCGGCGCTGGCGGCGGTCCTCCGCCAGTCGCACTTTCAGCTCAAGCGGCACGCGTCCGACCTCGACGAGCGGGCACAGCCGTATCAGATCACCGAACGCGCGGCGCTCGGACCGACCTGGCAGTACGGCGAAGACGCGGACCCCGTGCGGTATCACGACGGCCAGTGTCTGGTACTGGCCGACGGCCGGTCCGTGATCATCGAGCTGCAGATCGTCTTCACCGAGGACCGCGTGACGGTCGAGGGCAGACTCGGCGTCGAAGCCGACGACCACAACGACGGCGGTGCTTTCGGTCTCCTGGTCGATGTCGGGCCACGCCGGGCGCGCACGGACCAGGAAGCAGTCACCGCCATTCGCGAGACGGTCGCGGAGATCCTGTCCCGGCCTTCACTGCTGGAGGAACTCGGAGTGCCGGTGCGCCAGCGCGATCAGCCGGCGGGTGCGTCGGGCTGACCGATGTAGACGACCGCGTGGTCGTCCTGCATGTACGAGAACGGTTCCAAGGCCTGTGCCACGGCGAGCCGGGTGCCGTCGATCGACCAGGCGGCGTAGCGCCGGCCTTTGTCGTCTTGGCGGACGTCCACGGACGGCGGCGTGCCGAGCACCTTCGTGAAGGCTTGGACGGCGGCCTCGATCACGGCTTCGACGGCCTCCTGGCCGGCGTCGGCCTGGCTGCTCCAGCCCGGCAGGGCGCCCCAGAAGTCTTCGGGGTTCAGGTCGCCGCCCACGTAGTAGGAATAGGCGAAGGGCATCCAGAGGTGGTCGTCGGCAAAGACGTGATGGCCTTCGGGCGTGCGGGCCAGCGCGTCGTCCAGCTCCAGGTCGTCGTCGGCGAATCCGAGGGCGAGAAGCCGGGCATCCAGCTCGTCCGGATCGTCGAGCGGAAGCCTGGCGACGGCTACGAGCCTTTCGGCCACCGCGGGGGTGATCGGGCAGCAGGCCACGTATGCGACCAGCTCGTCGTCGTCGTAGTCGTCGTAGTCGTCGTCCGCGGTGTTGTTCACGGGCGCCAGCTTAGGCCCGCAGCCCGGCCAGCGTGACGGCCACCAACCGCTCGACCGCCGCCTTCGACGGCAGGACGCCGGCGCCGTTCAGCGCGTTGACGCAGTACACCGCGAGTTCGGCGGGTGGTACGTCGGAGCGCGCCTCGCCGCGTTCGGCGGCTTGGGCGATCAGTTCACTGATGAAGTGCGCAAGGTGCTGGTGCGCCTGGTGGACGCCGGGTGAGGCGTGCAGGGAGGCGGCGATGTCGGCGCCGTGGTGGTCCTCGCGGTCGCGGCGGTTGCGGTGGGCGTAGGCGCGCAGGACGGCTTCGAGGCGGTCGGCGTCGTGCGCTCGGTCGGCTGTCTGCATCAGCTCGGCCAGGTGCTCGACGACCTGGCGGTCGTGCCAGGCGGTCAGGATCGAGGCGACGTCCGGGAAGTACTTGTAGAGCGTGGCGCGGCCGATGCCGCCGGCCTGGGCGATGGCGGACATGCTGACGGCCGTCAGGCCGTGGTCGGCGACCAGGTCGGCGGTCGCGTCCAGAATGGCCTCCCGGACGGAGTCACGGTGACCGGCGAGGGTATCGCTCCAGATCTTGGGCACGGCACCATGCTATACAGCCTGTCCGCTATCGAGACACTGTGTGGTTGACAGAGACAGTGTGTATCGAAAAACTGGGGGCATGACGCATCACTCGCCTTGGGATGTCGGCCGGCCCCAGCCCGCGGTCCGGCAGCTGGTCGAGGCCGGCGCTTTCAGCGGCACCGTGCTGGACGTGGGCTGCGGGTACGGGGAGAACGCGCTGCTCATCGCCGCCTCGGGACTGAGCGTGACCGGCCTCGATCGGGATGCCCTGGCCCTGGAGCGGGCCGAGCGGCAGTCACGGGAACGCGGCCTGGACGCCCGGGCGGATTTCCTCCGCTTCGACGTCCGGCACCTGGCCGACCTCGGAAGAGCCTTCGACACCGTCCTGGACTCGCTGGTGTTCCACTCCTTCGAAGGCGAGTCGCGCCGGGAGTACGTAGCGGGCCTACGTTCGGTACTACGTCCTGGCGGACGACTGCATGTCCTGTGCTACAGCGCCCGGCACATCGGGCCGCCGGACCCGCCGCACAAGGTCTCGCTCGCCGACATCGACGACGCCTTCGCCGACGGCTGGACGGTCGTCGCGATCGGCGAGGCGACGAGCCTCTCGCAGCGCGCACCCGGCGGCATCGCCTCCTGGCTCATCACCGCAACCGCAACCGCCCCTACCACTACAGATCAAGAGGAATCCTGAATATGCCCGCCATACAAGGACACGTAGCCACCGACCGCGCATCGCGCTATCTCCAGCAGCTCTGCTCCCACGCGTCGCGCATGCGCCACCTCGGCCGGCACGCCGATCGGCACGCCGGTCCGCACGCCGAAGCCACCTCCGACACCACCGGCCGCATCACCCGCGGAACCGCCGTCTGCGAGCTGACCGCCGGCCCGACAGCCCTGTCGCTGCACCTCACCGCCGAGGACGAGCAGCAGCTCAAAGGCCTGCAAGAAGCCGTGACCCGCACCCTGGAACGCGCGGGCCGGCGCGACGGCCTGACCGTGGTCTGGGAGTAGACCGGGCAGGCCCTGCTGCCGATCGCCCGCGTGGCCATGGAGAATGGCTGACCATGGAGGCTTTTCGCGATCACCACGGCATTCCTCACGCCCGCGCGGCGTCCGTCGAGGGGGCCTTCCGCGCCCAGGGCCACATCGCGGCCCTGGACCGGGGGCTGCAGATGGAATACGTACGCCGTAAAGCCATGGGGACATGGTCAGAGGTCGTCGGATCGCGGGCGCTGACCGACGACACCTTCTCCCGGCGGGTCGGCCTCGCGGCCGCGGCCCGCCTTTCCTATGAGGCGCTGTCGGACCAGACCAAGGCGGTGTTCACCGCGTACGCCGAGGGCGTGAACGCGGCGCTGCCCGAGAGCCTGGCCGACTGCGACCTGCCGGAGGCCCCCGCGCCGTGGGAGCCGTGGCACAGCGTCGCGGTGTACCTGGGCCGGCACGTCGGCATGGGCAGCATGGCGCACAAGCTGTTCCGCACCGCTCTGCTGCCGGTGGCGCCGGCCGAGGTGGTGTGGCGGGTGCGGGCCAACGCCCGGGACGAGCTCATGGTGGTGCCGACCGGGGCTGTACACCGGGTCGACGTCGAGGGCCCGCCGCAGAGCCACGGCGAGAAGGTCCGCGAATGGCTCAACGGGCTGGCCGAAGTCGAGACCGTCGCGGCCTCGGCGGACCCGGCGGCCGGGAGCAACAACTGGGTGGTCTCCGGGGCGCACACCGCCTCGGGGCGTCCGCTGCTGGCCGGCGACCCGCACCGGCCGTTCGAGACGCCGGGGCCGTACTGGCAGAACCACGTGTCCTGCGACGTCTTCGACGCGATCGGCTTGTCCTTCCCGGGCGTCCCCGGCTTCCCGCACTTCGGCCACAACGCTTATGTGGCTTGGGGAATCACCCACGGCATGGCCGACGACCAGGACCTGTACGTGGAGAACCTGGACCGGCTGGAGCGCCGCACCGAGGTGATCAAGGTGCGCGACGCCGACCCGGTGCGGATCACCGTCCACACCAGCCCGCGCGGGGGCGTGGTGGTGCAGGACGACTCGGCGAACACCGGCCTGGCGCTGCGCTGGACCGGCATCGCCGAACCCGACCGCACCCTGGACTGCCTGCTGCCGATGCTCACCACCACCACGGTCGCCGAGCTCGACGAGGTGATGCGCGGCTGGGCGGTGCCGGTGGACCACCTGATGATGGCCGACGTGCACGGCGCCATCGGCTACCGGCTGCGCGGCCGCGTCCCGCACCGCGACGAGGCGAACTCCTGGGCCGCGGTCCCGGGCTGGGAGCCGCAGTACGCATGGCAGGGCTGGGTCCCCTTCGACGACATGCCCGCGGCGAGCGACCCCGAGGAGGGCCTGCTGGTCTCGGCCAACAACCGGCCCAGCGCCGACACCACGCCGTACGTGGCGCACGACTACGCCGGCCCCGCGCGGGCCACGCGGATCCTGCAGCTGCTGCGCGAGGGCGTGGCCTCCGGCGAGCCGATGGACCGCGCCGCGATGGAGCGGATCCACGGCGACGTGGCCTCGCTCACCGCGCGGGACTTCATCGCCTCGCTGGAGCACGTGAAGGCCGACGAGGGCAGCCGCCGGTCGCAGCTCCTGGAGCTCCTGCGCGCCTGGGACGGCACCATGGGCCTGGGCTCGATCGCCGCCACGGTGTACACCGAGGCCCGCCGCGAACTGCTCTCGACCGTTCCGCTGCCGGACTCGAGCGCCTCGCATGCCAGCCTCCTGACACACCAGCAGCGCACCGGCACCCTGTGGCTGTCCTTCCAGGCCCTGCTGGCCGGTGCCCGCACCGGCGACGAGGCCATCTTCGGCCCGTGGTCCGACGCGGTCGGACAGGCCCTGGACCGCACCGCGGAGCGCCTGGACGAGGAGATCGGGCCGGACATTGAGGACTGGACCTGGGGCCGCCTGCACCAGTGCCGGTTCACCGCGCTGCTGCCGGGCGTCCCGGCCGTCGCGGGCCGTCCGCTGCCCGGCGACAACGAGACGGTACGCGCCGCGGGCCTGCACGGAATCGAGACCACGGCGGCCACCTCCGGCTCGGTCGCACGCTACGCCTTCGACCTGGGCGACTGGGAGAACAGCGGCTGGGTGGTGCCGGAGCAGAGCCAGGAGTGGTACGCCGCCCGGCTGGTGCCGATGCACTTCGACTGGGAGGTCATCGAGCGGATCGGGACCCCGATCGCGCTCGGCGCGCCGGCGGATCTGGAGGACGCGCGGCGGCGCTGAGGGTCATCGGCCGGACCTGGCGGGGTCCGGCCGATCCCGCAGGCCGATGCCGGTGGATCGCAGGACCCTCCCATCCCTATTCTGGCCCTCCGGCTGAATCGGGACAGCGGTCCGGGCCGCCGCGGCGGCGCGGCATTGACTCGCGGGGGGCCAGGTGCGCGGCGGCATCGACGAGGCACACGAGCCGACCGGCGAGCAGTGGCTGGACCGGGACGCCGGCAGGACCGTCGATCTCGCGGGGAACCAAGCGCGCGACGGCATCGACGTGGCGCAGGAGCCGACCGGCGAGCAGTGGCTGGTCCAGGACGCCGGCGGGGCCGTCGACGTCGTCGCCACGCGGCGGCGGCACGCGGACTTCCTGGCCGGCACCTGGCTGCCGGGCCTGGGCAGCGGGGTCGCGGACCGGGCCGAGCCGCGGCCGGTGCGTCGGCTGCGCGTGGCATTCGCCGGAGCGGGGTCCGGGCGGGCCGGGCTGACCTGGGGCCAGCGGGATATCTGGGCGACCATGCTGCGTCAGCGCAACTGGTTGCCGCTGGGCGGGCGGCGGCCTTTGGCTCCGGGGACTTCGCTGGAGGACGTCGCCGCGGAGTTGGCCTATCTGCACGGCCGCTACCAATCGATGCGCACCCGGCTCGCCGTCGACGAGCACGGCGTGTGCCAGGAGGTGGCGCCGTCGGGCGAGACGTTTCTGGAAGTCTTCGATACCGCGCCGAATCAGGATCCTGAGGCACTGGCCGAACGCGTCGAGGCCGTCTACCGCCGCCGCCCCTACGACCTGCGGACCGAATGGCCGGTGCGGATGGCGGTCGTGCGGTCCGGCGGCACGTGCACGCATCTGGTCGTCCTCATGCACCACCTCGCGCTCGATGCCGGAGGCGCGGCGGTGATGGTCCGCGAGGTGGCCGTGCGCGAATCCGCCGAACCGGACGGCATGCAGCCGCTGGAGCAGGCGGCTTGGCAGTCCTCGCAGGCCGGGCTGCGGCACAATGACAGGGCTCTGCGGCACTTCGCCGAGGCCCTGGACCGGCTGGCGGCCGGCCCGGCCCCGGCACTGCGTCCCGGACCGCGCCGCCCGCGGCACTGGTGCGGGCAGCTGGTCTCCCCCGCGTTGGCCTCGGCGGTGGCGGCGGTCGCGGCGCGGTGCGCGGTGGACGACTCCGCCGTGCTCACCGCCGTCACCGCGACCGCGTTCGCCCGGCTGGCCGGCACCGACCGGGTGCTGATGCGCCCCCGGGTCGGCAACCGGTTCCGGCCGGCGTTGGGCGGCGCCGTGTGCTTCGTGGCGCAGAGTGGGCTGCTGGTGCTGGAACTCGGCGGCGCGACGTTCGACGAGGCCGTGGACCGCGCTCGCGGCGCCACGATGGCCGCGATGAAGAACGCCTACTTCGATCCGCGGGCGCTGGAGACGCTGATCGGCCACTACGCCGCCGACCACGGCCGCTGCCCGGCGGTGGCGCTGTTCTTCAACGACCGGCACGGCACCGGATCAGGCACCGGATCAGGCGCCGGACCGGGCGCCGACTACGCGAGCGCGTTCACCTGGACGCACCGGGGCCCGGAACCCACCGAGCCGCTGTCGGTGACGATCGACGACGCCGGAGGCGCGCTGGCCGTGGCGCTGCACTTCGACACGCACACCGTCGCGCCGGAGACGATCGAGGAGTTGGCCTGGGGCATCGAGCGTGCGGCGGTGGAGGCCGCGGCCGACGGGGACGCGCCGACGGGTGTGGGGCGGACACCGGATCGTCGCGCACCGTAAAGCTCCTATCAGGATTCTGACAGTTGCGCACCGGGTAAGGATCGCTGCGTCCCGTTCCCCCCGACAGCGTGCCCCGGAGGTGCCGCATGTCTGGTCGGCCGTCCCTGAGAAAACGTCCCGCCATCCTGCTGGCTCTGGTGCTGGCCCTGGTCGGCGCCACCGCTGCCGCCGCCCGGCCGCGGCACGAGCTGAAGTTCGACGTCTCCTTCCCCGCCGCCACCCGGGCCGCGCCGGCCGACGGCCGGGCTTTCGTGATCGTGTCCACCACCGCGAACTCCGATCCGCGGGACCAGATCGACATCGTCAACGGCGCGCCGTTCTGGGGCCGGGACGTCGAGGGGCTCAAGCCGGGGCGCGCGGTGACCCTGGACTCCGGCGCCTCGACGTACGGCTACCCGATGTCCACGCTCGACCAGCTGCCGCCGGGCCGGTACTACGTCCAGGCGTTCTTCACCGTCTACGACACCTTCCACCGCGGCGACGGCTCGACCGTCCAGATGCACATGCCCTGCGGCGACGGACAGAACATGTTCGACTCGCCGCGGAACATGTACAGCACACCGCAGTGGATCACCATCACCGGCAATGAGAACAAGCCGCTGAAGCTGACGCTGGACCACGTCATCACCCCGGCCGACCCGATCCCCGCCGGCGGCACCTGCCAGCAGGGCAACCCGGCCGACAGCCAGCACGTGAAGCACATCAAGATCCTGAGCCCGGCCCTGACGAAGTTCTGGGGCACGCCGATCTACGTCGGCGCCAACGTGCTGCTGCCGCAGGGCTACGACGATCCGAAGAACGCGAACGTCCGCTACCCGGTGGAGTACCACTTCGCGCACTACACCGAGAACGCGCCGCACGGCTTCAAGGAGGACGGCAGCAACGCCTTCTCCCAGTACTGGTTGAACCCGGGCTCACCGAAGTTCATCAGCATCGAGGTGCGCGAGGAGAACCCCTTCTACGACTCCTCCTACATCGTCGACTCCCCCAACGTCGGCCCCTACGGCACCGCCACCACCAAGGAGCTGATCCCGGCGCTGGACGCCCGGTTCCGCACGATCGCCGCGCCCTGGGCCCGCGTCACCTCCGGCGGCTCGACAGGCGGCTGGGAGGCGCTGGCCTCGCTGGTGTTCAACCCCGACGTCTTCGGCGGCACCTTCGCCGGCTACCCCGACCCGGTGGACTTCCACCGCCACCAGATCGTCGACGTCTACGACGACGCCAACGCCTACAACACCCTGCGCCAGTTCGACTACCCGACCCAGCGCCCCGACGACCGCACCACCGCCGGCGACACCGTCTACGACATGGCCCAGGAGAACCTCTGGGAGCTGGCCCTGGGCGACCGCGACCGCAGCGGCGGCGCCTGGGCGATCTGGGAGGCGGTCTACGGCCCGCAGGGCAAGGACGGCTACCCGGCCCTGGTGTGGGACAAGCGCACCGGCGCGATCGACCACACCGTGGCCGCGCAGTGGAAGCCGAAGGACCTGGACGCGAAGCTGGCGGCGCAGTGGCCGGCACTGGGACCGCAGCTGCAAGGCGAGATCCACATGTACGTCGGCGACATGGACACGTACTTCCTGAACGACGCGGTGGAACTGCTGCAGAAGAACCTCGACGCGCAGACCTCGCCGCCGGCCGACGCGACGTTCACCTACGGCCGCGAGAAGCCGCACGGCTGGTCGCCGTACACGGACGCGCAGTGGTTCGGGGTGTACGCGGCCTACATCGCCTCGAAGGCGCCGGCCGGGACGGACATCTCGGGGTGGCACGGAAGTGCGACGACGAAGGCGGCGGCCATCGACACGGTGCGCGCGATGCTGCCGGCGTCGATGGACGGCGGCGTCATCGACCAGACGGATGTGAAGCTCGGTCCGTCGCGATGAGCAACCACGCTCGGCAAGCGCGCTGAGCCGATGATCGTGGTCGCCGACCGACTCCCTGACGGTCGGCGACCACGTTCGACCCCGTCGAAAGCCCGGTCAGTACACCTGGGAAGGCCACTCGTCCATGAGGGAACGCCACTCCATGGCGTGGCCCATGCCTCTTCCGACGGCACGGAACCGGGCCGAGAACGGAAAGACCGCTTCGTACACCTCCGACTTGACCAGCCGGCCCTGTTCGAACCTGAGATCGCGCTGAAGCCGGACAAGCGAGCTGGGAACCCTTCGTCCCAGCGAGATCCAGTAGACACGGAACCCAATCCCCGCGTGCCGGGCCAGGTCGGCCACGCCGTCCTCGGACAGGCCGGCGGCCGGCGTCACGGCCAGGCAGCGGGAAGCCTCGTCCAGGAAGAGCAGCCGTTGCATGCGCTGCCCTTCCACCGCCACAGCGGCGATCTCCACCACCGCCGACGGGCACTCCGTGAGCGCCGGGCTGGGCCGCACCCCGGTACGCGCGACCTCGTCGGCCCGGTAGCCCGGCTGCACTCCGTCTCCGGAAGGCCTGAGCCGCACCACGTCCCCGGCCGCGCTCTCCACGGTCAGCAGCTGCCCGTCCCACCCGAGCCTGCCGGTCCTGGACCACCGCGACAGCAGCGAGCCGCCGTGCTTGGACGGCCGCAGCTCCAAAGAATCGACGGAGCTGTCGCCCGGCGGAACCGACCCCAGCCCGGTCACGGTGACGCCTTCCAGACCGAACACCCGAAGCGCCTTGCGCGACGCCTCCCGATCGACGACCTCTTGTATCCGCGCCAAACGGACGTCGTGCGGCAGCAGCGGGAATCCGAGCCGTCGCAGCGACCAGAGCAGCTGCGCGAAGGGGCGCTCAGGTTCGGGTTCCACTACGTCGGGCAGCTTCATGCCGCTCACGGTAGCCGCGCGGCGGCGACCGGGCCCCTCAACCCGGTCGCCGCCTGTTTCATCGCGGATCGTTCAACGCGGATCGTTCAACGCGGATCAGCGATGCACCTCACCAAGCGACCGTCACGTTCCCGTCCCGGAGTTCGGAACGGTATACGTGTGGTTCGATCCGCCCTCCCAGGTGACCGTCCCGTCCGTGTGCTTGATGAAGAACTTGAACTGGATGTTCGCCCCGGCCGGGACGCTGGCCAGGGAGAACCACGTCGGGTAGTTCGGGTCGAGCAGCGGCCCGATCGCGACCGAGGTGTCGGTGCTCCAGTTGCCCAGTTCGTCGTCGTCGCCGGCCAGGTAGATCTCGTCACCGGGCGAGGTCGAGGTGCCGGTCACGGTGAACGTCACAGGGACCTGCGTCCCGGACTCCACGTGGTACGAGATTCCGTTGCCGGCAACGCCTCCAGAGGATGTGAGGACCACCTGGTCCAGTCCGGCGGCCGCGCCCGACGGGATCGCCAGGTCCACCTCGGTGTTCGACCAGTACTTCACCGTCGCCGCGACGCCGCCGACCGTGGCGGTGCCGGCGGTGGTCCCGAAGTCGGTGCCGGTCACGGCGACCACGTCGCCGCTGTGGCCGATGGTCGGGCCGATGTTGCCGACCTGCGGGGTGGAGCCCGCCGGGGCGGTGTACGACCACACCGCGGCCTGGCCCGGGTTCAGCGTGTAGGCCCCGGTCGGGTTGTTGCCGCCGGTGCCCGCGGTGACGGTCAGGGTGCCGCCGCCGAGGGCGCCGCCGAGCACGTCGTTGTAGCTGCCGGCCGGCAGCGCGGTGTTCAGGCTGGTCAACGGGTAGCTCGTCGACGTGCTCTTGTTCACCGCGACCAGGACCGTGTCGTTGTAGAACTTGCGTTCGTACACGTACACGTCGTTGTTGATCCAGCGCTGCGTCGAGCTGCCGTAGCGCAGGGCGGGGTTGCTCTTGCGCAGGGCGGCCAGCTTCTGGGTGATGCCGAAGTTGCGGCTGTTCTCCGCGAACGAGCTGACCATCGGCCGGTTGTAGGGGTCGCCGCCGACCTGGCCGAAGGAGTTCGTGGTGTCGTTATGCAGGTAGTTCTCGTCGCCGTAGTACACCGACGGGATGCCCGGCACGGTCATGTTCACCACGGTCGCCTGGTCCAGGAGCGTGGTGTTGTTGTTGATGGACAAGAAGCGGTTCTCGTCCTGGCTGTCGACGAAGTCCACCAGGTCGTTCGACCAGTTGATCGAACTCTGCTGGCGGCTGAGCTCGGAGTCCAGCTCGGACATGTTGGCGTTGTCGGCGAACACGTCGCGCTCGGCGGTGTTCAGGTCGAAGTTCTCCAGCGACTGCCCGTCGGTGTTGGCGAACTTCACCTCGTTCGGCCACAGCGCCGCGGTGCTCGGGTCGGCCCACTCGCCGTACATGAACACGCTGTGCGAGTTCTCGATGTGGTCCACGTAGCCCTTGAGCCAGCCGCCGGGCATGTGCTTCACGGCGTCCATGCGGATGCCGTCCACGCCGTGGCCGAGCCAGGTGTCGACGGCGCCCTGCACGTAGTTCGTGACCGCCGGGTTCTCCTGCGCGAGGTCCGCCAGGTTGAACAGGTTCTGGTACTCGACGTCGTACAGGTTGTTGTAGTCCGCGACGCCGCCGTTGTGGTGGAAGTAGCCATTCGGGTCGTTGTCGTACGTCGACAGCGTGGTCCCGTTCTGCTTCAACGCGCCGCCGGCCCCGTAGTCGGGGTTGCTGGTGTCCTCGGGGTTGGTGTCGTTGACCGCCCAGTCCATGATCACCTTGATGCCCTTGGCGTGCGCCGCGGCCACCATGGCGTCGAAGTCCGCCCACTGCCCGAAGTGCGGCTCGGGAGTGTAGAAATCCATGCCCCAGTAACCGTGGTAGCCCGCGGTTGTGGCTCCGGTGGTGGAGTCCGGGACCGGCACGTTGACGTTCTGCACCGGCGGCGAGATCCAGATCGCGCCGACGCCGAGGTCCGACAGGTACTGCATCTTGGCGGTGACGCCGGCGAAGTCGCCGCCCCAATACTCCTGCCAGTTGCTGTGGCTGGAGTCGTTCAGGTTCGGCGAGGACGACGGGTTGTCGTTGCTGGTGTCGCCGTCGTAGAAGCGGTCGGTCAGCAGCTGGTAGATCACGTCGGAGGTCATGTCGCCGGTGCTGACCGGCGTCGAGCTCAGCGCGGCGGTGGTGGCGGCGTTGGCGGCGGCGTTGGCGGCCACTGCGGACCGGACCGGGGTGGCCTGGCTGGGGGTCGCGGCGACGGTCACCGCGGTGGCCGCGGCCAGGCTCACCGCCGTGCCGGCGAATAAGAGTCTGCGGCGTCTGTGCATGTGCCTCTCCTATACGAATCGTGCGGACCAGCGAATCAGCCCTTGACGGCGCCCGCCGTCAAGCCCTTGACGAGATACTTCTGCAGGTAGAGGTAGATCAGGACGACGGGAACACCGGCGAGCAGCGACCCGGCGGCGAACTCGCCGTAGTCGGTGTTGTGGTTGCCGGAGACCAGGCCGTACAGGCCCACGGCCAGCGTCTTGTGGTTGGTGTCGGTGAGGAACACCCCGGCCAGCAGGATCTCGTTCAGGAACGACACGAACGAGAACAGCCCGACGACCACCAGCATCGGCCGCGCCAGCGGCAGGATGATGCGGAAGAACACCTGTGCCTCGGTGGCACCGTCGATCCGCGCCGACTCGTCCAGCTCTACGGGAATAGTGTCCAGGTAGCCCTTGAGCAGCCAGGTGTTCACGCCCATCGCGCCGCCGAGGTAGACCAGGATCAGGCCGAGCGTTGTGTTCAGCCCGAACGCCGGCAGCACGTTCCCGATGTTGATGAACAGCAGGTACAGCGCGGTCAGCGCAAGGAAGTTCGGAAACATCTGCACCAGCAGGATGCCGGTGAGCCCTGGCCGCCGACCCCGGAAACTCAGCCGGGAGAAGGCGTACGCACCGCTGACGCCGATCAGCACGTTGAGGAGTGACGAGAAGCCGCAGATCACCAGGGTATTGACGTACCAGCGGACATACGGCGAGTTCGGGTCGTGGAACAGCTTGGTGAAGTTGGCGAGGCTTGCGCCGCTTGGGATGAGCGAGGTCGTGGACAACGTGCCGACCGGGTTCAGCGCCGCGGAGATCAGGAACAGGATCGGGACGAGCGCGAAGACCAGAGCCGCCAGGCCTATCAGGTGGCGCCACCACAGATGCTCTTTCATCGCGCGTAGACCTCCTCCAACTGCCGGGTCTGCCGGAAGCCGGCATAAGAGATCAGGCCGACCAGCACAAAAAGCAGGAACGAGATGGCCGAGGCCAGGCCGTACTGTGCGCCCTGGCTACCGAACGCCAGCCGGTAGGTGTAGCTGATCAGGATGTCCGTGTCACCGGCCGTGGAGCTGCCGGACGGGTACGGAGCACCGTCGGTGAGCAGCCGAATCACGTTGAAGTTGTTGAAGTTGTAGCCGAAGGACGCGATCAGCAGCGGCATCGCCCCGACAAGCACCGTGGGCATGGTCACCGAGCGGAACACGCGGAACGGTGAGGCTCCGTCGACCCGCGCGACCTCCTTCAGCTCCTGCGGCACGGCCTGCAACAGGCCCGCACAGACCAGGAACATGTAGGGGAAGCCGAGCCACAGGTTCGTCAGCAACACCGACCCGCGCGCGGACCAGGGGCTGCCGAGCCAGTCGATGTGTGTGCCGAACATCTTGTTCAGCAGACCGAAGTCCTTGTTGTACATGCTGGCCCAGACGAGGGTCGAGATGAACGCCGGCATCGCGTAGGGCAGCAGGAGCAGGGAGCTGTAGAGCTTGCGGCCTCGCATCCGCGGATGGTCCATGACCACCGCGAGCAGCAGCCCCAGGGCGAACGTGGTGAGCACCGACAGGACGGCGAAGGCGATCGTCCATATCAGGACCCTCAGGAACGGCCCGCGGATGGCCGCGTCGGTCAGCACCGAGGTGAAGTTCTTGAACCCGACGCCGACCTTCCAGCCGATCGGCAGCGTCTTGCCGGAGCCGTCGGCCGCTTTGAACTCCCCGCCGGAGGCCTTATAGACGGTGTTGGTCCGGGTGTCCGCCATGGTGTGCGCGGCGGCGTCGTACTTCATCGTGAACTGGCCGATGTACGCCTCCGACAGGCCCACGGACTTGATGAAGCCGCCGGAGGTCGGCACCGCGAAGGTCGACAGCCGCTGGCCCAGGCCGTTGACCTGGATGCCGGTCAGGATGTGCCAGCCGGCCGCGGTCGTCACCTTGCCGGTGAACTGGTCCTTGGTGACCTGCGAGTCCGGCACCGGGGTGAGGCCGGAGGCGTCGCCGCGCTCGACCTTGCCGTTCGGGTCGGTGAGGAAGAAGACGAAAGCACCGGAGGTATCAGTGGTCTTGGTCGCCACCGACAGCTCGTAGCGCTGCGCGCCGGGCTGCTCCAGCACGGAGTCGGCCTCGATCTGCGCCACGGCCTGGGACTGGCTCAGCCGGTGTCCGTCGCCGTAGTCGGTGAACGCGGTGGTGATCGTGTAGGCGACCGGGTAGACCTGGAACGCCAGCAGCAAGATGGTGCCGGGCACCAGGAACCGGGCGGCTATCCGCTTCGGGGTCAGGTAGAAATAGGCCAGGATCGCGGTGACCGCGACGCTGATCGCCACCCCGGTCCACGAGTGCTTGTCGACCAGCGTCGGGATCGTGAGGACCGCGAAGGCCGCGACCAGCCCGACGAAGACGACCCGCGGCCACGACAAGCGCGCGGCGCGCTCATAGGGGGCTGCAGTCATGGGCCGTTCCCCTGCTTTCTGTCGGCTCCGCGCGGTGCGGCGGCCCGGGGGCAAGGTCGGGACACCGCACCGCACGAAGGTTTTGGGGGGTGGAAAGGGACTTCAGGTCTGCTAGCCCTTGGCGATGGCGGCCTTGATCTGCGTCGCGGCGTTCGTCATCGACGTGTTCGGGTCCGCGCCGCCGACGATCGCGGCCTCGGCGATCCCGAGCGGGCCCCACACCGCGGACATCGCGGGGATCTGCGGGAGCACCACGCCGTGCGCGGCCGCGGCCTGGAAGGCGGCGATGTCCGGGTCGGTCTTGGACACGTCGTTGTAGGCCTCGGTCAGGGCCGGGGCACGCGGGTCGACCTTGTAGAGGGCTTCCTCGACGTCCTTCTTGGTCAGGTAGTTCAGCGTGAACTCCTGCGCGATCGCGGTGTTCTTGGCCTTGGCCGAGACGTAGAAGGCCTGCACGCCGACGAACGGCTGCGAGGGGCCCATGCCGGCGAAGCCGGGGACCGGGCTGATCGCGTACTTCAGGCCGGCCTTGCGGACCTGCTCCAGGGCCCAGGGGCCGGAGATCAGGTACGGGGACTTGCCGGATGTGAACAGCGACACCGCGTTGTTGGCGTCGATGGAGCGCTTGAAGACGTTCTGGCCCTTCTCGCCGTACTTGGCCAGCTGCGCGGCGAACGCCTTGGCGCCGGTGCCGTCGACGCCCACCTGCGCGGGGTCGTAGCTGCCGTCGGCCTTGGTGCCGAAGATGGAGCCGCCGGCCGAGCCCATCAGCGGCTGCGCGGTGTAGGGGTCGCCCTGCTGGCCGATCTGCATCGCCAGCGCCTCGGAGGCCTTGCCGGCCTTCACCGCGGCCTGGCCGTTGGCCACCATGTCCTCGAACGTCGCCGGGTTCGCCGCGGCCTCGCCGGTGTTGGTGATCAGCGCGAGGTTCTCCGTCGCGTAGGGCACGCCGTAGACCTGGCCGTTGTAGGTGACGGCGTTCAGCGCGGTGGTCTCGAAGGAGCCCTTCTGCCCGGCGGTCAGCGGCAGCGGCGCGATGGCGCCGTTCTGTACCAGGTTGCCGATCCAGTCGGTGGCGCCGACCACGATGTCCGGACCCTTGCCGGCGGCGGTGGCGGTGACGTACGCCGACTGCAGGTCGGTGGCCACCGGCTGGACGCTCACCGATATGCCGTTGGCGGCGGCGAAGCTCTGTGCGAACTGCTGGAGCACCGGGGCGCGCTGGGCGTCGGTCCAGATCACCAGGTCCGTGTTGGGGTCGCGGACCGGCGGCGCGCTGGAGGACGAGGACGGCGCGGCCGCCGCGGAGGAGCTGGAGGACGACGCAGACGACGCGGTCGGCGTGGAGCTCGAACTCGAGGCGGACTTCGAGGCCGAGCTCGAGCAGCCGGTCAGGGAAAGAGCTGCCGCTACGACCGCGACAGCGGCGGTCGTCAAGGAGGGACGGAATCTCACCATGACCCCTTTGGTCAGTGGTTGCGGAAAGGGAAGGTAGGCAGGGCGGGCAATGGGAGGCACCCGACGCCCGGCCTCTGCGCTACAGGTCAGAGCATTGATCGCAGCGGGATCCGGCCGTGACTCGCTGTTAACACGGCAGACCCTAACCGGAAACTCGGGCCGGACAATCCGTTGCAGCTTCTTGCGTCGCCGTTTCAGATCCGTGCACCGCTGTTTCTACGTTTCTGCAAGAGGCCCCGTGGAGGCCCGCACGACCAACTCCGGGAAGAACAGCGACTCGGTCTTGCGGATGGTGACCCCGCGGATCTGGTCGATCAGCGTCCGGGCTGCGGCGACGCCCATCGACAGCACCGGCTGGCGCACGGTGGTCAGCGGCGGATCGGTGTAGCCCATGAGGACCGAATCGTCGTAACCGATCACGGAAACGTCCTCCGGGACCCGCTTGTGGTGTTGCCTCAGCGCTCTGATCGCACCCAGCGCCATCATGTCCGAGCCGCAGACGATGGCCGTGACGTTGCGCTGCAACAGCCTGGAAGCCCCGGCGTACCCGCCCTCGACGCCGGGGAAGGAGATGTCCACCAGGTCCGGGTCGTAGCCGCCGGCGCCGAAGCCGGTCTCCATCGCGGTGCGGTAGCCGGACAGCTGCCGGCGGGCCGGGATGTGCCGGTCGGAGGACAGCAGCAGCCCGATGCGGCGGTGCCCGAGCTCGGCCAGGTGCGCCACGGCCAGCTCGCCGGCGGCGCGGTCGTCGCAGGAGATGAACGGCGCCTCCAGGTTCGGGATGAAGCCGTTGACGAACACCAGGGGCAGCCGCTGGGCCACCAGGTCCCGGTAGCGGGAGTGGTCCTGGCCGGAGTCGGCGTGCATGCCGGAGACGAAGATGACGCCGGAGACGCCGCGGTCCAGCAGCATGCCGACGTACTCGTCCTCCCCCGCGCCCTCAGGCGTCTGGGAGCACAGCACCGGCGTGAAGCCCTGCCGGGACAGGTTGGTCTCGATGACCTGCGCGCACAGCGGGTAGATCGGGCTCTCCAGCTCCGGCAGGAGCAGGCCGACCAGGCCGGCGCTGCGCGGGCGCAGGCGGGAGGGGCGTTCGTAGCCCAGGACGTCAAGGGCGGTCAGCACCGCCTTGCGCAGCTGGGGACTGACACCGGGACGCTCGTTGAGCACGCGGGAGACCGTGGCTTTGCTGACCCCGGCCTGGCGGGCTATGTCGTCGAGTCGAGAAGACATGCGCCGCACTATAGGTGTTGCGTTGCGAAACACGGAAGCAAAAGAGTGAAACACGGCGGCAAACATCGGCAACCCCTTACGGATCACGACACGTTTGCCTAGCGTCTGCGTCGTGAATCCCCCCGCTCTCGGTCCCTCGGCCCACCACGACGGCTCGCCTTTGTACGTCGGCGATCCCGCGCCCCGCGTCGGGGAGAAGGCCGAGGTGTTCGTACGAACGTCGAAAGCCCTGGCGGCGCGCGGAGTCCACGTTCGCACCACCCCCGACGGCGAGCCGGCCTACACCGAAGCGCAGGTGGACCGGGAGGACGGCGACGAGATCTGGTGGCGCGCGAGCGTGCCGGTGGTGAACACCGAGCTCGGATACCGGTTCCTGATCGAGACCGGACAGACCGGGGCGACGAGGCGGCGGCTGTGGCTGAACGGCACGGGGCTCAGCGACGTCGACGTCACCGACAGCGCCGACTTCCGCCTCTCGACGTACGACCCGCCGCCGGCGTGGGCCGAGGGCGCGGTGGTGTACGAGATCTTCCCGGACCGGTTCGCGCGCTCGGAGGCGCATCCGGTGGGCGCGCTGCCGGACTGGGCCGTTCCGACCGCGTGGGACGAACCGGTCGCCTACGGCACGCCGAACGGGGTGAAGCAGGTCTACGGCGGCACGCTGTGGGGAGTCGCGGAGAAGCTCGACTACCTGCGCGGGCTCGGGATCGACGCGGTGTACCTGACGCCCTTCTTCCCCGCGCGGTCGAACCACCGCTACGACGCCTCGTCGTTCGACGTCGTCGACCCGCTGCTCGGCGGCGATGAAGCGCTCAAGGAGCTGACGGCGCAGGCCCACCTGCGCGGGATCAAGGTCATCGGCGACATCACCCTGAACCACACCGGGGACCTGCATCCGTGGTTCCAGCGCGCGCGGGCCGACCCGGCGAGCCCGGAAGCAGGGTTCTACTACTTCGGGGCCGACCGCAGCCAGTACGCGTCGTTCTACGGCGTGCCCTCGATGCCGAAGCTCGACCACCGCTCCGAGGAGATGCGGCGCCGACTGTATGAGGGCCCGGATTCGGTGATCGCGCGGTATCCGGCGGAGTTCGGGCTGGACGGCTGGCGCGTGGACGTGGCGCAGTCGGCGGGGCGGTACGGCGCGATCGATCTGAACGCCCGGATGGCGCGGGCGGTGCGTGAGACGCTGCTGCGGACGGCGCCGGATTCCCTACTGCTGGCCGAGCATCAGTTCGACGCCTCGGCGGCGCTTCAGGGCGACGGCTGGCACGGGACGATGGCGTACGCCGGGTTCACGCGGCCGGTGCTGGGCTGGCTCGGCGAGGCCGGGACGCCGGAGCTGTGGGGCGTGCCGGGCCGGCCGCCGTCGCTCGGCGGTGCGGAGATGGCCGCGGTGATGCGGGAGTTCGCGGCGCTGATCCCCTGGCGCTCGGTCACGCACAACATGACGCTGCTGGACTCGCACGACATGCCGCGCTTCCGGTCGCTGGTCGGCGGGGCCGGGCGGCAGGCGCTCGGGGTGGCGCTGCTGATGACGCTGCCGGGGCTGCCGATGGTGTTCGCCGGGGACGAGGTTGGCGTCGCCGGAGCGCTGCATAGCGAGGACGGGCGACGGGCGTTCCCGTGGGATGAGAGCACGTGGGATCAGGGTACGTATGAGGTGTACCGCTCGCTGATCGCGCTGCGGCGTTCGCACGCGGCGCTGCGCTCCGGCGGACTGCGCTGGCTGCACGCCTCCGACGACATGGTGCTCTTCGAGCGGGCCCGGCCCGAGGAGACGCTGGTGGTGCAGGTGAGCCGGGCGGCGCACGCGCCGCTGACCGTTCCGTTCGCCGCCTCGCATCTGCTCGGCGGTCCCGATCTGCGCCCTGGCGTTCAGCTGCCGTCCGACGGGCCGGCGTTCCATGTGTGGCGTGTCGAGCGCGTTTAGGCCCTTCCTCCTCTTCTCAGCCTTCTCATCTCGGAGTGAAACATATGAGCAGCTGGTGGCGTGACGCCGTCATCTATCAGGTCTACATCCGCAGCTTCGCCGACGGGAACGGCGACGGGGTCGGGGACGTCGCGGGGCTGCGGTCGCGGCTGCCGTATCTGGCGGCGCTGGGGGTGGACGCCTTGTGGCTGAACCCTTGGTATGCCTCGCCGCAGGTGGACGCCGGGTACGACGTCAGCGACTATCGGCGGCTGGATCCGCTGTTCGGGACGTTGGAGGACGCCAAGGGGCTGATCGCCGACGCGCACGAGCACGGCCTGCGGTTGATACTCGATATCGTCCCGAACCACACATCGGATCAGCATCCTTGGTTCCAGGAGGCACTGGCCGCTTCGCAGGGGTCTGACGCCCGCGCCCGGTACCACTTCCGGCCGGGGCGCGGCGCCGACGGTTCGCAGCCGCCGACGGACTGGCCGTCGATCTTCGGCGGCCCGGCGTGGACCCGGACCGTGGACGCCGACGGCGAGCCCGGCGACTGGTACCTGCACCTGTTCGCGCCGGAGCAGCCGGACCTGGACTGGACCAACCCCGAGGTGCGCCGGGAGTTCGAGGACATCCTGCGCTTCTGGCTGGACCTGGGCGTCGACGGATTCCGCATCGACGTGGCCCACGGCCTGACCAAGGACCCCGGCTTCCCCGATCTGGCCTCGCGCGCCGCCGGCGGCATGCTGGACGGCGTGGCGAGGGACCATCCGTACTTCGACCGCGACGAGACGCTGGCGATCTACGAGGACTGGCGCCGGGTCGCGGACTCCTACGAGGGCGAGCGGGTGTTCGTCGCCGAGGCCTGGGTCGCGGACGCCGCGCGCGTGGCACGGTACCTGACGCCGTCCCGGCTGCACACGGCGTTCAACTTCGGGCTGCTGAGCTGCCCGTGGGAGGCCTCGGCACTGCGCTCGGAGATCGACGCGACGCTCGGCGTCCTGGCCGCGGTGGGAGCACCGCCGACGTGGGTGCTGTCGAACCACGACGTGATCCGCCACGCCACCCGCTACGGCCGCAGCCAGACCTCCCTGTCCGACGCGCGCCGCCTGTACGGCACCCCGGTGGACCACGCCCTCGGCGAGCGCCGGGCCCGCGCGGCGGCGCAGCTGATCAACGCACTGCCCGGCGGCACGTACGTGTACCAGGGCGAGGAGCTGGGACTCCCGGAGGTGGAGGACCTCCCGCCGTCGGTATGGCAGGACCCGAACCGCCGCTACACCGACCACGACGGCCCGGTCCGCGACGGCTGCCGCGTCCCGCTGCCCTGGTCGGGCGCGACACCCCCGTTCGGCTTCTCGCCGGAGCAGGCGACCGCCGACCCCTGGCTCCCGCAGCCGCCGGACTGGAAGGACCACACGGCCGCCGCCGAGGAGCAGAACCCCCGCTCGACCCTGTCGCACTACCAAGCCCTGCTCCGCATCCGCCGCGAGTGGCGGGACCGGGGCCTGGGCGACGGAGCGCCGCTGGAGTGGATCACGACGCCACCCGACGTTCTGGCGTTCCGGCGCGGCGAGGTGGTGTGCTACGCGAACTTGTCGACGGCGCCGGTGGCGTTGCCGGCGGGGTATCGGGTGCTGCTCGCTTCGGAGGTGGTGGACGACGACAGGGTGCTGCCGGTGGATGCGGCGGCTTGGTTGGTGGCCGAGTAGGGCGGCTTGAGGCCGGGCAAGCCAAGGCCTGGCGGTCGGAACCCGGGCGGCGGATTCGAACAGCCGATCAGGCACCGGTAGCCTGCCCGGTGTGGAATCCGCCTATGCTTCGTGGGACCCCGTCAGTGCTCTGTCGGAGACGGATCGTGGAGCGTTCTACGACCGCTGGACCGACCTGAGTGTCTTGAACGTGCCTGGGCCGTTCTACACCGGGATGACCGACAACTGCTGGACCGGCCGCCTGAGCGCGCCCCACAACGTGATCTACGCCGGTGAATACTTCGCAGAGCACGTCTTCCGCCAGCCCCGCGATGCCGACGAGGTCGCGGCGCTGGCGCAGGCGGCCGAGGCGGATCCGTACGTCGGCTACGCGTGCGACGGCGACGACCACTGGACTCCTGCGGCGGTTCGCGCGTGGTGGCACGGCCGGCAGCGCGTCGTCGACGCCGTCTCGGCAACCCTGGAGGTGCTGGACATCGACCCCGGGGGTGAATCGCTCGACGCCGCCGAGGGCTTGCGGGAGTTCCTCGGCTACCTCGCGGACGGGCTCGAAGCCGACCTTCGCGCGTACATCTTCAGGCTGGAAGTCGGACGCTATCCCCACCGGGGCGAGCAACTCCCGGAGCTGTGAGGCTCCTCGCCCTCACCCCGCCGGGCGCGAGTCCGCCTCCTCGCGCTCGACCGTCGCGGCCCAGCTGGCCAGCAGCGCCATCTTCTCCTGCGACGGCGTCCCGGGCTCGGCGCTGTAGACGCTCATCACCAGCCCGGTGCCGTCGGTCAGCTCCAACGCCTCGTACGCCAGCTCCAGGTCCCCCACCACCGGGTGGTGGAAGCGCTTCAGCCCGGTGTTGTGAAAACGCACGTTGTGCGCGGCCCAGCGGGTGCGGAAGAACTCGCTGCGCGTCGACAGTTCTCCGATCATGTCCGTCAGTGCCTTGTCATAGGGGTTGCGCCCGGCCTCCGAGCGCAGCGCGGCGACCATGTCGTTGGCCGTCCGTTCCCAGTCGCCGTAGAACTCCTCGGCACGCGGGTCCAGGAACACGAAGCGCGCCATGCTCACCGGTCCCTGGTGTCCCTCGTATGCCGGGGCGAGCAGGGCGCGGCCCATCCGGTTGGCCGCCAGCGAGTCGAAGCGGCCGTTGCGGACGTGTGCGGGGGTGCCCTCCATGCCGTCCAGGATGCGCTGGACGATGGGCCTGACCTGCTGCTTGGCCGCCCGGCGGGGTCGCGAACCGTGGCCGGTGCCGCCCCCACCCCCGGCGCTGGCGGCGCGCGCCAGGTCGAACAGGTGGGCCCGCTCGGCGTCGTCGAGTTGCAGGGCCCGGGCCAGGCTGTCGAGCACGCTCTCCGAGACGCCGCGCGCGTTCCCGCGCTCGAGCCGGGTGTAGTACTCCACGCTCACCCCGGCCAGCAGTGCCACCTCCTCGCGCCGCAGGCCCGGGACCCGGCGGTGGGCGCCGCCGTAGGCGGGCAGGCCGGCCTGGTCGGGGGTGATGCGCGCGCGGCGGGAGGTGAGGAAGTCGCGGAACTCGTCTCGGCCGTCCATGATCTCCAGGCTAGATGCGCGGGGTGCGTCCTGACAGGTCCTGGTGGTACCTGTCTGGGATCGGCCGACCGGATGACGCTGCCCCGGCACGAGGCGGAGGTCGCGATCTGCCCCATATCAGCCACTTACGATGCGCCTCATGAGACGGATGCACCCCACCGGCCTGCGGACGAAGGCTGCCGCCGGTATGACCCTTCTGGCCCTGGCCGCCTCGGTCGCCACCGGCCCCGCGGCCGTGGCCGGCGACGACAGCCTCGGGCCCGCGATCAAGGCCATCATGGACAAGCCCGCCTACAAGCACGCGCAGTGGGGCGTGCTGGAGGTGGACCCGGCGAAGCACGAGACGATCCACTCCCAGTTCCCGAACCAGGGCTTCATCCCCGGCTCGGACACCAAGCTGGTCACCATCTCCTCGGCCTGGCACACCCTGGGCCCCGACCACCGCTTCACCACCCCGGTGTACTCGGTCGGCACGCTCTCCGGTTCCACGCTGACCGGGAACCTGGCGCTGGTCGCGCAGGGCGACCTGACGATGGGCGGGCGCACCAAGCCCGACGGCTCCGTGGCCTACACCGACATCGACCACACCGACGCCAACGACCTGCCCGGGGCGACCCTGACCCCCGAGGACCCGCTGGCCGGGCTCGACATGATCGCCCAGCAGGTGCGCGACTCGGGCATCACCCACGTCGCCGGCGACGTGGTCATCGACCCGCGGATCTTCACCCCGCCGCCGCTGGACCCGCAGCCCACCCCGCTGATCATCAACGACAACCTCATCGACCTGCTCACCACGCCGACCAGCGCCGGCCAGCCGGCGCAGCTGATGTGGCGTCCGCAGGTCGCCCCGTACACCGTGACCTCGACCGTGCAGACGGTGGCCGCCGGGGGTACCACGAACATCACCGTCTCGGCCTCGCCGGACGGCACGCACATCACCCTGTCCGGCACCATCGCCGCGGGCGCGCAGCCGGTCCTGCGCACCTCCGGCATCCAGGACCCGAACGCCTTCGGCCGCACCGCGCTGATCGAGGCGCTCGGCCGGGCCGGGGTGACCGTCACGGCGGCACCGACCGGGGCGAACCCGCAGAACCTGCTGCCGGCCGGCTACACCGGCGATCCGCAGGTGGCCAAGTACGTCTCCCCGCCCTACAGCCAGTACGCGAAGCTGATCCTCAAGGTCAGCCACAACCTCGGCGCGAACCTGGCGCTGTGCAACATCGCGGTGTTCAAGGGCAGCACCGACTGCTTCGACGCCTTCCCGGTCGAGCAGGCGTTCCTGCGGGACGTCGCGCACGTCGATCCGGCCCAGTTCCAGCTCGACGACGGCCGCGGCGGCGACGCGACCGAGCGGGCCACCCCGAACGGCCTGGCCGGGATCCTGGCCTACTGGCTGAGGACCCCCGACGCCGCCGCCTTCCGGAACTCCCTGCCGATCCTGGGCGTCGACGGCTCGAACGCGAGCACCTGCACCGCGTGCCCGGCCCGGGGGAAGGTGTTCGCCAAGCCCGGCACCGTCATCGGCCAGGACCTGCTCAACAACGGCCTGTCGATCGCCGACCAGAGCCAGGCCGGATACCTGATCACCGACGACGGCCGCACGCTCATCTTCGTGGTGATGGTCAACGCCGCCGCCGTGCCGGACATCCAGGGTGTCCTGGACGTCTTCAACGACTCCAACGAGATCTCGGCCCTGTTGCAGCAGCAGGCCTCGCGGCACTGGCACGACGAGGACGACTGAGCCGCCGGGAGTGACCGGTCGGAACGATCAGCAGTAAGGGGCCTGATTCGTCAGCGCGGAGGCGACCCGCATCCATACTCCGAACTGACGGAACAGGTCCGGCGGTGTGCCGGCGGCCTGCACGGTCCGCGGGTCCACGGCGGTGACGCCGGGGATGCCGAGCAGGATCTCGGCCACCGCCGAGGACTGCCAGCGCACGGCCAGGGTCGCGGTCGGCGCGCTGGAGCCGCTGGATTCGCTGGATTCGCTGGAGTCTGTGGATTCGCTGGAGTCGCCGGGCTTGCCAGAGCCGCCGGACTCGCCGCCCGCGCCACGGCGGCTCTCCCCGAGCGCCCTGGCGACCGTCTCCTCGATCGCCGCCCGCGCCTCGTTCTCCGGGCGCAGCTCGGCGGCGAAACGGCTGCGCACGTACTTCACCGGCACCGTGGCGACAGTGTCGTCCCACGCGGTGGCCTCCGCACAAGCCGCGTCGTCGCCGGTGAGCACCACGAGCGGAACACCCAGCGCCGCGGCCGAGGCCTGGACCAGCCCGATCTCGCCGGTGGCGGCGCCGTCGAGCCACATGTCCTCGATCTCGTGCCCCATGAAGCTGTGGCTGAGCACCCCGTGGGCGCCGGCGCGGGCGTGGTAGCCGACGCAGAGCATGGCGTCGTAGTCGCCGGTGAGGCCCTCGATCATGCCCATGGTCTTGGGCTTGCCGCGGATCAGGCGCGCGGCGGGGTGCAGGCTCTCGGTCATCAGGTTGCGCATGGGACCGTGGGCGTCGTTCACGACGATCTCGGTGGCGCCGGCCCGCACGGCACCGCGGACGGCGGCGTTGACGTCCCCGGTCATCGCCAGCCGCCCGCGCTCGTAGTCGCGGCCGCCGGGCTGGACGTCGTCGGCGTCCACGAGCCCGGTGATCCCCTCCATGTCCGCGCTGATGAAGATCCGCATAGGGACCGTTGTAGCAGCCGGGCTACTTCTTGGCGAGCTTGTCCGCCAGCAGCTGGCCGCCGGCGGCGTAGTCCTCGGTGGTGACCTCCTGGAACCACACGTGGATGGTCTCCACCGGAGCCTTGTACACGTCGACCATCGCGTCGGTGATGCGGGTGACCAGCTCGCGCTTCTGCTCGGCGGTCTTGGGCATCTGCTGGATGGTGATGTTCGGCATGGCGCTCTCCCTGGCGATCAGGGGCGGTTCCGGCCTTTCCGGCCCGTTCCCCCTTGCGAGATCAAGTTCATCGCAGAGCGGGGATCCGAACCAGACGCGACCGGCACTGGTTGCCATCACGATTCCTGATCGCCGGCCGGACCCTCATCGCCGCGGCGATCACTGGTCGCCGGCCGCGCCCTCATCGCCGCCCATCGCCAGCTCACAGCCCTGCATCAGGAGGCTGAAATGCGGCGTGGGCCGGGAACGGCTGACCACCAGGTGGGTCATCAGGCGCAGCCCCGGCGGCTGGAAGGGCAGGAAGGCCACGCGGCGGTTGCGGATCTGCTCGGCGCGCGCGGCGTACATGACGGTGTAGCTGGCGCCGTCGGCGCCGATCGCGGCCAGGGTGTCGGCCAGGCGGGTATAGGGATTCGCCGACTTCGGCTCGCAGCCGGCGGCGTGGAAGGCGCCGACGACCAGGTCCACCAGCGCGGGGTTGTTGCGGCGCTCGGTCAGGCGCAGGCCCAGCGGCGCCAGCGCGGCGAAGGTGGCGTACGGCTCCTGCGCGACCGGGTGGCGGGCCGGCACGGCGGCGACCACCTCGTCCCGCCACAGCGGAACCACCCGCAGGCCCCGGCCCTCGTCGGGCACCGTGCCGCGGACGAAGGCCGCGTCCAGCGAACCGTCGGCGACCCGGTCCAGGCGATCGGGCGTGGGCCCGGCCATCACCAGCTCGACCGGCAGGTCCGGGGCCAGGCGGACCAGCTCGTCCAGCACCATCTCCAGCCGCTCCCCCAGCCCGGAGCTGGTGCCGATGCGCAGCGGCGCCGGGCGGGCGCCGGCGGCCTGCGCCACCGCGGACCGGGCCCGGGCCACGGCGGCCAGCACGTCGCGCGCCTGCGGCAGCAGCGCCTCGCCGGCCGGGGTGAGCCGCACATGGCGCGGCGAGCGGTCGAACAGCTCGGCGGCCAGCTCCCGCTCCAGGCGCCGCAGCTGCTGGCTGACCGCGGGCTGCCCGATGTGCAGCCGTTCGGCGGCCCGGCCGAAGTGCAGCTCCTCGGCGACGGCCACGAAGTACTCGAGCTGGCGCAGTTCCATGGCGATCAAGGTAGCGCCGAGGACGCCGAGTGTGGCGGACGGCTGGGAAAGTAGGAAGGCTGCGAGCGATGAGTCCGCCGGGTCCGCGTCGTCCAACCTGGCGAAGCGATCCGCGAGGAAAGGGCCCGAACATGAGCTATGCCGACGTCAACGGCCTGTCGATGTACTACGAGGAGCACGGCGACGCCGAGGTCACCGCCGAGAACCCGGCGCTGGTGCTGCTGCACGGCGGCTTCCAGGGCACGGAGAACTGGGCGCCGATCCTGCCGGCGCTGACCGCCGGCCGCCGGGTGATCACCGCGGACCTGCAGGGCCACGCGCGCACCGCCGACGCCGACCGCCCGATCCGGGTGGAGACGCTCGGCGACGACGTGGCCGCCCTGATCAAGCACCTGGGGCTGGGACGCGCGGACGTCATGGGCTACTCGTTCGGGGGCGGCGCGGCGCTGCGGTGCGGGATCCAGCACCCGGACGCGGTGCGCAGGCTGGTCGTGGTGTCGTTCCCGTTCCGCCAGGACGGTTTCTATGAGGACGTGCGCGCTCAGCAGCGGCAGATGTCGCCGGAGGCGGCGGCGTTCATGAAGCAGACACCGATGTGGGAGCTGTACGAGCGCACGGCCCCGCGGCCGCAGGACTTCCCGACGCTGGTCGGCAAGATGGGCGACTGGCTGCAGCAGCCGTTCGACTACTCCGAGGAGATCCGCGGCATCCAGGTGCCGACGCAGCTGGTATTCGCCGACGCCGACATGTACTCGATGCAGCACGTGTGCGACTTCTGGGCACTGCTCGGCGGCGGGGAGCGCGACGCCGGATGGGACGCGGCCGGGCGTCCGGGAGCGCATCAACTGGCGGTGCTGCCGGGGACCACGCACTACAACATCTTCATGTCGCCGTTGCTCGCTCCGACAGCCGAGGCGTTCTTGTCGGCGTAAGCCACAGCTGGCGACGAGGGGCAGGCCACGGCTTCCCGCGACCTGCCCTCATTGTCACAACGACGCGCAAGCGCCCCGCTACAGCGAAGCGTTCTGCGCGGCCTGCCAGACCGCCTGCTCCTCATCCCCGAAGTGCGTGGCCTCCATCTGCGGGCCCTGCAACCAGTTCAGCCAGCCCAGGGGACTCGGTCCCTGGGACGGGTTCTGGTACCGGGAGTTCACACCGGTCTGCACACCGGTCCCGGTCGAGGGGTCGAAGTTCTGCAGCCACGGCCCGCCGCTGCACCCCGGGGCCTGCGCGGTGTTCAGCACGTCGTTGGCGTAGACCGCGTCGGGCTGGGACTGGCCGCGGGTGACGTTCAAGGTGCGGCCGTCGAAGCCGCGCCACAGGTTCTGCGGCTCGCCGTTGCTGGCCTTCGTGCCGTTGTTGTTGTTCGACCAGTACCAGTTGCGCTCGTTGGTCTGCGGGTAGCCGAACATGTACTCGTACTGGTTCTGCGGCTGGTTGAAGCCGATCTGCTGAGCGCCGGTGACCTGGGCGATCGGCCGCGGGTCGTCGGGATTGGCGACCAGTATCGCGGCCATGTCGTGGCCCAGGGCGAAGTCGGCGCTGTTGCTCCAGGTGTTCGTGATCCACGCCCGCGTGGCGCCCCACACCCCGAACGGCGCGATGTCCTTGCCGGGCAGCGCCGTGCTCGTGGTGCCGCGCGGCAGGGCCGCGCCGTTGTAGCCCGGGATGAAGACCATGTTGGTGACCACGGTGTTGCCCATGCCGAAGGGCGCGCCGAGGTCGAACGGCGTGTGGACGGCCACGCAGTGCGCGGCGGTCACCACGGTGCTCTGGTTGCCGCTGGTCACGACGTCCGCCGAGCACGAGTCGGGGACGAGCGCCCCGCTGTCGACGTCTTTCTGGACGAAGAACAGCTTCCCGGCGGTCTTGGTGATGAGTCCCTGGCCCTGGGTCGACCACGGCGCACTGAGGTCGTCCCAGCCGCTCGCCGGTTCGGTGGCGTCCTGGCCGTCGTCGTTCAGCCCGACGGAGGCCATCTGCGCCAGGGTCCAGTAGTTCACCTCGGTCCGCAGGTCCTGGTTGAAGTTCGGCCCGGCGGCGACCAGCGGCGGCAGTTCCACCGGAGTGGTGTCGGCATGCGCGGCCGGCGCGGTGAGGCCGATCGTGGCCACGGCGATGGCCACGGCGCCCACGCGTGCGGTGGCGGTGCGGAGATGGCGTCTCAAGGTTCTTCCCCCATATCGACGGATCGGTGGCTGAGACGCCAGAGTCACATCGGGGGTTCACAATTCGAACACAGCGAATGCACGGCGGATAGCGTGGCCTTCGTGCTCGCCAGTCCTCCGGGAATCACGACTATTCCAGTGCCCGTCGGCTTGCTCATCTGGCCGCTCGTGGTCGCCGTGACGCCTCTCGTCCTGTGCTACCTCTTCTTCATCCTGCGCGAAGTGGTGCGTGACGTGAAGGCGAAGGCCCGCCGCTGACCGCTCAGCCGCTCCCGTCGCATCAGCCCCCGAACACGTCCGCGAGGTCGTAGGCCGCCGGCACCTCCAGCTGCTCGTACGAGCACGACTTCGCCTCCCGGTCCGGCCGCCAGCGCACGAAGCGTCCGTTGTGCCGGAACCGGTCGCCCTGCAGCTGGTCGTAGCGCACTTCGCAGACCAGCTCCGGGCGCAGCGCGATGAAGGACACATCCTTGCCGGCGTTCCAGCGGTTCAGCGTTCCGGGGCGGCGGTGTTCGTCCTCGCCCTCCTCGGCGGCGTCCACCCAGGGATGCGACTCGCCCTCGGGCAGCAGGTAGGGCGCGAGTTCGTCGATCAGCTCCGCGCGACGGGCCATGGTGAAGGCGCTGGAGCCGCCGACGTAGTTCAGGACGCCGTCCTGCCCGTACAGGCCGAGCATCAGGGAGCCGACGATCGGGCCGCTCTTGTGCAGGCGGTAGCCAGCCACGACCACGTCCGCGGTGCGCTCGTGCTTGACCTTCACCATGCTGCGCTCGCCAGGGGTATATGGACCCTGCGACGGCTTCGCCACCACGCCGTCCAGACCGGCACCCTCGAAACGCTGGAACCAGGTGGTGGCCAGCTTCGGATCGTCGGTGGCGCGGGTGACATGCACGTGCGGGTGTTCCGCCACCGCTTCGACCAGGGCCGCGCGGCGCTCGGTGAACGGCTCGGCCGTCAAGTCCCGGTCACCGAGCGCCAGCAGGTCGAAGCCGACGAACGAGGCAGGCGTCTGCTCCGCCAGCAGCTTCACCCGTGACGCCGCGGGATGGATGCGGTCACTGAGCCGGTCGAAGTCCAGGCGACTCTCGACCACCACCACGATCTCGCCATCCACGACGCACCGCTGCGGCAGCGCGGCCTTCAACGACTCAACCAGCTCCGGGAAGTAGCGGCCCAACTCCTTGCCGCCGCGGCTGCCGAGCACGACCTGGTCCCCGTCGCGGAAGACAAGGCAGCGGAAGCCGTCCCACTTGGGCTCGTAGAGGTAGTCGCCGCTGGGGACCTTGGCCGCGGACTTGGCAAGCATCGGCTCCACCGGAGGCGTCACCGGCAGGTTCATGTCCGCCATCTCAGCTCCCTGTTTCCTGGTCAGTGGCACGCGCCTTGGAGGGCTGGACCCGCTTGGGCTCACCGGGCATCTTCGGGAAGTCCGGCGGATACGGCAGGTCGCCCAGGCCCCGGTCCTTCTCGTCCCGGTCGGCCATCTCCAGCAGCGCGTCCAGGCTGTGCGCGACCTCGTCGATCTCGGCGTTCGCATCGCCGTTCTTGGCGAACAGGTCCGGGACGGTCTTCACCGTGAAGTCCCCCGGCACCACATCTGCCAAGTCCTCCCAGCGGACCGGCATCGACACCGGCGCCTCGGGGCGGGCCCGGGTGGAGTACGGGGCCACGGTCATGCGGTCGCGGGCCATCTGGTTGAAGTCGATGAAGATGCGCTCGCCGCGCTCCTCCTTCCACCAGGACGTCGTCACCAGGTCCGGGTGGCGCCGTTCCAGTTCGCGGGCCAGGGCGATCACCGCGCGCCGGGCCTCGACGAACGTCCAGCGCGGTTCGATGCGGACCAGCAGGTGCAGGCCGCGGCCGCCGGAGGTCTTCACGAAGGGCCGGATGCCCAGTTCCTCGAACAGCGCCCGCGCCTGGCCCGCGACCTGGACGGCCTCGGCGAAGTCGGTGCCGGGCTGCGGGTCCAGGTCGATGCGCAGCTCGTCGGGGTGGTCGGTGTCGGCGGCGCGGACCGGCCAGCCGTGCAGCTCCAGGGTGCCCATCTGGACCGTCCACAGCGCGGTGGCCGGCTCGGTGATGCAGACCTCGTCGCCGGTGCGGCCGCTGGGGAAGGTGACGCGCGCGGTCGAGGCCCAGTCCGGCAGGCCCTTGGGCGCGGCCTTGGTGAAGAAGGACTTGCCGCCCAGGCCGTCCGGGAAGCGGTTCAGGGCCACGGGGCGATCGGCAAGGCCGCGGAAGAGCCCGTCGGCGACGCTCGCGTAGTAGGTGGCGAGCCCGAGTTTGGTGACCCCGGCGTCGGGGAAGAGAAGTTTGTCCGGCGAGGAGATCCGGACGCTGCGACCACCGGCTTCGACGTGCGCTTCGGCAGAACCCATAGTCGGCAGGCTACGGCCCGGTGCCGACAAGCGCACCCCGGAGCGTGCCGTGGCGTGCGCGGCGGTTATCCCCCGCCACAACCGCGAGCCGTCAGCCATGTGCATCAGAACAGTGACCTGGAGGCCACTTTCCGCGACCATTTCAAGTGTGGACGGGAAGTTCCCCGCCCCCGGAACCGGAAAAGGGTGCGGAATCATGGCGCGGGTGACGGTCGACAAGGAGAACCACCTTCCCGTCGACATCCACTACCAGGACCGGGGCGCCGGCCGACCGGTCGTACTGCTCCACGGCTGGCCGCTGTCCATCGGCCAGTGGGAGTTCCAGATCCCCGACCTGCTGGCGGCCGGGCACCGCGTGGTCGCCTACGACGGCCGCGGCTTCGGCGCCTCGGCCAAGCCGCGCGGCGGCTACGACCCCGACACCCTGGCCGCGGACCTGCACATGCTGCTGGAGCACCTGGACCTGCGGGATGCCACACTGGTCGGCTTCTCCTCCGGCGCCAACACGGCGGTGCGGTACCTGAGCCGCTTCGGCAACCCGCGCGTGTCCAAGCTGGCGCTGGTCTCCGCGGCGGGCCCGTACCTGCGCCGCACCGACACGCACCCCGAGGGCTTCCTGGAGGACACAAAGCTGCGCGAGTACCAGCGCTGCCTGACCGACGACCGCGTCAGCTTCCTGCACCGCTTCGCCACCAAGTTCTTCGAAGTCAGCCGCACCTCCGCCCCGCGCCCGGCGATGCCCCGGCCCCTGCACACCCGCATGGTCATGCTCGCCGCCGCAGCCTCCCACCGCGGCGCACTACAGACCCTGCTCCAGACCGCGACCACCGACCTCCGCAACGACCTGCGGGCCATCACCGTGCCGACCCTGGTCGTACACGGCGAGGCCGACGCCGTCCTGCCGGTGGAGTCCACCGGCGCCCGCACCGCCGAGGCAATCGCCGGCAGCCGCCTGCTGCGGATGCAGAGCGCACCGCACGGCCTGATCGTCACCCGCGCCGCTGAGTTCAATCGAGAACTGTTGGCGTACCTGGAGGGGTGACGGGAGCGGGCGGTCCGGCAGTGCCCTCTCCGGCCGCCCGCAGCCTCACCCCCGGCAGCCCCAATCCCCCGCAGCCCCACTCCCCCACCGGAAAGCGGACCCCACCACCCCTCACCCGAGCCGCGTCGCGATGATCGCCACGGTCCCGGGGGTGGTCAGCACCTCGGCAGCGGCCAACCGCGGATGACCGAGGTAGAAGACGCGCAGCTCGTCGACCTGGCCGTCGAACAACGGCGGCCAGCCCTCGGCGGGCGTGAAGTCGTCCATGACGAGCACCCCTCCGAGCGCGAGCAGGTCCACGACGCGCTCGGGATCGTCACGCTTCCCCCCGCCGTCGCAGAAGAAGACATCGAACGGCGCATGCGCTTCCAGCAGCCGCCAATCCCCGGTGAGCACCTCGACCCGGGCGTCGCCAGCAAACCGCGCGCCGGCACTCGCGGCAAGAGACGGCTCACGCTCGACGGTGACCAACCGCGCATCCGCACCCAGCCCACTGTGCAGCCAGGCGGTACCGACCCCGCACCCGGTGCCACTCTCGGCAATCACACCGGCGGGCTTGGACGCGACGGCGGCGCGCAGAAGCCGCCCGACTTCGGGAATGCAGGACTGGGTGAACCCCGCTTCGGCTGCGAGACGCTCGGCTTCGGTGACGGCGGCGGGGATGGCAGGTCGCATGGGGGTGTTTTAGCAGTACTTGTTGTTGGCGTGGCCACACCCGCAGGGGGCGCCGCCCGCTGTAGAGCACCCGCCGGAGGCACCTGCCTTTGATCTTAGGCACCCACCAAACGCGGCAGACGGCCGCCAGACCAAACGCATGCGCAGTGACTCGGACCGGCGCGCGGTCGTGGACGCGCGAACCGCCGACCGCCAACGCGACCCGCGACGCTCACCCGAACTGCGCCACCAGCGGAGATCCTGTTGCCCATTTATTTGGTTAAGCAATGAGGGCGAGTTCGAGGCGGGAGAGGTGGCTGGTGCGGGTGCGGTCCAGTGGCTTGTCGTTCCA
>NZ_JBGCCP010000013.1:0-266248 GCF_041262705.1 Catenulispora sp. MAP12-49 | reverse complement strand
GCCGTCTCCAGTACCGGCCAGGCACCCTGGCCGGCTTCATCGCCAAGACCGGACTCGACCTACAACCCGCGACACCCGATCCGAAAGCCCTCTAGCGGCCCATCACGCGCGCCCGCAGAGCGCGAGCGAAGAACATCCGCTTCGCCAGTCCCGAGGGCTCGTAGAACACGATGTAGTCCTCGAACCTGTGCACCCCGCGCCGTCCGCCGACCCGCACCGCCGCGTCGCGCAGCGCGGTCAGCTGCGCCGCCGTCATCGGCAGCGCGCGCTCGCGCGGCTGGTACGTCGCCCCGGCCGGGTAGTCGCGGCAGGGCCGGTCGGTCATCTCGACGTGGCAGCCCATCACCCACGTCACCTCGTGCGTGGCACAGAACGCCACCAGGCGGTTCAGCGTGGCCACCAGTTCCGGGTAGTCCGCGACGTAGATCCGGCCCGGGTACACGGTGTCGCCGGTCAGCAGGAAGCCGGTCTCGGGGTCGAAGAACACCACCCCCGCCGCGTGGTGGCCGGGGGCGCCGACCGCCCGGAGCACGCGGCCGCCGAGGTCGAATTCCACCTCCTGGTCCGGCCAGCGGGCGTCGTCGAACCCGAAGAACTCCCGCACCGCCTCCGGCTCCTTGCCGACGACGACCGTGTCCGGCCGGCCGGCGAACTGCGCGTCGGCCGCGACGTGGTCGCCATGGCCGTGCGTGTGCGCGACCACCAGCTCGTACCCCTCACGCGGGTGCCGGCGCAGCCAGTCCGCGACCAGGGCGTCGACCGTCTCGCGCAGCGGGAAGACCGCCGGGTCGGCGGTGGCCCCGGTGTCGAGCAGGAAGGCGCGGTCCTCGCCGAAGAGCAGGTAGATGAACGGCGCCTCGAAACTCGTGCTCTTGCTCTGGCGCAAGATCACCGTGCGCTCGCCGTAGGACTGCACCTGGATCGGCGGCTCCGCGGCCGAGCGCGGACCCCCGCGACCCCCGCGCCCCCGACGCCCCCAGCGCGGTACGCCGTGGTTCCAGCGCAGGTCCAGTGGGCTCTGAACCGGGCTCTCCACGGCTAGGCCGTGCCCACCACGATGCCCCAGGTGTGCGTCACCGACTCGCCGCGCTCCAGCACGATCAGGCCCTTGCCGCTGGCGAAGGCGTTCGGCGGGCAGCTCATCGGCTCGACCGCCAGGGCCGAGCGGCGGTACGGCGCGTCCAGCGGGTCGCCGGAGAACAGCTGCACCCACTCCAGGCCGGCGCCGAACCACATCGTCACGCCGTCCACGCCCTGGCCGAGGGTGACGCGGGCCTGGCCGTCGGCGTCGCGGACGATGTCCGTGTAGGCCGTGTCCAAGGTCACGCCACGCAGCTGGCGGCGGTCGCGGAAGTCGTACGGGGTGCCGCCGACCGGGACCTCGCACTGCGGGATCATGCGCTCGTCGACCATCAGCCAGCGGCCGGCCGGGACCTGGGTCAGGCCCTGCGGGCCGTCCAGGCCGCCGTCCACCTTCAGGTAGGCGTGCGAGCCGATGCCGTAGGGCGCCTCCCAGTCGCCGGCGTTGCGCGCGGTCACCGAGACGGTCAGGCCCTCGTCCTCGTCCAGCGAGTACTCGGCGGCCAGGTCCAGCAGGAACGGGTAGCCCGGCCGCGGCTCCAGGCGCAGGGTCAGGCGGAGCGAGGAGTCGGTCTGGGCGTCCAGGTGCCAGTGGGCGTTGCGGGTCAGGCCGTGGATCGCGTTGTTGCGCGCGGGTTCGGTGATCTCCAGCTCGCGCTCGACGCCGCGGAAGGTGTACTTGCCGTCGCGGACACGGTTCGGCCACGGGATGAGCAGCTGGCCGCTGCCGCCGACCGGGGTGCCGTCCTCGGGAAACTCCATGATCAGTTCCCGGTTGTCCAGTCGCAGGCTCCTGAGACCCGCCCCGAGCTCGGTGATCGTGGCGGTGTACTGGCCCGCCTTGATCGTGTACTGCTCTCCGGTCGGCCGCTCGTTACCACTTGTGTGGGGGGCACTGATCATGCGGCCATGCTCCCACGAAGGCGCCCCCGGCGCTCGGGCCGGGGGCGGATCACCTGAGCCGGAACTCAGCCGCGGGTGCGCACGTCCACGAACGGAGGCTTCACGACGGTGAACGCCGCGGCCTTTCCGCGCACGTCCAAGTACACGGTGTCGCCCTCGGTGTACTCGCGGTCCAGCAGCGCCAGCCCGATACCCTCGCGCAGGCTCGGCGAGAAAGTTCCAGAGGTGACCTCGCCGATCTGCTTGCCGTCGGCGTCGTTCACCACCATGTGCGCGCGCGGAATCGCGCGGTCCACGGCCTTGATGCCGCGCAGCAGACGCTTCGCACCCGCCTCGCGCTCGGCCAGCAGCGCCTCGCGGCCCCAGAACGCCGGCTTCTTCCAGCCCACGGCCCAGCCGGCGCGCGCCATGTTCGGGGTGATGTCCAGCGACAGGTCCTGGCCGTGCAGCGGGTAGCCCATCTCGGTGCGCAGGGTGTCGCGCGCGCCGAGGCCGCAGGGGCGGATGCCGAACTCCTCGCCGGCGGCCAGCAGCGCGTCCCACAGCGCCTCGGTCTTGTCCCAGGGCGCGACCAGCTCGTAGCCGTGCTCGCCGGTGTAGCCGGTGCGGCAGACGGTGAGCGGGGCGTCCTGGAAGGAGGCGACGGCGAAGGACATGTAGTCGTGGTCGGTGGGCAGACCGAGCTTGGCCAGCACCTCGGCCGACTTCGGGCCCTGAACCGCGAGCACCCCGAAGTCGCGGTGCCGGTTCTCGATGACGACGCCCTCGGGGGCGGCGGCCCGCAACCGGCGGACCACCTCGGCGGTGTTGGCCGCGTTGGGGATCAGGAAGACGTCCTCGGGGCCGTTGAGGTAGGCGATGAGGTCGTCGACGACGCCGCCGGTGGCGTCGTCGCAGCACAGCGTGTACTGCGCCTGGCCGGGCTCGATGCGCTGCAGGTCGTTGGCCAGCACGGAGTTGACGAACGCCGCCGCGCCGGGGCCCGTGACCGAGGCCTTCCCGAGGTGGCTGACGTCGAAGACGCCGACCTGCTCGCGGACCGCGGCATGCTCCTTGAGGACTCCGCCTGTCTTGCTGTACTCGATCGGCATGTCCCAGCCGCCGAAATCGGACATCTTGGCGCCCAGGGCGACGTGGCGGGCATGCAGGGGCGAAGTCAACAGATCGCTGGTCACAGGCCGAGACGATACCCGAGAAGGGGGCCCCGACGAGCCACGGCCGAGGCCGTGCGGAACGACGCGGGGGTGGACGGGCCGGGAACGGGGAAGGTCATCCCGGCGCCTCGCCCGGCATGCCGGTACGGAATACAGTCGCCTAAAGTAACGATGACTCGGGTGACGGCCGCCTCGACCGCTGTGAAGGGCGACCCCTGCGAAGGGCGACCCCCTTCCCCGCCAGAATCTGCAGATGTCCTAGCGAGAACTGGATCAACGATGACCTCGATCTCCCTGTCCGCTACCGCGACCGGCAAGGCGGACGCCGTCGTAGTCGGCGTGTACGCCACCGAGACCGCAAAGGGGGTCAAGGGCGTCGCCCTGGCACCCGGCGCCGAGGCCGTGGACGCGGCCTACGGCGGAACCCTGGCCAAGGCGCTGGATCTGCTCGGCGCCGCCGGCAAGGACGGCGAGCTGACCCGGCTGCCGGGGCAGAGCGACGTCAAGGCGCCGCTGATCGTCGCCGTGGGCCTGGGCAAGAAGCCCGGCAAGGGCGCCTCCCTGAGCACCGAGACCCTGCGCAAGTCCGCGGCCGCCGCGGCCCGCTCGCTGGCCGGCAAGGCCAAGGCGGTCTTCGCGCTGCCGGCCGAGGACGCCGAGCAGGTCGGCGCGATCGCCGAGGGCGTGCTGCTGGGCAGCTACGCGTGGCAGGGCCTGAAGACCCCGCGCAAGGACGCCAAGGGCGCCCTGGGCGAGGTCGTGCTGGCCTCCCCGGCTGCCAAGCAGGCCCCGGCCAAGAAGGCCCTGGAGCGCGCCGCCACCGTCGCCGGCGCCGTGAACCTGGCCCGCGACCTGATCAACACCCCGCCCTCGCACCTGTACCCGCAGACCTTCGCCGAGCGCGCGCAGGCCGAGGTGAAGGACGCCGCGCTGGCCACGCTCAGCATCGAGGTGCTGGACGAGAAGGCGCTGACCAAGGGCGGCTACGGCGGCATCATGGGCATCGGCAAGGGCTCGGCCAAGCCGCCGCGCCTGGTCCGCGTGACCTACCGCCACCCCAAGGCCAAGAAGCACCTGGCGCTGGTCGGCAAGGGCATCACCTTCGACACCGGCGGCATCTCGCTGAAGCCGGCCAACGCCATGGACACCATGAAGTCGGACATGAGCGGCGCCGCGGCGGTGTTCTCCGCGACGCTGGCCGTGGCCCGGCAGGAGGTGCCGGTCAACGTCACCACGTACCTGTCGCTGGCCGAGAACATGCCCGGCGGCGGCGCGATCAAGGTCTCGGACGTCATCACCATGTACGGCGGCAAGACCGTCGAGATCATGAACACCGACGCCGAGGGCCGCGTGGTCATGGCCGACGCGCTGGCCCGGGCCAGCGAGGACGGCCCGGACCTGCTGCTGGACGTCGCGACCCTGACCGGCGCGCAGGTCCTGGCGCTGGACCGGTACTCGGCGGTCATGGGCAACGACGACGACCTGCGCGCCACCATCGTGGAGACCGCCAAGGCCGCCGGCGAGGACATGTGGCCGATGCCGCTGCCGGAGTACCTGCGCGAGACCATCGACACCCAGAGCGCCGACATCTCGAACATGGGGCAGCGCATGGGCGGCATGCTGGTCGCCGGCCTGTTCCTGCGCGAGTTCGTGGGCGAGGGCATCAAGTGGGCCCACCTGGACATCGCCGGCGCCTCCTTCAACGAGAAGGCCCCCTACGGCGACACGCCGAAGGGCGGCACCGGCGCCGCGGTGCGGACGCTGGTCAAGCTGGCCGAGGACCTGGGCGCGGGCAAGTAGGCACCCGGTACTGATCCGAACTGATCCGAAGCGGTCATCTCCCCGAACGGGAGGTGACCGCTTCGGCGTTCGCGGGTAAGCGTGAGGCCATGAGCGCCGACGACGGCACCGACCAGGGTGGGCACCCGGCCCACGACCCGCACGAAGGCCTCGGCACCCGGCTGAACTGGCTGCGCGCCGGGGTGCTGGGCGCGAACGACGGCATCGTCTCCACGGCCGGCCTGGTGGTCGGCGTGGCCGGGGCCACGGGCTCCCGCTCGGCGCTGCTGGCCTCCGGCATCGCCGGGCTGCTGGCCGGCTCGCTGTCGATGGCCTCCGGGGAGTACGTGTCGGTGTCCACCCAGCGCGACACCGAGAAGGCGGCGCTGGCGATGGAACGCAAGGAACTCGCCGAGACGCCCGAGGCGGAGCTCGAGGAACTGGTCGGCCTCTACCGCGACAAGGGGCTGACGGAGACCACGGCGCGACAGGTCTCCAAGGAGCTGACGGCGCACGACGCCCTGAGCGCCCACGCCCAGACGGAATTAGGTATCAACCCCGACGAGCTGGCGAACCCCTGGCACGCGGCGCTCGCCAGCTTCGTGGCGTTCAGCGTCGGCGCGCTGCTGCCGCTGCTGGCGATCGTGCTGCCGCCGGACGGCTGGCGGGTCCCGGTCACGGTGGTCAGCGTGCTGATCGCGCTGGTGGCCACCGGCTGGTTCAGCGCCCGGCTGGGCCGCGCGGCGCCGGGGAGGGCGATCCTGCGCAACGTGATCGGCGGGGCGCTGGCGATGGGGATCACCTACCTTGTCGGCACCCTGATCGGGCAAGTCGATTAGCCTAGGGCGCCATGCTGCACTGGCACGAGAAACGGATCGAGCAGTGGCGGGCCGCCGCGGCGCACGGGGACACCGAGGCGATGCTGCGCCTCGCGCACGCGGCCAAGCACCACGACCCCGCCGAGGCGGAGCGCTGGCTGCGGTCGGCCGCCGACCTCGGCAGCCTGGAGGCGGTGCACAAGCTGGGCGTCCTGCTGTGGCACCGGGGCGAGCACCAGGACGGCGAGGAACTGGTGCACCGCGCGGCCGTGAGCGGCTATCAGGACGCGATCGCCACGATGGGGCAGTTCTGCGAGCGGCGCGGTGACTTGGAGGGCGCCGACTCCTGGTTCTGCAAGGTGAGCGCCGACGACGACAGCGGCTGAGACCGGGGCCCGGCAGACCGGCTTCCTGACAGACCGGTTTCCCAGCAGACCGGGTTCTCGGCAGACCGGGTTTCCACCGAGGCCGCGGTGTCAGACTCCGTCGAGCCGTCGCTTGTCCTCCTCGGCACGTTTGCGCGTCCAGTCCCGCATGCGCTGTGGGTAGCCGACCACATCGGCGTCGTAGGCAGGAATACCTAATGCGCGCGCCAGAGCGTGCGCCTGTTGCGGGCTGCGCACCCGCCGCCGCGTCCACTCCCCGGACGCCGCGATGAAGACCACTGTGGTGTCGGTCACAGAGGTGCGCGGCTCTATGTACGCCTCGACTCCGGTCCGGCTGCGGGCGAACTCGCTCAAGTGCGCTTCGGCGGCGGCCAGTTCCTCAGTGGATCTCCTGCTGGGCGGCGGCGCGGTCGGTCCGGGAGCCGGAACGGGCATGGTGGGACGGCGTCGGCGGAACAGGGGCATAACCACTCCCGGAAGATCGTTGCTCCCTTCGGCCGGGCCGCGGGGCTCGGCAGAAGTCGGGTCCGCACGCGGACTAGACTGGCGTTCCGGTCGCGGATGCGCTACCCGCGACTCCGCGTCCGTCCGCTCGCTGACCCTTCCACAGCAGTGTGTCAGTGTGGGGCGGAACGGGACCGGCTAAAGCGAGAAGCAGGCAGTGAGAGGAACGCACGTGGCAGGCGACAACCAGTTCGACTTGGTCATCCTCGGCGGCGGCTCGGGCGGCTACGCCTGCGCTTTCCGGGCGGCGGACCTCGGCATGAGCGTGGCGCTGATCGAGAAGGCCGAAGTGGGCGGGACCTGCCTGCACCGCGGCTGCATCCCCACCAAGGCACTGCTGCACGCCGGCGAGGTCGCGGACAACACCCGCGAGGCGGCCCAGTTCGGCGTCGCGGCCACCTTCCACGGCATCGACATGGCGGCCGTGAACTCCTACAAGGACGGCGTCGTCGGCCAGCTGTACAAGGGCCTGCAGGGCATTGTGAAGGCCCGCAAGATCGAGTTCATCCCCGGCGAGGGCAAGCTGGTCTCGGCGAACACGATCCAGGTCAACGGTCAGAACGTGACCGGCAAGAACGTGGTGCTGGCGACCGGCTCGGTGCCGAAGTCGCTGCCCGGCCTGGAGATCGACGGCAACCGGATCATCTCCAGCGACCACGCCCTGAAGCTCGACTACGTCCCGGCCTCGGCGATCATCCTCGGCGGCGGCGTCATCGGCTCGGAGTTCGCCTCGGTCTGGAAGTCCTTCGGCACCGACGTGACCATCATCGAGGGCCTGCCGCACCTGGTCCCGCTGGAGGACGAGAACTCCTCCAAGCTGCTGGAGCGCGCCTTCCGCCGCCGCGGCATCAAGTACGAACTGGGCAACTTCTTCTCCGGTGTGGAGTACACCGAGAACGGCGTCCGCGCCTCCATCGCCAACGGCAAGACCGTCGAGGCCGACCTGATGCTGGTGGCCGTCGGCCGCGGCCCGGTCTCCGCGGGCCTGGGCTACGAGGAGGCCGGGGTCGCCATGGACCGCGGCTTCGTCAAGGTCGACCAGTACTGCCGCACCTCGGTCCCCGGCGTCTACGCGGTCGGCGACCTGATCCCGACCCTGCAGCTGGCGCACGTCGGCTTCGCCGAGGGCATTTTGGTCGCCGAGCACATCGCGGGCCTCAACCCCGCCCCGATCGACTACGACGGCGTGCCGCGCGTGACCTACTCGCACCCCGAGGTCGCCTCCATGGGTCTGACCGAGGCGCAGGCGAAGACCAAGTACGGCGACGCGGCTGTGAAGACCTTCAACTACGACCTGGCCGGCAACGGCAAGAGCAAGATCCTCAAGACCTCGGGCCAGGTGAAGGTGGTCCAGCAGGTCGACGGACCGGTGCTCGGCATCCACATGGTGGGCGACCGGATGGGTGAACTCGTCGGCGAGGCGCAGTTGATCTTCAACTGGGAGGCGCTGCCGCAGGAGGTCGCCCAGCTCGTGCACGCGCACCCGACCCAGACCGAGGCGATGGGCGAGGCCATGATGGCCCTGGCCGGCAAGCCGCTCCACGTCCACGACTGATAAGCCTGCTGTATGGACACCGCAGGACACAGCCTGCGGAAGCCCTGAGAATTCTGCACGGAATGTTCTGCGAAGGAGATAGAGAGCGCTCATGTCGGTCTCAGTAGTTCTGCCCGCGATGGGTGAGTCGGTCACCGAGGCCACCATCACCCGCTGGCTGAAGAAGGAAGGCGACCGGGTCGAGGTCGACGAGCCGCTGCTCGAAGTCTCCACCGACAAGGTCGACACCGAGATCCCGTCCCCGGCCGCCGGGTTCCTGGTGTCGATCAAGGTCGGCGAGGACGAGACGGTCGAGGTCGGCGCGGAGCTGGCGGTCATCGGCGACACCGCGGACGCCGCCCCGGCGGCTCCGGCCGCCGCGGCCCCGGCTGCCGCCCCCGCGGCCGCTCCGGCCCCGGCTCCGGCCGCTGCTCCGGCCCCGGCTGCCGCTCCGGCCCCCGCGCCGGCCGCCGCCGCCCCGGCTCCGGCCCCGGCCGCTGCTCCGGCCGCCCCGACCGGCGGCGCCGTCTCGGGCACCCCGGTCACGCTGCCGGCGATGGGCGAGTCGGTCACCGAGGCGACCATCACCCGCTGGCTCAAGGCCGTCGGCGACACCGTCGAGGTCGACGAGCCGCTGCTGGAGGTCTCCACGGACAAGGTCGACACCGAGGTCCCCTCGCCGGTCGCCGGCGTCCTGCTGGAGATCAGCGTCGCCGAGGACGAGACCATCGACATCGGCGCGCAGCTGGCCGTGATCGGCGCTCCGGGTGCCTCCGCCCCGGCGGCCGCGGCCCCGGCCGCTCCGGCCCAGCCGCAGGCCGCCCCGGCGCCGGCTCCCGCTCCGGCCCCGGCCCCGGCCCCGCAGGCCGCTCCCCCGGCGCCCGCGCCGCTGCCGGCGACCCCGCCGGTCGCCGCTCCGGCCCCGGCACCGCAGGCCCCGGCCCCGGCCGTGGCGGCCACGCCGTCGTTCACCGCGACCGCCCCGGCTCCGGCCCCGGGCGGCGAGTACAAGCCCGGCACCCCGGCCGTCGTCGCGCAGGCCCAGACGGCCGCGCGCGTCGACTCCCCCGGCGCCGAGCCGGCCGCGGCCTACGTCACCCCGCTGGTCCGCAAGCTGGCGGCCGAGCACGGCGTGGACCTGGCCGGCGTCACCGGCACCGGTGTCGGCGGCCGCATCCGCAAGCAGGACGTGATCGACGCGGCCAAGGCCAAGCCGGCTCCGGCCGCCGCCCCGGCGGCGTCCTCGGGCTCCGCCCCGGCCGCCAAGGCGCCGGTCGCCCCGAGCCCGCTGCGCGGCCGCACCGAGAAGCTGACCCGGATGCGCGCGCTGATCGCCAAGCGCATGCTCGAGTCGCTGCAGACCTCGGCGCAGCTGACCACCGTGGTCGAGGTGGACGTCACCAACATCGCCCGCCTGCGGACCCGTGCCAAGGCCGAGTTCGAGGCGCGCGAGGGCGTGAAGCTGTCGTTCATGCCGTTCTTCGCGCTGTCCGCGATCGAGGCGCTCAAGCAGCACCCGAACGTCAACGCGGTCATCGACACCGAGGCCGGCACGGTCACGTACCACGACTACGAGAACCTGGCCATCGCGGTCGACAGCGAGAAGGGCCTGATGACCCCGGTCATCAAGAACGCCGGCGACCTGAACCTGGGCGGCCTGGCCCGCGGCATCGCGGACCTGGCCGAGCGGACCCGCACCAACAAGGTCCTCCCGGACGAGCTGGCCGGCGGCACGTTCACGCTGACCAACACCGGCAGCCGCGGCGCGCTGTTCGACACCCCGATCCTGAACCAGCCGCAGGTCGGCATCCTGGGCACCGGCGCGGTCGTGAAGCGCCCGTCGGTCATCAACGACCCCGACCTGGGCGAGGTCATCGCGGTGCGCTCGATGGTGTACCTGGCGCTGACCTACGACCACCGCCTGGTGGACGGCGCGGACGCCGCCCGCTTCCTGGTCACCATGAAGGAGCGGCTCGAAGAGGGCAAGTTCGAGGCCGACCTCGGGCTGTAGTCGCCGGTAGCGCTTGAGAACGAGGCAGTGGCCCGGTCCGAAAGGACTGGGCCACTGCCTTTTGCTTTGGTCTCAGCCTGCTTTGGTCTCAGCCTGCTTTGGTCTCAGCCTGCTTTGGTCTTCGGCTCGCGGGTCAGCGTCACCGCGAGGTCGTCCCGGCGCACGTCCAGGTAGGCGGCGCGCTCGTCGGCGAACTGCCCGCCCGCAGCACCACCGTGGGCGCGCGGGCCCGCCTATCGTCTTGCTTTCCTTCATCATCTCTGTAACTTAGGTTAGCCTAACCTGACTTCGTGGCGCCCCGGCTCCCCGGATGGCGCGGATCACAGGGCTATGCTGCTGCTATGCGGATCGCCATCACCGGCTCCACGGGAATGATCGGCACGGCCCTTTCCGCCGCGCTCACCGAAGACGGCCACGAGATCGTCCGCCTGGTCCGCCACACGCACCCCGACGAGGCCGCCGGCGAGCGCCACTGGTCGCCGTTCGGCGACCCGGACCCCAAGCCGTACGAGGGCTGCGACGTCGTGGTCCACCTGGCCGGCGCGGGCCTGGGCGACAAGCGGTGGTCGGCCGCCTACAAGCGCGAGATCAGGGAGAGCCGCGTCCACGGCACCGACACCCTGGCGCGCTCGCTGGCCCTGCTGACCGAGCGGCCCAAGGCGCTGCTGTCGGCCTCGGCGATCGGCTTCTACGGCGACACCGGCACCACGCCGGTCACCGAGGAGTCGCCGGGCTCTGAGGATTTCCTGGGCGCCGTGTGCCGGGACTGGGAGACGGCGACCAAGCCCGCCGAGGACGCCGGGATCCCGGTGGCGCACCTGCGCAACGGCGTCGTGCTCGGCGGCTCCGGCGGCGCGCTGGCGCGGATGCTGCCGTTCTTCAAGGCCGGGATCGGCGGCCCGATCGGCAGCGGCCGGCAGTACTTCTCGTTCATCGGGATGGCCGACTACCTGGCCGCGGTCAAGCACATCATGGCCCTGACCACGGAGGGAACCATGACCGGGGCGGTGAACGTCACCGGTCCGCTGCCGGTCACGAACCGCGCCTTCACCAAGGCCCTGGGCCATGTGCTGCACCGGCCGACGGTCATGCCGGTACCGGGGTTCGCGCTGCGGGTCATGTTCGGGGAGATGGCCCATGAGCTCACCGGAAGCCAGCGGGTGCTGCCGGCACGGCTGACAGGATCCGGGTTCGCCTTCACGACCCCCGACGCCCGCGCGGCGTTGGCCGCCGCGCTCGCCTGAGGCCGCGGCGAACCAGCGGAGAATCAGGCCTCTTAAATGCGTGACGGCCCGGATACCCAGAGTTCTCAAATGCTGAGACAGCAGGCGTTTCCCGTGAGTACGCCACGGGCGCAGGGGTAGGCATCCCTGCACAAGCGCCGACGCTCGGCCGGCTTCGCCCTGCCCTGCGCGCCAACCACGCGGGCCCACAAGGCGCGCCGGGAGGTCGGCTCTAGAGGGTGGAGGGGCTCACGTGACAGCACAAAGTCCGAGCCACCGGCATCGCCTGGACGCCGACGTGATCGTCGTCGGCGCCGGCGTCGCCGGATTGCACGCCGCGGGGCGGCTGCACGAGGCGGGTTTGGACGTCCTGGTCATCGAGGCGTCGGACCGGGTGGGGGGCAGAGCCGGCACCGAGCGGGTCTCCGGGTTCCTGGTGGACAAAGGGTTCCACCTGGTGAACTCCGTCGAGCACGGGGAGAACGCGAAACTGGAGCTGGGGAGCTTCGCCCCCGGCGTGGACCTGCAGCTGGACGGCAAGCGGATCCGCTACGGCGACCGCGCCGGCGGCCAGAGCGCGATCGACGCGATCGGCGCGATGAATGCCATGGGCGGGACGGGGGCGATGGGCGCGATCGGCGCGGGCACGGTCCTGCGCACCCCGCTCGGCTCCCCGGCCGAGCGCCGCCGCCAGTCGGGCTGGCTGCTGCGGGTGGCCCTGAGCCGGCCCGAGGCCATCCTGGCCGGCCCCGAGCGCACGGCCGCGGCGCTGGTCGCCGAGGTCGGCCTGTCGCGGCGGGTGGTGGACGGCTTCCTGCGGCCGTACCTGGAGGCCTTCGCCGCCGAGCCGGACCCGGCGCTGGCGGTGTCGGGCCGGGCGATGGAGCTGGCGCTGCGGCAGCTGGTGCGGGGGCGCTGGTGCCTGCCGGCGAGCGGCATCGCGGCGATCCCGCACCGGCTGGCCGAGAAGCTGCCGCCGGGCGCGGTGCGGCTGGAGACCGAGGTCCTGATGGTCTACGCGAACGGCGTCGTCACCGCCGACGAGGTGCTGCGCAGCTCCGCGGTGGTGGTGGCGACGGACCCGGCGACGGCGGTGGAGCTGCTGCCGGGCCTGCACGAGCCGGAGCCGCGGTCGGTGACCGCGTTCCACCACGCCACCGTGCTGCCGCCGCCGCGCACCGAGCCGGCGGTCCTGGTCGACGCCGACCCGCACTCGCCGGTCGCGCGCACGGCGGCGGTCAGCCACGCGGTGCCCAGCCGCAGCCCCGACGGACGGACCCTGGTCTCCACGAACGTGGTCGGCCACACCGGGACCCGCACCTCGGAGCTGGAGTCGGCGGTCCGGGCCCGGCTCGCGGAGCTGTACCCGGGCGGCGACGACCGCTGGGAGTGCGTGGCGGTGCACCACTTCCCGCACGCGGTGCCCGCGATGACCTCGCCGCACAACTTCCGGCGTCCGGTACGCCTGATCCACGGGTTGTACGTGTGCGGAGATCATCGGGACACCGCCGGCATCGACGGGGCGATGGAGTCGGGACGGCGTGCCGCGCGGTCCGTGTTGTCCGATCTCGGGGTCTCTTTTCGCAGTGAGGAGCTGGCCACCGCCTAACGGGTAGGCGGCGGGCTCCGGCACGTCAGGCCACGGCGGCCATCTCCCGGGAGCGGGTCGGCGCCGTGGCCTCGTCGACGAGCGCGAGGGCCAGGTCGGCGTAGGCGAAGGCGTCGGCCCCGGGGATCGCCCGCGTGCCGCCGAGCCGGTAGGCGCCGGTCCCGGGGCCCTCGTCGAGGAACACCAGCGGCGGCGCGAGGACGACCCAGTCCAGGTGCGAAGCCCGCAGCAGCGGGAGCTGCGCGGCGTGGCCGCGGGAGAAGGCGCGGGCCTCCTCGGGCAGGCCGTCGCCATCGTGGGCGGGGACGCCGGGTGCGACTTCGAGCGCGCCGCCGATGCCGACCGCGACGAGCCTGCGCACGCCGGCGGCGTCGAGCCCCTCGATCAGGGCCCGGGCCGCGGCGACGAAGTGGCCCTCGTCCATGGCCGCGGCGGTGTTGACGGCCACGTCGTGCCCCTTCGCCAGCCCTGCGATGCTCGCGGGGTCCGTGACGTCGCCGGCGACGACGCTCACCCCGGCCACCGCGCCGAGGTCCGGGTACTTGGCCGGGTCCCGGACCACCGCCGTGACCGTGTGCCCGCGCCGAGCCGCCTCGGCCACCGTGGGCCGCCCGGCCCGACCGCCTGCTCCGAAAACAATGATGTTCGCCATGTCCGCGACGGTAGGACGGACCGCCCCAGTCACTGCAACGTAACTAGGCTCGACCTGTGGAATCGCTGAGCCCGGACATGTTCGACGCCGCCTGCCCCTCGGCCGAGTCGCCGTTCCGTATCGCCGACAAGTGGGGCGGCCTGGTGCTGATCTGCCTCGAAGGCGGCCCGCGCCGCTTCACCGAGCTGCGGGTGCCCCTGAGCCGAGTGGCCCCGAAGGTACTGACCGAGACGCTGCGCGCCCTGGAACGCAACGGATTCATCACCCGCACGGTCTTCGACGAGAACCCGCCGCACGTGGAGTACGAGCTCACGCCGCTGGGGCGGAGCCTGCTGCCGGCGATCGAGGCGTGCCGCGAGTGGGGTTTCGCGAACCTGGAGGCATTGCGCGCGGCGCGGGACGAGTACGACGGGGCGGCCTGACAGTCCGGCGCCGCCCCGTCGCTGACTACGGCCTACTCCCCCAGCGGGAAGTTCGCGACGAACCGCCCCTGCGGATCCCACTTCTTCTTCAGCCCGCGCAGCCGCTCGGCCTCGTCCGCCGCCATCGTGTCGGCCAGCGTGTCCGTCGCCCCGAGGAAGGTCGCCAGCTTCCCGCCGGTCACCGCGTCGCCGAGCGCGGCCACCACCTCCGCCTGCTTCGCGGCCACGGCCGCGCCGGCCTCCTTCGTGGGCGCCAGGCCCAGCAGGTAGACCAGGTACTCCTCGGCGACCGGGCCGCGCGGGCCGGGGCGGGCGCCGGTCAGGGCGCCGCCGAGGTGGCGGACCTGGAGGGCCAGGAGCGGCGCGACCGGTTCGGCCAGAAGCACGGCGATGGTGCCGGCGTCGAAGCGGCCCAGCAGTTCGGCGCGCGAGACGCTCGGGCCGGGGTCGACTGGGTCGTTCGTGATGGTCGCGAGCTCCTCGAACGGCAGGGCCTTCCAGGCGCCGTTCAGGACGCCGTCGATCGCCTCGAACGGCTTCAGCAGCACGCGGCCGTCCGTCTCCGGGCCCAGATACGCCACGGTCACCGCCACCACCGCCGGCGCTCCGCCCGGGAACTGCGCGCGCGACACCCATACGCTCAGCTCCTGCGGCGCGGAGGCGGTGACGTCGCGGAACGCCGCGAACACCTCGTCCGCGCGGGAATCCGGCCAGAACGTCGTGCCGCCGAACAGCTCGCGCTCCTCGTGCAGGCGCACGGTCAGCGCCGTCACGATCGCGAAGTCGCCGCCTCCCCCGGCCAGGGCGTGGAACAGGTCGGGGTTCTCCTCCGCGTTGGCCTTGCGGGGCTCGCCGGTGGCGTCCACGACCTCGAACTCGATCACGTGGTCCGAGGACATCCCGTACTTGCGGGCGAAGAAGCCGGCGCCGCCGCCGAGGGTGTATCCGGCCACGGACACGGTCGGCGAGCTGCCGGGCTTGCCGATCAGGCCGTGCGGGGCGGTCGCGGCGTTGACCGCGCCGGAGGTCACACCGGCGCCGATGCGCGCGGTGCGGGCCTCGGGGTCCACGCTCAGCTCGTCCAGGCGGCCGGTGCGCAGCAGGATGGCGCCGGCCGCCGTGCCCGAGGCGCCGTGGCCGGTGGGCTGGACCGCGATCGGGACGCCCGCCTGGTTGGCGTAGCGCACCAGCGCGGCGACGTCGTCGGCGTCGGCGGCCGTCACCACGGCGCGCACGTCCTGCACGACCGCCAGGTTGTAGGGCTTGCGGGCGGCGTCGAAGCCCTCCTCGCCGGGCAGCAGGACCTCGCCGCGGACGGCGTCACGCAGGGACAACAGGGACGGCTCAGTCATGGCACGCGATCCTCTCGGTCAGGGTGATCAGCGTCGTTCGGTTGATCGTCTTCCACGGTACTGATCACCACTGACTTACGCGGGAACCGTCATCGTCCGCAGCACGTCGTCGATCGGCGTGGGCGCCAGGCCGAAGGTCTTCTCGGTCAGGGTGCTGTCGATGGTGAAGGGCTTCGCGAACTGGTAGCGCGTGGTCCGCAGCTCCTTCGACATCTTGTCGAACAGGCCCGCGCCCCAGAGCACTGCGTAAGGCAGCTGGGTCAGCTTCGCCGGCGGCAGGCCGCGCGCGGCGACGTAGCGGTCGGCCAGTTCCCGGACGGTCAGCGGCTCCGTGGTCGGCACCAGCCAGGCCCGGCCCCAGGCCCGCTCGTCGCCGGAGACCAGGGCCAGGGTGCGCGCCACGTCGGCGATGGAGGTCCAGCTGTGCTTCACGTTCAGCGGGGTCGGGACGTAGGCGCGCTTGCCGTTGTCCAGCGGCTTGGCCAGCACGTAGGAGAAGATCGAGTTCGCCTCCAGGTAGTCGCTGGCCCGGACCTCGGTCATCCGGATCCGGCCGGCCTGGTGCAGCGCCAGCGCGTCGCGGTACATATCGGCGCGCAGCTTCAGCTTGGGGTGGGTCGCGGCCAGCGGGCTGTCCGGGGTGATCGTGCCGGCCACCGGGCCGTAGCCGTAGAGGTTGTTGGCGACGGTGAGCACCGCGCCGCTGCGCTCGGCGGCGGCCAGCAGGGCGGCGGCCAGCGGCGGCCAGTCGGTGAGCCACTGGTGGTAGGCCGGGCTCGCGCAGTTGTAGAGCGCCGCGGCGCCGTCGGCCAGGGTGCCGAGCCGGTCGGCGTCGGTGGCGTCGGCGGCCACGCGCTCGATGTTCGCGTGCTCGGGGCCGGACCCGCTGCGCGTCACGACGCGCACCTGCTCGCCGCGCTCGGCCAGCACCTTCGCGGTGGCCGTCCCGACCGGTCCCGCACCCACGATGACGTGCAGCGCCATGATGTCCACTCCTCTTCACCGGCGATCCGGTGTGCGATGCTTCTCTTTGAGAGCACTGCTCTCTGTTGACATCACTGTGCACCAGAGCGCCGCACACTGTCAAGAGCACTGCTCTCGCTTGTGTGCGATACTCACCGGTATGAACGCGGCGAGGATTTCGAATACGGAGCAGACTCCGGCGCCCTCCATCCGGGCGCGGGTCCGCGCGGAGATGACCGACGAGATCAAACGGGTCGCCCTGGAGCACCTGGCCCGCGACGGGTCGGCGCTGTCGCTGCGCGCGGTCGCGCGGGACATGGGGATGGTCTCGTCGGCGATCTACCGCTACTTCCCCAGCCGCGACGAACTGCTGACCGCCCTGATCATCGACGCGTACAACGACCTCGGGGAGGCGGTGGAGGAGGCGGACGGTGGCGTGGACCGCCGCGACGCGTACCTGTCACGCTGGTTCGCGGTCTGCCACACCGTCCGCCGCTGGGCCATAGCCAGGCCGGCGGAGTACGCGCTCATCTACGGCAGCCCGATCCCCGGCTACCTGGCGCCCGACGAGACCATCGAACCGGGGGCGTGGGCGATGATCGCGATGGTGCGGTGCGTCGCGGAAGCCGAGACGGCCGGGAAGATCCACGCTCCGCACGGTGCTGCGATTTCTCCCGCCACAGAGAACCCCGCCTATGCGGAGGAACTCCGTACCGTCGCGGTCGGCATGGGGTTCGCTGAGGATTCGCATGTCATCGAGCGTGCCGTGAGCGCGGTAACGCATGTCTTCGGCGCGGTGAACTTCGAAGTCTTCGGACGACTCAATCGGGTGTTCGACGAGCGCGGCGAGTGGTTCGACCGGCAGGTGCGCGAGCTGGCGGTGGGGTTGGGGCTTACACCACGCTGATTTCCCCTCGTTAGAATCGCGGGCATGGGTGACGAACCGCGGTGGCTTTCCGCACAGGAGATGCAGGCCTGGACGGGCTTTCTGGCCGCGAGTGCTCTGGTGGAGCGGCGGATCGACCACCAGCTGCGCGAGGACGCCGGGCTGTCGCACACCCAGTACGAGATCCTGGTGCGGCTCTCCGCCGCGCCGGAGGGGTCGCTGCGGATGACCGAGCTCGCCGAGGCGCTGCTGAACTCCAAGAGCGGGCTGACGTACCAGATGACGCAGCTGGAGAAGGCGGGGCTGACCGAGCGGCGGTCATGCCCCACCGACGTGCGCGGCGTGTTCGCGGTGCTCACCGAAGCCGGGCGCAAGAAGCTGGAGCAGGCGGCGCCCGGGCACGTGGCGGTCGTGCGCGAGGCGCTGATCGATGTGCTCACCCCCGAGCAGCTCGCGGTGCTGGCCGAGGGGCTCGGCGAGGTCTCGCGGCGGCTGCGCGAATAGCCCGGGCACAGCCTCGGGAATAGCCTCGGGACGCGTGGGGTTTGTTCAAATTCGAACGGCGGTCTAGGCTCTGGCTTCGCACCGGTAGTTCGAATTGGAACAACTCGTCACGGAGGGACCCGTGCCATGACCGAGACACCCGAGGCTGAGACGCTCGCGGGCCAGCCACCAGCGGCCGAGACGCCCGAGGCCACCATTCGCACCCGCGTGCGCGTGCCGTTGCGATTCGGGGACGGCTACAGCGTCGACGCCGAGCTCGTGACCTTCCACGGCCTGGTCGACGGCGGGGAGCACCTGGCCGTCGTCCTCGGCGAGCCCGGCTCCGTGCCCGGCGTCCCGCCCCTGGTCCGGATGCACTCGGAGTGCCTGACCGGCGACGTGTTCGGCTCGGCCCGCTGCGACTGCGGCCCGCAGCTGCGCGAGTCGGTGGAGCGCATCGCCGAGGCCGGCGGCTACCTGCTCTACCTGCGGCAGGAGGGGCGCGGCATCGGGCTGTACAACAAGCTCGACGCCTACGCGCTGCAGGACTCGGGCCTGGACACGTACCAGGCCAACGTCGCCCTCGGCCTGCCGGAGGACGCGCGCGACTACACGGTCGCCGCGCAGATGCTGACGGCCCTCGGCGTGGACAGCGTGCACCTGTTGTCGAACAATCCGGACAAGGAGGCGCAGCTGGCGGGTCTGCACGTGACCGTCACCGAGCGCGTGCCGACCGGGGCCCACACCACCGCCCACAACCTGCGCTACCTGCGGGCCAAGGTCGAGCACACACGGCACAGCATCGCGCTGGACGACGTGCTGTCCGTGGCCTGAACCTCCGCACACCCCCGGGAGAAGCCATGACCGAAGAGACTGTGTCCCCCGAACGGATGCCCGCGCTCTACCTGAGCCACGGCGCTCCCCCGCTGGCCGACGACCCGATCTGGCCCGGCCAGCTGGCGGCGTGGTCGGCCGACCTCCCGAAGCCGCAGGCCGTGCTGATGGTCTCGGCGCACTGGGAGGAGGCGCCCCTGGCGCTCGGCGCGACCACGACCATCCCCCTGGTGTACGACTTCTGGGGCTTCCCGCAGCACTACTACGAGGTCCAGTACCGGGCCCCGGGCGCGCCGGAGCTGGCGGAGTCGGTGCGCAAGCTGCTGCACTCGCCGGGACTGGAGGTGCAGGACGAGCCGACACGCGGGCTGGACCACGGCGCGTACGTACCGCTGGTCGAGATGTACCCGGACGCGGACGTCCCGGTGCTCCAGGTGTCGATGCCGACGCTGGAGCCGGAGCAGCTGATGGCCATCGGACGGCGGCTGGCGCCGTTGCGCGACGAGGGCGTGCTGATCGTCGGCAGCGGCTTCTTCACGCACAACCTGCGGGCCCTGAGCCAGGAGGGCAAGGTGCACTCGGTGATGTCGGAGTTCGACGACTGGGGGCACCGCGCGCTGGAGGCCGGCGACGTGGACGCGCTGCTGGACTTCGAGAACAAGGCGCCGGCCGGGAAGCTGGCACATCCGCGCACGGAGCACTTCGCGCCGCTGTTCGTGACGCTGGGCGCGGCCGAGGAGGAGCTCGGGTCGCAGCGGTCGGTGATCGACGGGTTCTGGATGGGGCTGGCCAAGCGGTCGGTGCAGTTCGGGTAGCGGTGCAGTTCGGTTAGCCGGCGCGCATCGGGCCGCGCGACCAGTAGCGCGGCCACCCGCACGGTGGTTGGCTGGTGGCGGGGGCGTCGAAGGGATCCCTGATGAGCGCACCCAGCCCCTGGCCCGTCATCCACTCCGAGCGCCACGCACTGGCGGCGGATCTCCAGCAGCTGACGCCGGAGCAGTGGGACACGCAGTCGCTGTGCGCGGGGCGCTCGGTCCGCGACGTCCTGGCGCACATGACGGCGACGGCGGAGATGACCCCGCCGAAGTTCCTCACCAAGCTGGCCAAGTCCGGCTTCAAGTTCGGCGCCATGACCGACGCGGACATAGGCCAGCGCACCTCCGGAACGCCAGCGGAGGGCCTCGCGGCCTTCGAGAGCCAGGCCGACACCTCGACCCACCCACCGGGCCCGGCCGACTCCTGGCTCGGCGAGACCATCGTCCACGCCGAGGACATCCGCAGACCGCTGGGCATCGCGCACGAGTACCCGACCGACGCGGTTCTGCGCGTCGCAGACTTCTACAAGAAGTCGAACCTGCTGATCGGCGCCAAGAACCGCATCACCGGCCTGACCCTTCGCGCCACCGACGCCGACTGGACGACCGGCAGCGGCCCCGAGGTGAGCGGCCCGGCGCTGGCGCTGGTGCTCGCGATGACGGGACGGCCCGCCGGGCTGGCGGCGCTGGCCGGGGACGGGGTGGGGATGCTGCAGTCGCGGATGCCGGAGGGGGCGGTTTGGTCGGTGGGGTGAGGGCGGCGCAGTGTCAGCGTGACCGGGCGGAACGGGTGACCTGTGCGGTGGCCGCTGCGACCTCGGCCCACATCCGCAGGAGATCGATGGCCTGGCCGGACGGGATGCTCACGGTCGGCGGGCTGCCGATCCCGTGGACCGCGGCGACCCGCTCCGCCATGGGCGGGTGGGAGTCGAAGAGGCGTCGCCGCACGGGGCCGTCCGGCGCGGCCAGCGTGGCGGACTCGAAGAAATCACGGTATCCGGCCAGGTCGGCGGCCGGGTCGAGGGGCTCACCGGCTGATGTCCTGGTGCGGTTGGACTGAGCGAACACCGCGTAGGTGGCCGTTATCAGCGGGAGGGCTTCGAGGGCCGTGGCCGTCGCCTCGGATCCAGCGACGCGTGCGGCGAGACGGTCGGCGGCGAGTTCCTGGCGGCGGCGCAGGGCGAACGTCATGCTGAAGTACACCCCGGCGAAGGCCTGGAACAGGCCCTGCGTGAGCGACAACATCCGCAGCTTCCCGCGCCGGATCGTGGCGGCCAGCAGCATGTCGCCCGAGCGGTAGGTCAGGGCCGTCAGCCGCGAGTCGCCGCCCGCGTGGTGCCCGAGCTCGTGACAGACGACTGCCGCGATCTGGGCCGTGTCTAGAACCGCGAGCAACGGCAGGCCGAGGTATACCGTGCGCTCGCGGCGCAGCGTGCCGAACAACGCGGCCGAGCTCTGCGCCGCCGCGCTGACCTGGGCGGTCACGACGATGCGGGTCGGCGCCGGCACCTCGCAGGCCCCGGCGAGGGTCTCGATGAAGCGCCAGAGCTCCGGCTGCGCGTCCGGCGACAGCTCGACGCCGGCGTAGGCGGGCGCCCGACGCTTCACCGCCGCGATCGCGACCTGCACCGCCGGCACCACGAAAACCGTGCCGAAGAGCCCGACGACGACCCGGTCCTTGCCGAGGTAGGCCGGGTCGGTGAAGGCACGGTGCACGGTCGCCACCCCGAACCACGTCACCGCCCCGAGCAGCCCGTAGAACAGCGCGATGAGCAGCGCAGCCACGGTCGCGCGGATACCCAACCCCATGTCCGCCCCCTTGTTCGCGGACATGCTGCCACACCCGGCCCGGCGCCACCCCGGGCAAACCCGTCATCGAAAGAACGTACGACCCCTCCTCCACCTGGAGGATTCCCGGCCGTCCGGCGATGGATACAAATGACCGACATCTGAACGGTGACAATCCTATCAACCCATTGAGAACTGAGGTGTCCGTGGTGCTGGAGAACGGCGGAAAGCGGGGCATCGCCACCCGCGCGGTCGCCGGATTGGCGATGACCGGGGTCGCGGCTTCGATGGCGGCGGCGTCCGCGCACGCCGCCACGTCCCGAGCCGGCGGTGACGCGGCCTCGGACGGCTCCCGGCGGCTGATCGGGAACGGTGCGCTCTACTACGGGCGCGAAGTCGGCAGTGCCATGACCCTGCGGGCCGTCGACGCGAGCGGTGACCGGAGCACGCCGTTGGCGTTCACCGGCCAGGGGATGTCGTGGTCGCCGGACGGTGCGAACGCCGCCGTGGTGGTCGGCAAGTCGGTCGTCGTCTACGACGCCGAGCTCACCCATCCGGTGACCGTCTACACGGTGCCCGCCAGTGAGACGGGCGTCTCCGTCGCCTCGCCCGTGTGGCTCGCCGACGGGTCGGCCATCGCCTTCGCCAAGAGCGGCGGCTCCAGCAAGCCGGCCCTGTGGACGGTCAAGCCGGACGGCACCGGCGCGGCCCCGCTGGCGGTGCCGGATCCGCTGGGCACCGGCCACCAGATCTTCGACGTGCTGCCGGACGGCGGGTACGTCCTGGACGACTTCTCCGCGACCCAGGCCACGATCTCGGTCTGGCACCCCGGCGAGCCGGCCCTGACGCCGGTGGCGACCGGCCAGTTCGACACCGTCCGCGCCTCGCCGGACGGCACCCGTCTGGCGGTGGACGAGACCGACCCGAAGACCGGGCAGGGCTCGCTGCATGTGATCGACCTCGCGTCCCACCACGACACGCCGCTCGCATCGACGATCGAGCCCGCCATCGCGTGGTCGCCGGACGGCACCGAGATCGCCTTCGCCGCGGTCGACGCCAATTCCGGCAAGAGCCCCACCGGGACCCACGTGGCCGTGTGGAACCCCGGCACCGGCGCCGTGTCCGCCGCGGTGCCCCCCGCGACCGGCGTCTACACCCTCCCGGCCGCGTGGCGCCCGGTCGTGGCCCGGACCCAGCAGGACCGCGTCGGCGGCGGCGACCGTGTCGCCACCGCGATCGCGACCTCCCAGCTCGGCTTCGCCGCGGCCGGAGCCGGCGGCCGCCAGGCGGCCTCGGCGGTGTTGTCGCGCTCTGACACGTTCGCCGACGCCCTCGCCGGCAGCGCCCTGGCCGCGCACAAGAAGGGCCCGCTGCTGCTGACCGGTACCAAGTCGCTGGACCCGACGGTGGCCAAGGAGCTGACCCGTGTCCTCCCGGCGCACGCGACGGTGTACCTGCTCGGCGGCACCAGCGCGCTGTCCGACAACGTCCTGCACCAGGTGGCGGCCCTGGGCTTCACCCCGGTGCGGGTGGCCGGCCAGGACCGGGACGCCACCGCCGTCGCCATCGCGAAGCAGATCACCGCGACGCCGCACACGTTCCTGGTCGCGACCGGCAGGGACTATCCGGACGCGCTGGCGGCCGGCGCCGTGGCCGGCGCGCAGTCCGACGCCGTGGTCCTGCTCAGCGACGACAACACCCTTCCGCAGGCCACCAGGGACTACCTGGCCGCCAGCCGCCATGCCGGCGACTCCGTGTTCGGCGTCGGCAATCAGGGGAGCAACGCCCTCGCCTCGGCGTTGCCGCTGAACGGCATCACGGGGCAGTTCCGCGGCACCGACCGCTTCGACACCGCCCGACAGCTCGCCGTGCACTTCTACAGCGGCGCCTCCAAGCCGGCGACCGTCGGCGTGGCGACCGGCTTCAACTGGCCGGACGCCCTCGGCGGCGGCGCGCTGCTGGGCACCCACCCCGGTCCGCTGCTGCTGAGCGGCCCGAGCGGGCTGCCCGCCGGCGAGTCCACCTACCTGGCAGCGAACTCCACGAACGTGGAGGAGATCGTCGTCTTCGGCGGAACCTCGGTCGTGACGAAGGCCGCGGCGGACGCCGTCGCGAACACCGCCAAGGGCGCCGGGAACTGGGACTACCACCTCAACCGAGTGGCGCCGCTGTTGCCGTGAGCGGGCGGCTCCCTAATAAAAAGCGTGTCCCCTTGGAGCTCGAGCTCCAAGGGGACACGCTTTTAGGCCAGTAGCGGCTCATCCGCCCCACTGTCTCAGCTGTCTCAGAGGCAGAGGGCTTCAGCTGCACCCGCTCGTAGACCCACACCCCTCGCACACATAGCAGCTCCCCGAAGGACGCATCTTCGTCCCGCACGTCAGGCACAGGGGGGCGTCGGCGGCGTAGCCGAGCTTCGCCTCCAGCAGCTCCGTGGAGGAGCCGACGCTCTTCGGGGTGGGCAGGGGGGTCGGGTCGTTCTTCTTTGCCGGGGCGGCCGGTTCGGTCCGGTGCTCTATCGGCGCGGACTGGGCGAGGGTTTCGTGGTCGAGCTGCTCGTCCTCGTCGGGGAGGTAGCTGCCGGTTTCGAGCTGGCGCTGGCGCTCCTCGTTGGTGTAGATGCCGTAGGCCGCGCGGGTGTCGAAGTCCAGGTGGTCCAGAGCCAGGCGGCGGAAGATGTAGTCGATGATCGACTGGGCCATGCGGACGTCCGGGTCGTCGGTCATGCCGGCCGGCTCGAAGCGCATGTTCGTGAACTTCGCGACGTAGGTCTCCAGGGGGACCCCGTACTGCAGGCCCACCGAGATGGCGATCGAGAAGGCGTCCATCATGCCGGCCAGGGTCGAGCCCTGCTTCGACATCTTCAGGAAGACTTCGCCGAGGTCGCCGTCCTCGTAGGAGTTCGCCGTCATGTAGCCCTCGGCGCCGCCCACGGAGAAGGAGCTGGTGATGCCGCGGCGGTTCTTGCCCAGGCGCTTGCGGACCGGCTGCGCGAACAGCGTCGCCGCGGCCGGGGCCGGGACGGTGGCCGTGGCGGCCGTGGTGGCCGTGGTGGCCGTGGTGGCCGTGGTGGCCGTGGTGGTCAGCGCGGAGGCGGCAGCCGCGGCGGCCTCGGCGGCCTTCTGGCCCTTCGCGTCCTGGAGCGGCTGGCCGACCTTGCAGTTGTTGCGGTAGATCGCCAGCGCCTTCAGGCCGAGCTTCCAGCCCTGGAAGTAGATCTCCTCGACGTCCTCGACCGAGGCCTGCTCGGGCATGTTCACGGTCTTGGAGATGGCCCCGGACAGGAACGGCTGGATCGCCGCCATCATCCGGACGTGGCCCATCGGGGCGATGGAGCGCTCGCCCATCGCGCAGTCGAAGACCTCGTAGTGCTCGGGCTTGAGGCCCGGGGCGTCCACGACGTGGCCGTGCTCGCCGATGTACTCGACGACCGCCTCGATCTGCTCCTGCTGGTAGCCCAGGCGCTGCAGGGCGCGCGGGACCGTGTTGTTCACGATCTGCATCGAGCCGCCGCCGACCAGCTTCTTGAACTTCACCAGCGCCAGGTCCGGCTCCACGCCGGTGGTGTCGACGTCCATCATGAAGCCGATGGTGCCGGTCGGGGCCAGCAGCGAGGCCTGCGCGTTGCGCCAGCCGTTGACCGCGCCGATGTCCAGGCCGCGCTTCCACTCGGTGCGCGAGAGCTCCAGGATCTCCTTGTCGAAGTCCTCCAGCGGGACGTAGGCGTCCGCCGCGTCCGAGTGCTTCTTCATCACGGCCGCGTGCGGCTTGGCGTTGCGCGCGAAGCCGTTGTACGGGCCCACCACGCCGGCCAGCTCGGCCGAGCGGCGGTAGGCGACACCGGTCATCAGCGAGGTGATCGCCGCGGCGATGGCGCGGCCGCCCTCGGAGTCGTAGGCGTGGCCGGTGGCCATCAGCAGCGCGCCGAGGTTGGCGTAGCCGATGCCCAGCTGGCGGTAGTCGCGGGTGGTCTGGCCGATCTCCGGGGTCGGGAAGTCCGCGAAGGAGATGGAGATGTCCATCGCGGTGATGATCAGCTCGACCATCTTCACGAAGGTCCCGGTGTCGAAGCTGTCGTCCTCGCGCAGGAACTTCATCAGGTTCAGCGAGGCCAGGTTGCAGGAGGAGTTGTCCAGCGACAGGTACTCCGAGCACGGGTTGGACGCGGTGATGCGGCCGGTCTCGGGGTTGGTGTGCCAGGCGTTGATGGTGTCGTCGTACTGCAGGCCCGGGTCTGCGCACTCCCAGGCGGCCTGGGCGATGTCGCGGAACAGCTTCTTGGCGTCCAGGGTCTCGATGACCTCGCCGGTCTGCCGGGCGCGCAGGCCGAAGCGCTCGCCGTTCTCCACCGCGGTCAGGAACTCGTCGGTCACGCGCACCGAGTTGTTCGCGTTCTGGTACTGGACGCTGGTGATGTCCTTGCCGCCGAGGTCCATGTCGAACCCGGCGTCGCGCAGGGCGCGGATCTTGTCCTCTTCACGCGCCTTGGTCTGGACGAACTCCTCGATGTCCGGGTGGTCCACGTCCAGCACGACCATCTTGGCCGCGCGGCGGGTCGCGCCGCCGGACTTGATGGTGCCGGCCGAGGCGTCGGCGCCGCGCATGAAGGAGACCGGGCCGCTGGCGTTGCCGCCGGAGGACAGCAGCTCCTTGGAGGAGCGGATCCGGGACAGGTTCAGGCCGGCGCCGGAGCCGCCCTTGAAGATCAGCCCCTCCTCGCGGTACCAGTTCAGGATCGAGTCCATCGAGTCGTCGACGGCCAGGATGAAGCACGCCGAGACCTGCTGCGGCGACTTGGTGCCGACGTTGAACCAGACCGGGGAGTTGAAGGCGAACATCTGGTGCAGCAGCGCGTAGGCGAGCTCGTGCTCGAAGATCTCCGCGTCCTGCGGGGTCGCGAAGTACCCGTGGTCCTCGCCGCCCTTGCGGTAGGTCTTCACGATCCGGTCGATGAGCTGCTTGAGCGACCACTCGCGGACCGGGGTGCCGACGGCGCCGCGGAAGTACTTGGTGGTCACGATGTTCGCGGCGTTGACCGACCAGAACTCGGGGAACTCCACGCCCTTCTGCTCGAAGTTGATGGAGCCGTCGCGCCAGTTCGTCATCACGACGTCGCGGCGCTCCCACACGACCTCGTCGTACGGGTGCACGCCGGGGGTGGTGTGGATCCGCTCGATCTGCATTCCCTGACCGCCCTTGGCGGGAGTCTTCACCTCATGGGAAACACCCGGGGCGGGCACGACCTGCCCGGGCTTCATGGGAGCCTTCCCGTTGCCGCGGGCCGACGCCGCGCCGCGCGGTCCGCTAGCCGTCTCCGTCATACTTCTTCCCTCTCCCGTCCTGGGAAACCATTCCGACATTCCGAGGCGGTTCGCCGCCTACGGAATTGAACAAGCTCTGAATCGCCGGGCCCCAGTTGCCGACCCCGCAAAGTTTTCATCATGTCCCCGCCGGCAGTGGCGGGCTCGGGCCTCAGGCCCGTTCGCGCTCCGCCCGCAACATCAGGATCTCGGCCTCGAAGTCCTCCAAGGACTCGAAGGCCCGGTACACCGATGCGAAGCGGAGGTAGGCGACCTCGTCGAGCTCCCGGAGCGGCACGAGTATCGCCAGCCCGACCTCGTGGGCGGGGATCTCCGCCGACCCGGCGGCCCGCAGCACGTCCTCCACCCGTTGGGCGAGCACGGCCAACTGACCCTCGGTCACCGGTCGTCCCTGACAAGCCTTGCGCACGCCGCCGACCACCTTGTCCCGGCTGAACGGCTCGGTCGCACCGGAGCGCTTCACCACCAGGAGCTGAGCGCTCTCCACCGTGGTGAAGCGGCGCCCGCACTCGGGGCACTGGCGGCGGCGGCGGATCGAGGTGCCGTCCTCGGAGCTGCGGGAGTCCACCACGCGGCTGTCGTCATGCTTGCAGAAGGGACAGTGCACGGTTTTCCGGCCTCCTTCTCACAGCGTGACGGGCGATGCGCGTGACGGGATGACGTCACCCTCCGCTGTGGTCCACTAACCACAACCTATGGAGCGTTGACGCTATTCCAATCACAAGATGTAGGGGTACGTTAGCCACTTCGCCCCACCGCTCGCAACCCGGATCGGGCTCTTGCGTAAGGGTCCAACGGGGTCCGTGGGACTACTGTTCGCGATCGCCCCAGCTACAGGGGCAAGCCCGGGGCGCTGTTCGAATCCCCAAGATTCTCCCCGGTTTTCGCCCGACCGGACCAACGCCGCGCCGGTACCGGCGTGACGCGAGCGAACAGAGTTGTGGAAACAGGCCGTTACCTTCCAGCCGGTGCCGCGTTAGACATTCCGTACGCCCGCCCCCCTCACGGGTTGTCGAACAGCCGTTCGTCACTGTGGGGGTGGCACCCGCTACGGTTGATCCAAGCGAACAAACTTTCTCGTCCCCTGCCACCGCCCAGCTCAATGGCGAAGGAGCCACAAGCAATGGCCGTCCGGAGTACTTCCCCGACCGACACCCGAGAGGCCGCGCACGACGGGCACGTACCGTCTCCGCGCTTGACCGAGCGCCAGACGGCGGTCCTGAACGTCATCCGCGACTCGGTCCGGCGCCGGGGCTACCCGCCGTCGATGCGCGAGATCGGCGAGGCCGTGGGCCTGCAGTCCACCTCCAGCGTGCGGCACCAGCTGGTGACCCTGGAGAGCAAGGGCTTCCTGCACCGCGACGCGAACCGCCCGCGCGCCTACATCGTGCGCGGTGCCGAGGGCGCGGCCCGGTCCGGCAACGGCTCCGAGCCGGAGCCGGCGTACGTGCCGCTGGTCGGCCGGATCGCCGCCGGCGGCCCGATCCTGGCCGAGGAGCGGGTCGAGGAGATGATCCCGATCCCCAAGCAGATGGTCGGCGAGGGCGAGTTCTTCGCGCTGAAGGTGGTCGGCGACTCGATGATCGAGGCCGCGATCTGCGACGGCGACGTGGTCGTCATCCGCCAGCAGAAGCAGGCCGAGAACGGCGAGTTCGTGGCCGCCATGATCGACGGCGAGGCGACCGTCAAGGAGCTGAAGAAGGAGGCGAACGCGGTCTGGCTGATGCCGCGCAACGCCGCCTACGAGCCGATCCCGGGCAACGACGCGGTCATCCTGGGCCGGGTCGTGACCGTGCTGCGCCGCCTTTGATCGATCAGCACGGCGTTTGATCGAGCAGCACGGCGTTTGATCGATCAGCACTGCGTTACGTCGATCAGCACTGCGCGCCACGGCGGCGGGCCCTTATTGGGCGGGACCCGCCGCCGCCGCGCGAACAGGCTGGTCACGGAGTTTCCTCAACACCTTAGGGTTGTCAGCAACCTGCTGTACCCGGTGCACGTCACTGTGACATGAACCGAATGAACAGCATCGCTCTCTTTGCCGGCAGCGCTCTCGTGGCGGTCGCCGCGACCGGATGCGCCTCGAGCGCCAAGCCCGCCGCCGCGGGCCCGGCCGCCGGCTCCTCGACCACCGCGGCCGCGCCGAGCACCACCGCCCCCTCCAGCTCCGCCCCGGCTGCCGGCTCCAGCTCGGCCCCCGCCGGCGGCTCCTCCAGCGCCCCGGCCGGCGGCTCCTCCTCCAGCACCGGTTCCAACGGCGGTTCCAACGGCGGATCAAATGGCGGATCAAATGGCGGTTCCAGCAGTGGCTCCAGCGGCGGCTCCTCCGGCGGTTCCAACGCCGCCGCCCCGGTCAGCCACCCGGTCTGCGCCAACGCCAACCTGAACGCCTCGCTCTGGCAGGACAAGGGCCAGCCGCCGACGAACCCCATCATCGCCGTGAAGAACACCGGCCCCACCTGCATGATCAACCCGATCCCCTACCTGTGGATCGTGAAGAGCCCGACCGACGGCTCCGACGAGCTCCGGCCGCTGGTCCCCGGCGGCGCCGCCGGCACCGCGCAGCCTTCGACCTTCCTGTCCGGCACCACGCTGTACGCGGCGGTCGACCTGGACTCGACCTCCGCCTCGGACAGCGCCGGCTACAGCTACCTGGAAGTCACGGCGAACCCCACGAAGGACTCGAGCGGCAAGGACGTCCAGGACCTTCAGCTCCCGAACGCGATGAACGTCTCCGGCCCCAAGCTCGGGGTCTACGCGACCAACCCGGCCAACGCGCTCAACGCGCTGCAGTACTCCACGACGCCGGAGAGCTGACAGAGGAGCTGATGAGGCGGGCGGGCGACAGCTGCCCGCCTCAGCGCCGGCCGCTCTGACCCACGGACAAGCCAGGAACGCCTCCTTCGAAGGTGCGGGCAACCACCGACGCCGGTCGCACGTCATCTCGCTGTGAAAACCCTGAACCGCATCGCTCTCCTGGCGGGTGGCGCACTCGTGGTGGCTGCCGCGGCCGGTTGCTCTTCGAGCACGGCGAACTCCGCCGCTTCGGACCCGGCCACGTCCGGCACCAGCGCCGTCGCCGCACCCTCCGACGCCTCAAGCAGCGCGACGTCGTCCGCGCCGAGCGCGTCTGCTTCCTCCGGCACGACCGCGCCGGCAAGCTCCGCGTCCACCGGCTCGACGGCACCCGGCGGCGCACCGGCCGTGTGCGACAACGCCAAGCTGAACGCCTCGCTCGTGCCGCCGGACTCGGGCCAGAAGGCGTCGGTCTACGTGATCGCCGTGAAGAACACCGGCCCGGCGTGCGACATCGACTATCTGCCCTACGTCTGGATCACCGCGGGCCAGAACAGCAGCCCGGAGCAGACCCGGCCCCTGATCGAGAACGGGCTCGGCGGCGGACCCCACATCATCGCCTCGGGCCAGACCATGTACGCGGGCATCGATCTGAACCCGCAATCGGCTTCGGACGCGGTCGCCGGCTACACCTCACTGGCAGTGACCGCGAACCCCACTCCGGACAGCAGCGGCAAGGACGTCCAGGACTTGCGGCTGCCGGCACCGGCGAAGGTGGCCGGGGCCAAGCTGGGGACCTACAACAGCGACAAGGCCACGGCGATCAAGCAGATCGCGTTCGCGAGCGTTCCCGAGGAGTCGCAGCACTGACCCGACGAGGCGGGCAGTGCTGGCTGCCCGCCTCAGTCCTCCTCGGCGTCCCACTCGTCCTCCTGCTCGTCGTCCTTTTCGCGGTCCTTCTCGGCGTTCTCCGCCAGCTTCGCCATCGCGTCGATGGCCCGCAGCGACTTCAGCACCCTGTCGGTGTCGTCGGTCTGCCAGAAGGCCGGCATGGAGGCCCGCAGGAAGCCGCCGTACGGCTTGGTCGCCAGCCGGGAGTCCAGCACCGCCACCACGCCCTTGTCGTCTATCGCCCGGACCAGGCGGCCGGCGCCCTGGGCCAGCAGCAGCGCGGCGTGCGAGGCGGAGACCGCCATGAACCCGTTGCCGCCGCTGCGGCCGACGGCCTCGGTGCGGGCCGCGGAGACCGGGTCGTCCGGGCGCGGGAACGGGATGCGGTCGATCACCACCAGTTGCAGCGAGGGTCCGGGCACGTTCACGCCCTGCCACAGCGACAGCGTACCGAACAGGCAGGTCTCGGGGTCCGAGGAGAACTTGCGGAGCAGTTCGGCCAGCGAGTCCTCGCCCTGGCACAGGATCGGCAGGTCGATCTTCGCCCGCAGCTTCTCGGTGGCGGTCTGGGCCGCGCGCATCGAGGAGAACAGGCCCAGCGTGCGGCCGCCGGCGTTGTCCATCAGGTCGGCGAGCAGGTCCAGCTGGTCGTCGCGGATGCCGTCGCGGCCCGGCGGGTCCAGGTGCCGCGCGACGTACAGGATGCCCTGCTTCGGGTAGTCGAAGGGCGAGCCGACGTCCAGGGCCCGCCAGTGCTGCGGCAGGTTCTGGACCGTGTCCAGGAACTCCTCGCCGTCGCTGTCGCCGTCGCGCAGCAGCTTCACCGCCGCGTCGTAGATCTCTTCGGGCAGCTCCGGCTTGAAGTCCAGTTCCACGCGCTCGCTGCCGTAGAGCCCGACGCTGCCGGCCACGCCGGTGAAGTCGCCGCCGAGCTTGAGCGTCGCCGAGGTGAGGACCACCGGGGTGCGCGCGAACATCTTGAAGCGCAGCAGGTGCTCGATGCCGAGCGGGGCGATCTTGAGCGTGGAGTTCTTGACGCCCTTGAACTCGCTGCGCTCCAGCCAGACCACGTCCTGCTCGGCGCCCTCCAGTACGCGCTCGGCGACCTGGTGCACGGCCTCGGTCGCGGCCCGCGCCTGCTTGCGGGCGCCGTCCATATCCAGGTCGCCGCCCTTGTTCTTGGACAGCTCGGTGAGCGCCGAGCGGCTGGCGTCGCGCAACGCGACCAGCGCCATGCCGAGCTCCTCGGGCAGCCCGCGCTGGAAGCGGCCCTCCGGAGTGTTCTCCAGCGCCTCGGTGAGATCCAGGGTGGCCACCGCCAGGTTCGCGCCCGTGGCCTCCTTCAGGAACTTGTCGGCCCGGTGGTGCGCCCGCTCGACCGCGGTCTTGGTGAGCTCGCCGGTCGCCGCGGAGGTCACGCGGTTCACCAGCTCGTGCGCCTCGTCGACGATCACCGCGTCGTGCTCGGGCAGCACCTGCACGTCGGAGTCCATGGCCGCGATGGCCAGCAGCGCGTGGTTGGTGACGACCACGTCCGCGGACCGGGCCAGCTCCTTGGCCTGCTCGGCGAAGCAGTCCTCGAAGTACTGGCACTTGGAGCCCAGGCACTCCCGCGCCGAGACCGACACCTGCGCCCAGGCGCGGTCGGACACGCCCGGGGAGAGGTCGTCGCGGTCCCCGGACTCGGTCTCCTCCACCCACTCCCGGACCCGCAGCACCTCGGCCCCGAGCTTGCCCACGGCCAGCGGGTCGAAGAGCACGTCCTGGTTCTCGTCCTCGGCGCCGCCCTCGACCTTGTTCAGGCACACGTAGTTGTTGCGGCCCTTGAGCAGCGCGAACGCCGGCTCCCGCTTGATCAGCGGGGTTATCGCCGTGGCCAGCCGGGGCAGGTCGTGCGCCACGAGCTGGCGCTGGAGGGCCAGCGTCGCGGTGGCCACGATCACGCGCTTGTGGTGCGCCAGGGCCGGGACCAGGTACGCCAGCGACTTGCCGGTGCCGGTGCCGGCCTGCACCAGCAGGTGGACCCGGTCGTCCAGGCTCGCCGCGACGGCCTTGGCCATCGCGATCTGGCCGGGGCGCGTCTGACCGCCCAACGCCTCCACTGCCGCGTCGAGCAGGGGGGTCAGGTCATCGGTGGCAGGCTCGGGGGTGGCCCCGCCCGGTGTCGCAGTCGGCTCTGGTTTTGCAGTCGGTACAGAGTTCGGCATGGTCGCACCAGGGTACTTGGCGGTGCCGACAGCTCGGGACCGAATCCGCCCGCCCCGACACTCACCGGCGCGGTCCCGGCAGCACCGCCGCAGCTCGCGAACTGTGCTGGTAGAGCACCCGGTTCCGGTCGCGGACCCGGGTCACCAGGCCGGAGCGGTGCAGGATGCCCAGGTGGTACGACACGGTGCTGACGGCCAGGAAGTGCCGCTCGCCGAGCTCCGCGGTCGTGCGCGCGATGTCCAGGTCGGCCAGCAGCCGGGCCCGGGTCGCGCCGAGCAGGTCCGGCGCCGGGTCCGGGGGCGGCGGCACGGAGTCCGACGACCTGCTGCGCGGCCCCGGAGCCGCGGGATAGGCGAGCATGGGCGAGCGCGGATCCGGCGCCGGGATCGAGTCCGCGATGATCCGCAGAGCACTGCCGAACACCGTCGGCACCAGGGTCAGCCCGCCGCCGGACGGGATCCGGCCCTTGAACCGGCTCGCCACCCGCAGGTGGTCGTCGGCGGGCATGTCCAGGCTGGGGTGCAGACCGGGCCAGACCGCGGCCAGGCCGTGGCGGGCGATGACCTGGGCGTGTCCGGAGATGTCCGCCTCCAGCCGGGCCCGGAACATCGGCCACGCCGGCGCGACCACCAGCCGCCAGACCTGGTCGAGCTCCGCGGCCAGCCGCTCGGCCGCGGCCCGCTCGCCGCGCTGGGCCAGATCCAGCAGGGCGTTCGGGGCGCGTCCGCCGACGACGCCGGTGACGCCCTCACAAGGCACGCCCTCGATCGTCACCCGCAGCTCGAAGGCCAGCCGCTCGGCCCCGGTCGTGGCGATCGCGTGCAGCTCGTCGCCGAACTCCGCCTCGGGCCCGAGGGGCTGCGGGGTGAGGAAGTCGGGGACGTAGTCGCCGGCGGAGCCGAACAAGGCGCCGACCGCCGTCAGGCGGTGGTCGCGGATGGCGGACCGTACGCGGTCGTGCCAGCCGCCGCCGAACGGCGCGGCTTTCGCGGACAACAGCGACAGCGCGTGGACCGTGATGGCGACCGGCGAGATCGCGAAGCGGGTGTTCGCCAGCATCGGGCCGTCCAGATCGAACCGCAGCATCGGCGCCCCCACGCTTGATGAGACCTTCGAACCTGATCGAAACATGGTGGGGCCACGCTGTCCAACGCGTTGTATTGATACGGGCACACACAGCCGCCGCGTGCCACACGGGGGGCACGCGGCGGCCGCGGATCCGGCTACAGCTTCGGCTGCGGGTCCGGCTACAGGTTCGGCTATGGATTCGGCTACAGACTCAGCGGGTTGGCGACCGTTCCGGAGGCCTCGATGTGCGGCCGCTCCGCGCGGTCCCGGTACCCGTCCAGCAGCAGCCGGTTCCGGTTCAGGCACAGCCGGTCGATCCGCTGGGTGAACAGGTCGAAGGCCTCGAAGCGGTCGGCCAGCTCCGGGAACGAGGCCTGGTAGTCCAGGATCCGGTCGGCCAGCAGGCCCCAGAACAGCCGGGGGTCGACGCCCAGGTGCTGCTCGGCGATGCGCGACAGGTACCGGAAGTGGCCGACGAACAGCCCGGAGTGGATGAACTGGCACAGGTAGTCCGGCATCTCGCGCAGGATGACGGCTTCCACCTCGGCCGGGATCTCGGCGAGCTCGGGCAGGTCCTTCGCCGAGATGTTGACGTCGTCGACGAAGTCCTTCACGGCCAGCCGGGTCGGCCACTCCCGCTCGTCGTTGACCAGCACCGCGTTCTCCCCGTGCGGGGAGAAGACCACGCCGTACTTGTAGAGGAAGTGCAGCAGCGGCGGCAGGACGGCGGCGAACATCTTGTCCAGCCAGTCCGCGCCGTCCAGCCCCGAGCGCTTCACCAGCTCGACCACCAGCGGCCGGCCCTCGCTGTCGACGTGCAGCAGCGAGGCCATCGTGCGGGCCCGCTCCCCCGGCTCCAGGCGCGGGGGCAGCGGCTGGCGCCAGATCGCGCCGAGCAGTTCGCGGTACTGGTACGGCGCGTCCGGCATCCGGTCCAGCACCGGGTGGCGCACCGCCACCGAGGCCACCTCGCCGAGCAGGATCACGCGGCACTCGTCGTTCAGGAACGGGTCCGCGTCCGCGATGTCCAGCAGCCAGGAGGTCACCGCCGGCGCCGCGACGGTGCGCTCGGTCGGCAGTCCGCGCCAGACCATGGTGTTCAGCACCGACAGCGGCAGCTTCACGTGGTGGCGCTCGGGGTGCGAGACGTTGGAGAACGTCCGGATCGACTGCTGCGGCAGGTACTCGTCGTCGGCGTAGCCCAGCGGGACGATCAGGCCGGCCGCCACCTCCGCGCCGAACAGCGGCTGGATCATCTCGTCCCACTGCCACGGGTGCACAGGCAGCCACCAGTAGCGCGCCGGGTTGAAGCCGTTGCGGACCAGCTCGGAGCCGAAGCGGATGCGGGTGTTGGAGTCCAGCTCGGTCGTGTACAACCGCTGGGAGGTCAGGTTCCGGACCGCGTTGAACTCCGCGAGCTCCTGGTCCACCGCGATCCAGGGCAGGCGCATGTGGTGCCGGGCCTCGGGGGTGTAGCGCAGGGCGTCGGAGGCCGAGAAGCCGAACCGGCCCTTGTTGAACACGATCCAGGGGTGGCCGGTCATGTGCCCTTCGAGCTCGGCGTAGGACAGGTCGGCGAGCTCGGCGGCGGTCACCGCCGAGCGTGCCAGGCACACGTCGGCGGCCAGCGTCGCGGCCAGCTCGCGCACCAGGTGGCCGGCGGTGTCCCCGGGCAGGTCCAGGCGGCCCTGGGCGTCGCGGACGAACAGCAGCGGGTCGTGCGGCGTGCTGTCCGCGCCGCGCTCGGAGCGGCGCAGCGAGTCGGGGTCGACGAACCAGGAGCCGTAGTCGCCGCGGTCGGCACGGAACCGGTAGCAGACGCCCTGGTCCAGGTCCAGGCGGTAGTGGTCGGCGCCCTCGGCCTCCGGATCCGGATCGGGGGCGAACAATCCCTCGTAGCAGAACTCGCCGACGCACTTCGCCAGCAGCGCGCGGGCCGCCTTGCGCCAGGTCTCGGAAGCCGCGCCGGTCTCAGCACGGAGGTTGCGGGCCGAAGGGGACATTCTCAGGGCACCTCGATTCGAATTCCGGGATCACGCTCCGCGGCCGCCTCCGGGTCGAAGGCGGTGTGCGCGGCACGCCGGGGCAGGTCGTAGACGGTCCGGCCGGTGAGGGCGTTCAGGATGACGGCCGCGCGGTGGGCGCCCAGACCCAGGTCCGGGGCGCCGACGCCGTGCGTGCGCTGCTCGGCGTTCTGCACGAACACCCCCGGGGCGGCCCGGTGCTCCAGGTCGGCGGGGCCGAGCAGGGCGGCCAGGCCCGGGTCCAGGAAGGACGGGATCCGGTCGCGGTAGCCGGTGGCCAGGACGACGGCATCGGTCAGGACGCTGAACTCGCGCTTCTGCCGGTCGTGCAGGCAGGTGAGCTCGACGGAACCAGGACCCTGGGACTGACGAGCCTGCTGGGACTGCTGAACCTGGTAGGTCGCGCCGGTCACCGAGACCCCGGGAAGCAGAGTGGCACCGGTGTCCCCGGCCAGGCCGAGGGTCCCGCCGTAAAGGCTGTCGAACGAGCGCATGTGGAGTTCGGCGTACAGATCGGCGATGGTCTCGAAGCTGATCGCCTTGTGCAGCCGGCCCTGGGTGCGCAGCAGGTCGGCGCGCACGTCCTCGCGCAAGCCGTGGAAGAAGCGCGTGTAGTCCGGTGTGAAGTGCTCCAACCCCAGCTGGGAGTACTCCATCGGCTCGAAGGCCGCGCTGCGGGTGAGCCACCGGACCCGCTGCCCCGGCGCGCCGCCGCGCACCAGGTCCAGCACGATCTCGGCGCCGGACTGGCCGGAGCCGACCACGGTCACGTCGTCGAGGGTCCGCAGCCGTTCGCGGTGGAGCAGATAGTCGGCACTATGCAGCGTCGCTCCCGGGAGATCGAACGGCGTCACCGGCTCGGTGCCGATGCCGAGCACGATGTTCGCCGCCGTGGCCATCGTCGGCCCGCTGGGCGCGGTGTATTCGATCTCGAAGCCGACCTCCGCGCGGCGGATACGGGTCACCGCTGTACCGAAGCGGCAGAAAGGCAGCTGCGCGGCGACCCACTGGCAGTAGGCCTCGTACTCGCGGCGTTGCAGGAACAGGTTCTCGGCGAAGTAGAAGCTGTAGAGGCGGTCGGTCTCGCGCAGCCAGTTCAGGACCGAGAACCGGCTGGTCGGGTCGGTCAGCGAGACCAGGTCGGCCAGGAACGGCACCTGGAGTGTGGCGCCGTCGAGCATCATCCCCCGGTGCCAGGCGAAGACCGGCCGCTCTTCCAGGAAGAGCGGCTGCAGGCTGTGGTTCTCCCGCAGCGGCTCGGCCAATGCCGCCAGCGACAGGTTGAACGGGCCGATCCCGACCCCGACCACGTCATAGTGCTGCATCAGCCCGCCCTCCGGGTCTCGGGGATCAGGGTCCGGTCGTAGACCATGAGCATCGCCTGCTTGTCCGGCAGGTCCAAGAAGCCGCGCGGCTCGAAGCCGGCGTTGGTGAAGGCCCGGATCGAGCGCTGGTTGCGCAGGTCCGGCTCGGCCAGCACGCGCGAGGAGGCGGTCCGGGACAGGGCCCAGTCGGCGACGGCGCGGATCAGCGTCGAGCCGACGCCGCGTCCGCGGTGGGAGCCGGGGCCGATCAGCACGTGGATGCCGACGTCCCCGCGACGTGCCGAGTAGTACGCGGCCAGCGGGTCCTGGTCGGCCTGGTAGACCTCCCAGTAGCTCATCGGCTCGCCGTCCAGGCGCCCGAGGTAGGGCTCGGAGTGCGCCGAGGACAGCTGGGCGGCGATGTGCCGGTCCAGCACCTCGCGCGGGCCGTCCAGGTCCCAGAAGGCGGCCACCTCCGGGTCGTTCATCCAGCGGTGGAGCACGGCCAGGTCCTTCAGCGGCCGCAGCTGCTCCATCTCGAACCGGCCGAAGGGCGTGGGCAGCAGCCAGCCCCCGCCCCCGCGGGCCTGCGCCGTCTTCATGATCGCCATGGCTACGGCACCGCCAGCGGGTTCGGGATCTGGACGTACACGCTCTGCGTCTCCAGCGGGCCGACCAGCTCGTCGAGCCCTGCGACCCGGGTCAGCAGGTTGGCCTTGCAGGGCAGCGTGGGGCTCTCCAGCAGCGACTCGGTGACCCGGTGCGCACGCCCGGCGGCCTGCCGCGACGCGGCGAAGCGGCCGAGCACCTCCCGGGCCCGGCGCAGCAGCCGGCGCTCGTCGACCAGCGCGGTGGCGCCCAGCGCGCCGATCATGCCGATCAGGTTGTTGACGCCCACGTAGTAGGTCAGGCGCTCGTCGACGATGGTGTCGGACACCACGGTGTCGCTGTCCTCGCCGGGGCGCGGCACGAAGTCCGCCAGGTGCGGCACCGCCGACTCGCGGAAGTAGTAGCCCTGGTTGTCGCGGTAGCGGCCGCCCTCGGGCAGGCCGTGCGCGTCCAGCATGACCAGGGTGTTCTGCTGGTGCGCCTCCAGCGTGATCCCGTGCGCCGAGTCCAGCCACAGGATCGGCACCACGACGTTCTCCAAGTAGCGCGTGAACCAGTCCAGCACCGCCTCGGCCGGCCGTAGACCGGTGCGCTCAGCGGAGCCCACGATGATGTCGGCGAGCAGGTTCTCGCGCAGGTGGCCGTTGCGGGAGGGGCCGTAGCCGAGGTCGGCGAAGGCCGCGACGCAGTAGACGCGGTCCATCGGGCCGAAGGGGTTCTCGCGCAGCAGCACGTCCAGGCCCAGGCCGCCGGTCTCGGCGACGATCCACGCCGGGTCGCCGAGGATGCCGAAGCCGGGGTGCGCGGCGGTGATGGCCTTGGCCAGGCCCGCGTCGAGCATCCGGCGGACCTCGACGCCGCGCCGGAGCTCCTTGCGCAGGTTCTCGCGCTTGGAGTTGGTGATGCGCAGCGCCAGGGGCAGCTTGAGCATGTAGGGGGCGTCGGCGCGGTAGACGGTGCGGATCGAGCTGGTCGCGTGCCAGGGGCGGCCGTGCGGGCCGAGGTCGGCCAGCAGGCCCTGGTCGGTCAGGGCCCGGACCTCGGGGCGCTGGCGCAGGTCGTGCGACTGCCAGGGGTGCGCGGGGATCAGGATGCTGTTCGGGGTCGCGCCGCGCGGCAGGTCGCCGCCGAGCAGCTTGTGGACCAGGGTCGGGGCCTTGTCGGACTCCGCCGAGTCGTGGCCGGCGATGGCCGGGTCCACGACCCACCAGTGCAGCTGGAACGAGCCGTCGAGCTCGGGCGAGTAGCGCGCGGCCTCCTCCTGCGACCAGCCCTCGCGGGCCTTGGGCGCCGGGTGGAAGGGGTGGCCGGCGACCAGCGCCTTCTCCGCCCACAGGAAGCGGGTCTCGCCCTGGGCCGTGCCGTGCGACAGGTGCGCGGCGATCCGGCGGGAGGAGTCGACGACCCGGCCGACCAGCTCGGCCACCGCCGGGACCCCGCCGCCGGCCTCGCGGGCGATCAGCGCGGCCAGCGTCGCGGCGTCCAGCGGCGGCGGGGCGGACGGCGGCAGCCAGGACTCGGCGGTCCAGGCGCTGTCCGGCTCGATCTCGTCGCCCGCGGGCCGGCCGAAGGCCTTGTTCTTGGGCGCCGCGGACTTGCGGTTGGCGTGCGGCAGCGCCAGCGGGTAGGCCGGGCCGAACCGGTGCCAGCCGACCGCCGACCAGGCGTCGACGTCCACTTCCACGGTGACCCCGGTGGCCGGGAAGGTCAGCCGCATCGGGCCGCCGGTCGGCACCGGGATCCGGGCCTCGCGGACCCAGCAGCGCAACAGGACTTCGGCCGACAGCTCGTCGGCGGCGAATGTGTTCATGACGGGCCCCTGACGAAAGCCGAGGATGAGGACGCGGTGCCGCCGGCGGCGCGGACCGCGGCCAGCAAGGCGTCGATCTGCAGCTCGGTGGTGTGCGGGTTGAGGAGGGTGAGCTTGAGGCGGACCCGGCCCGGTGGCGTACCCGGCCGCTCGCGCGCCAGCTCGGTGCGCCCGAGGACGGCCCGGCCGGCCTCGAGCAGATGCCGCCGCAGGAGCCCGTTGACGCGGTCGGCGTCGCGGGGGTCCGGCGGGAGATAGCGGAACAGGACGGTGGTCAGCTGCGGCTCGGCGGTGAGCTCCAGGTCGGCGTGCTTCCGGACCGCCTCGGCCGCGTACCCGGCCAGCGCCAGGCAGCGGTCGGTGAGCTGCTGGAAGCCGTCCCGGCCCAGCGCCTGGAAGGTCGCGGCGAGCTTCACGGCGTCGGCCCGCCGCGTGGTGCGCAGCGAGCGTCCCAGCAGGCTGGGGTAGCCGGCCTGCTCGTCGTCGACGGAGTTCAGGTAGGAGACGCGCTTCTCCAGCGACCGCAGCGACGCGGCCTGCTTGACCAGGAAGCAGCCGGCCGGCACCGGCTGCCAGCCGAGCTTGTGCAGGTCCAGGGTGACGGAGTCGGCGACGTGCAGGCCCTGCAGCCGCGCGTCGGCGACGGTGCCGAGCAGCAGGCCGCCGCCGTAGGCCGCGTCCACGTGGAACCAGGCACCGTGCCGGGCCGCGACCTTGGCGATCGGCACCAGCGGATCGATGGCACCCAGATCCGTGGTCCCGGCGGTGGCCACGACGGCGAGCGGGATCTCGTCCCGGTCGGCGACCGCCTCCATCGCCTCAGCCAGCGCGTCGGACCGCATCCGGCCCTCCGTATCGGAGGCCACGGAGACGACACAGCGCTCCCCGAGCCCGAGGATCGCGGCATTGCGCGCGACCGAGAAGTGCGCCTGGTCGGAGGCCAGGATCCGCAGCCGCCCGGCGGCGAACGGCGGCACACCGTCGAGATCGGGATCGGCGTCGAACCGGCGCCGCAGCACATCGTCGCGCGCGAGCAGCAGCCCCATGAGATTGGACTCGGTCCCGCCGGAGGTCAGCACGCCGGCACTGGCATCGGAGTAGCCGACCGAGCGGGTCAGGGTCCGGACGACCCGCTCCTCGATCTCCCCGGCGGCCGGCGACTGGTCCCAGGAATCCAGCGACTGGTTCAGCGCGGCCACCGCGGTCTCGGCGGCGACCCCGACAGCGAGCGGCGGACAGTGCAGGTGCGCTGCGCAGTGCGGATGCGCGGGATCGGCGGAACCCCAGGCCAGCAGCCGGCCGAGGGCGGCGAGGGTCTCGAACGGATCCTCGCCCTTGTCCGGCAACGCGCCGAAGCCGGTGGCCGCGACCGCGTCGCGGACGGCGGCCGGCCCGCCGGGCGGGAGGGGGCCGAGCCAATCGGCGCGGCCGCGGTCCAGCCCGTCGAGGAGGGTGGCGAGCAGGAGGGCGAGGGGGCCGGTGCCGGAGGGGCCGGAGGCCAGGGCGGTGGCGTCGATAGCGATGTTGAGGGTGGTGTCGATGGCGGGGTCGATGACGGGGGCGATGGCGGGATGGCCGGCCGGCGGCTCGGGCGTGGCGACCGGCTCGGTCATCGCAGGGCTCGGCTGCCAGACCGCGGCCAGATCGGTTGGCGGCTCGGGCATGAGACTCAGCGGCGCGAGGCGGTCGCCCGGCGACAACAACCCGGCAGCCGCGCCGAAGTTGGCGACCTGGCTGGCAATCTGATTGGCGACCTGATTGGCCACTTGGTTCGCGGCGATGCTCAGCGCCGGTCCCGTCGGGTGCTCCGCGGGCGCGAGCCGGCCGACCGGTTCGGCGCGCAGGACTCCGCGCAGGACGTCGGCCTCGACGCCGCTCATCTCGCCGATGTCGACCTTCGCGCCGGCCCGGACCGGCAGCTGGGTGCCCGGCTCCTCGTCAATGTGCTCAGACACCGGCTGCCTCCAAGTCGCGGCGGGTCGTGCGGTCGGGGTCGGGGTTAGGGTTGGGATCGGCGTCGGCGTCGGCGTCGGCGTCTGACAGGGCGTCCAGGGCCAGGCCGAGGACGCCCATCAGGTGGTCGGCCTCGTCGTCGCCGAGGGTGAGGGGCGGCAGCAGGCGCAGGACCGCGCCGTGGCGGCCGCCGAGTTCGGCGATCACGCCGCGGGCCAGTAGTTCCGCGCGCAGTCGGCGGGCCGTCGCGGGGGCGGTGGGCAGGGCGCCGAGGGCGTCGGGCTCGCCGTCGGGGTCGACGATCTCCATGCCGAGCATCAGGCCGCGGCCGCGGATCTGGCCGAGGGCGGGGTGAAGGGCCTGATATCTGGTCAGACGTCCGATGAGCCGTCCGCCCAGCTCCGCGGTCCGCGCGGCCAGGTCCTCGGCCAGGATGTGGCGGATGGTCGCCGCTCCCGCCGCCATCGCGAGCTGGTCGCCGCGGAACGTCCCGGTGTGCGCGCCCTCGGCCCAGCGGTCGAGCTCCGCGCGGTAGACCACCACCGCCAGCGGCAGTCCGCCGCCGACCGCCTTCGACAGGACCATGACGTCCGGCACCACGCCGGCGTGGTCCACGCCGAACAGCCGCCCGGTCCGCCCGAACCCGGTCTGGACCTCGTCGGCGATCAGCGGGACGCCGTGTTCGGCCGTGACGGCGCGCAGCGCCCGCAGCCAGCCGTCCGGCGCCGGGACCACGCCGCCCTCGCCCTGGACCGGCTCGACCACAACCGCCGCCGGAGCCGCCGCGCCCGAGTGCGGGTCGGACAGCAGGGTGCGAACATACGCCGCCGACGCCGCCTCGCCGAGCGCCCCGCCCAGGCCGAACGGACAGCGGTACGGATGCGGGAAAGGGAGCCGGGTCAGGAACGCGTCGCCGGCGACCGCCGGATCGCGCACCGCGTTCGCCCCGGTCAGCGCCAGAGCCCCGGCGGTCATGCCGTGGTAGGCACCGGTGAAGGCGAACACGCCGCGCCGCCCGGTGGCGATCCGGGCCAGCTTGACCGCGGCCTCGACCGCGTCGGCGCCGGTCGGGCCGGCGAAGTGGATGCGGCAGTCGGCGGCCAGCTCCGGGGGCAGCGCCTCCAGCAGCACCGAGGTGAACTCGTCCTTCACCGGCGTGGCCAGGTCCAGGACGTGCAGCGGGGCACCGCTGTCCAGCACCGCGCGGATGGCGGCGACCACCACCGGGTGGTTGTGCCCCAGCGCCAGCGTCCCGGCCCCGGACAGGCAGTCCAGGTAGTCCCGGCCGTCCGCCCCGGTGATCCACGAACCCTGCGCCCGCACTGGCACGATCGGCAGATGCCGCGCGTACGTCCGCGCCGCCGACTCGCGCACCGCCTGCCGCGCGAGGATCTTCGGCGCGGAGATCTTTGCTGCCGAGATCTTTGCTGCCGAGATCTTTGGCGCAGAGCTCTTCGCTGCTGAGGCGGCCTGGGGGTTCGTACGGTCGGCGGGCAGGGCGGGCGAGGGCATAGCGGTTCTCCATCCGTGGCAAGAGATCAGGTAAGGCTTACCTAACTCCCGTCACGGAAGTCAACCTGAATCACTACCGACAGTGATTCTCCCGCGCGTGATCAGACGCGCGGGTCTCCGACACGCCCAGCGTGGACGCGGCGGCACCGCCCGCGTGCCACGTAACGAAAACGAGCCGCCCGGCCGCCGCGCACAAGCCCGCGGCTACGTCAGCAGCAGCCCCTCCAGCCGCCGCGCCGCGACCACCGCCCCGACCAGGCCCATCACCGCCAGGTACAGCACGTCCCACAGCAGCCCGACGTGCATCCGCCCCAGGACCAGGGCCCGCAGCAGGTCGATCCCGTGGTACAGCGGCAGCGCCTCGATCAGGATCCGCACCTGGCGGTTGTACACCGACAGCGGATAGAACGCGCCGGAGAACAGGAACATCGGCATCAGCGCCAGCGTCACCAGGTCGAAGTCCTGCCACGACCGCATGAACGACGTGCACGCCATGCCGACCGCGGCGAAGGCGAAGCCGATCAGCACCGTCACCGGCAGCGCCAGCAGCGCCCACCAGCTGTGCACCAGCCCCATGACGAGCATGACCGCCAGGAACGCCGCCGAGTACATCAGCCCCCGCAGCTGCGCCCACATGATGTCGCCCAGGGCGATGTCCCCGACCCGCAGCGGGGTGGCCAGCATCGCGTCGTAGATCTTGCCGTACTTGATCTTGAAGAACACGTTGAAGGTGGCGTCGAACACCGCGCCGTTCATCGCCGAGACCGCGAGCAGGCCGGGGGCGACGTAGTGCGCGTACGGCACGCCGTCGATCGCGCCGGTCAGCTTGCCCAGGCCGACGCCGATCGACAGCAGGTAGAACACGGGCTCGAAGAACCCGGAGACCATGGTCAGCCACAGCCGGCGGTAGACCATCAGGTTGCGCTCGACCAGCACCCCGGCCTTGCCGCCGCCCATCGGGCCGAAGGCGCGCCGGCCCAGCAGCGCCCGGGTCAGCGGGGCGTTGGACCAGAAGGACAGCTCGGCAGTCGTCATGACCCGCTCCTTCCTAGAAGTTCAGCCGGCGGCGGAAGGTGCGCCTGCCGTACCACAGCGCCGCGCCGACCACCCCGACCAGGTACGCCAGGTGCAGCAGCACCGAGCCCGCGGTCGCCGTCCCGAGCGCCAGGCCCCGGCACAGGTCCACGCCGTGCCACAGCGGCGTGGCGTAGGCCAGGGGCCGGATCTCGACCGGGAGCTGCGACACCGGGAAGAAGGTCCCGGAGAACAGGAACAGCGGGATCATCACGAACCGGAAGACCACCGAGAACCCGGTGTCGCGGTCCTGCGTCACCGCCCAGGCCACCACCGGGGCGGCGAAGGCCAGCCCGGTCAGCACCGCGGCCGGCAGGGCCAGCACCGGCCCGAGGCCGCCGGGCCCGGCCGCGCGCACCGCGCCGAACAGCGCCATCACGCCGAGGAAGATCGCGCAGTTCATCAGGATCCGCAGGCCGATGAACAGCAGCCGGCCCAGGAAGACGTCGAACGAGCCCAGCGGCGAGGCGATCGAGGCGTGGAAGGTGCGCTGCCACTTCATCGACGACAGCACCGGATACGTCGACTCCCCGATCGCGGTCTGCATCGCCGCGTTGGCCATCAGTGCCGGGGCCAGGAAGAGCAGGTAGCTCACCGGCTTGCCGTCGACGGTGCCGAAGGAGCGCGCGCCCGGGCCGGCGTCCACGATCTTGCCCAGCGACATGCCCAGGGCCACCAGGCTCATCAAGGGCCCGAGCACGCTGGAGATGATCGAGCCGCGCCAGGTGCGGCGGTAGTTCGTGAGCAGCCCGCGCAGTTCGCGGACCGCCATCGGCGGCGCGGCGGCCGCGGTCAGCGCCATCAGTCCACCAACGTCCGTCCGGTCAGGTGCAGGAAGACGTCCTCCAGCGACGAGCGCCGCACCAGCGAGGCCACCGGCACGATCCCGGCGCCGTGGACGGCGGCCATGCAGGCCTCGCCGTCGTCGCTGTAGAGCAGGATCCGGTCGGGCAGTTCCTCTATACGGTCGACGGATCCGCGCTCCTTGGTGTCCACCAGCGCGGCCAGTGAAGCGGCTGCGGCCTTGCGGTCCTCGCCGTCCGGTGCGAACCGGATCTCCAGCACCTCGCGCGTGGAATAGCGCTCGATGAGCTCGCGCGGCGAGCCCTCGGCGGCGATCCGGCCGTGGTCCATCACCACCAGCCGGTCGCACAGCTGCTCGGCCTCGTCCATGTAGTGCGTGGTGAGGATGAGCGTCGTGCCGCCCTGCTTGAGCCGGAACAGCCGGTCCCAGACCACATGCCGGGCCTGGGGATCCAACCCGGTGGTGGGCTCGTCCAGGATCAGGATCTCCGGGGAGTTGATCAGCGAGCGGGCGATGGTCAGGCGCCGCTTCATGCCGCCGCTCAACGGCTCGACCGGGGACTCGGCCCGGTCGGTGAGCTGCACGAACTCCAGCAGCTCGGTCGTCCGCGCGGCGATCTCGGCCCGCTTGAGCCCGAAGTAGCGGCCGTAGATCAGCAGGTTCTCCCGGACCCGCAGCTCCATGTCCAGCGAGTCCTCCTGCGGGACCACGCCGAGCCGGGCCTTGATCCGCGAGGAGTCCACCCGCGGGTCCATGCCCAGGATGGTCAGCTCGCCGCCGGTCATCGGCGAGACGCAGCCGATCATGCGCATGGTCGAGGACTTGCCGGCGCCGTTGGGGCCGAGGAACCCGAAGACCTCGCCGCGGTGGAGCTCGAAGTCGACGCCGTCCACCGCGGTGAAGGGAGTGCCGCCGCGCTTGGTCGGTGGGAAGACCTTGCGCAGGCCCACCGCCTTGATCAGCGGGGCGTCGGAAGAGGAGGAGATGAGAGCAGGCGTGGGCGAGGTGGAGATGTCGACCATGCCCGCAACCTAGCGGGATTCAGGGACAATCCGTAAACGCTTTATGGCGTGGCGGCAGGCTATTCCGGCCGCCACCGGCGGATCTCAGCCTTCGAGCTCGCCGTGATGCTGGTGGCCGTGGTGGCCGCCGCGCAGATCGTCGTTCTTGGGCTCGCGGGGGCCCTTGCGCTTGACGTCCACCCCGCCCATGAACGCGAAACCCTTGACGTGCACCGTCGGCGCGGCGGGGTCGATCGGGCCGACCGGGCTGCCGGAGTAGCCGCCCATGAAGCCGAAGCCGTGCACCTGGACGTTCAGGCCCTCGGGCACGAGGATCTCCACGCCGCCCATCCAGCAGGAGGCGTTGATCGTCACCTCCATGTCCTCGAACTCGGCCTCGCGCAGGTCCAGCACGATGCCGCCCATCCAGCAGAACGCCGTGTACCGCTTGGGCACCACCCAGGCGCCCCGGTTCTCCGAGCCGCCCATGACCACGAAGGTCTTGCGGCGGCCCGGGGTGCGGCCGACCCGCCACCGGCCGCGGCCGGTGGCCGGAGCGGGGGCAGCGGCCGGGCGGGAGCCGGCCGCCGGGAGGTCCCGGGTGATCGGCTCCAGCTCGGCGTAGGTCTTGGCGGTGTAGACCGCGGTGATGCGGTCCTCCAGCTCGTCCAGGCCCAGGCGGCCCTCCCCGGCCGCGTCCCGGAGCCGTTCGGCGACCTGGTCGCGCTCGGTGTCGGAAACGCGCAGCTGCCGCGGGTCGATCGGCTCGGGGACGTTGCTCGTCATGGCGTAGACCTTACAAGACCAAGGGGAATCTGCGAGGGGTCACAGGGCCGTGACGTAGGCCCCGCTGATGCCGCCGTCGACCAGGAAGTTCGAGGCGTTCACGAACGAGGCGTCGTCGCTGGCCAGGAACGCCACCGCGGCGGCGATCTCCTCCGGCTCGGCGAAGCTGCCGCGCGGGACGTGCACCAGGCGGCGGGCGGCGCGCTCGGGGTCCTTGGCGAACAGCTCCTTGAGCAGCGGGGTGTTCACCGGCCCCGGGGACAGCGCGTTCACGCGGATGCCCTGCCGGGCGAACTGCACGCCGAGCTCGCGGGACATCGCCAGCACGCCGCCCTTGGAGGCGGTGTAGGAGATCTGCGAGGTAGCCGAGCCCAGCGTGGCCACGAACGAGGCGGTGTTGATGATCGAGCCGCCGCGGCCGGTCTGCTCGAACTGCCGCAGCATGTGCGGCAGGACCGCCTTGCAGCACAGGTACACCGAGGTCAGGTTGACTCTCTGCACCCGGTCCCAGGCCTCGATGTCGGTGGTCAGGATCGAGTCGTCGTCGGGCGGGGAGATGCCGGCGTTGTTGAACGCGACGTCCACCGAGCCGTAGGTGTCCACGGCGGTCTGGAACAGCGCCGCCACCCGCTCGGCGTCGGTGACGTCGGTCCGCACGAACAGGCCGCCCACCTCCTCGGCCGCGGCCTTGCCGCTCGCCTCGTCGAGGTCGGCGAGCACCACGTGCGCGCCCTCGGCGGCGAACCGGCGCGCGGTCGCCAACCCGATCCCGCCGGTACCGCCGGTGATGACGGCCACCCGGCCGGCCAGACGCTCGGTCATCTCGCTCCTGTTCTGAGTTTCTGAGTTTGCAGAGTGTTCACGCTTCTCAACGGTCACAGCGCGATGAAGATGTTCTTGGTCTCGGTGAACGCGGCCAGCGCGTCCGGTCCGAGCTCCCGGCCCAGGCCCGACTGCTTGAATCCGCCGAACGGCGTGGAGTACCGCACCGAGGAGTTCGAGTTCACCGACAGGTTCCCGGCCTGGACGGCCCGCGAGACCCGCAGCGCGCGGGACAGGTCGCGGGTCCAGATCGAGCCGGACAGGCCGTACTCGGAAGCGTTGGCGGCGGCCACCGCCTCGTCCTCGGCGGCGAACGGCGTCACGGTGACCACCGGGCCGAAGACCTCCTCGCACTGGATCTCATCGTCCGGCGCGACCCCGGTGAGGACGGTCGGCGGGAACCAGAACCCTGCGGTGTCCGGGACTTCGCCCTGGTAGGCAAGGCGGCCGGCGGGAACCCGGTCGACGTAGCCGGACACCCGCGCCTTCTGCGCCGCGGAGATGAGCGGGCCCATCTCGGTCTTGTCGTCCATCAGGTCGCCGATCACCACGCCGCGGCAGGCGGTCAGGAAGTGCTCCAGGAACTCGTCGTACGCCGAGGCCTCGACATAGATGCGGGACCGTGCGCAGCAGTCCTGCCCCGCGTTGTCGAAGACGCCGTAGGGCGCGGACGCGGCGGCCTTCTCGATGTCCGCGTCGGCGAAGACGATGTTCGGGCTCTTGCCGCCGAGCTCCAGCGTCACCCGCTTCACCGTCGCGGCGCACTTCGCCATGATCTCGCGGCCGACCTTCGAGGAGCCGGTGAACACGACCTTGCGGACGTCCGGGTGCTCGACCAGCCGCGCGCCGGCCTCGGCACCGAAGCCCGGCACGACCTGCAGCACGCCCTCCGGCAGCCCGGCCGCCAGCGCCAGCTCGGCCAGCCGCAGCGCGGTCAGCGGCGTGGTCTCGGCGGGCTTGAGGACCACGGTGTTGCCGGCCGCCAGCGCCGGCGCGAAGCCCCAGGCGGCGATCGGCATCGGGAAGTTCCACGGCACGATCACGCCGACCACGCCGAGCGGCTCGGAGACGGTCAGGTCCAGACCGCCGGCGACCGGGATCTGCCGGCCGAACAGTCGCTCCGGCGCCGCCGAGTAGTACGTGAGGACGTCGCGGACGTTGCCGGCTTCCCAGCGCGCGTTGGAGATGGTGTGCCCGGCGTTCTCCACCTCGATGCGCGCGAGCTCCTCGGAGTGGGAGTCCACGAGCTCGGCGAACCGGCGCAGCAGCCGGGCCCGGTCGGCCGGCGCGACGTCGCGCCAGGCCGGGAAGGCCTCGCGCGCCCGGCCGACGGCCGCGTCCACGCCGTCGGCGGAGGTCATCTCCAGGGAGTGGAAAACCGCGCCGGTGGCCGGGTTGATCAGGTCGTACACGCGCTATCGTCCTTTTGCGTATCTGGTCGCGGCGTCGGTCAGGGAGCGGAAGAGCTCCGGCTTGCTGTCCTCCTCGGGGTGCCACTGCACCCCGACCACGTAGTCCTTCTCGGGCATCCACACCGCCTCGATCAAGCCGTCCGGGGCGTTGCCCGAGGATTGCAGGCCCTCCCCCAGCTTGTCGATGCCCTGATGGTGGTGGCACCAGGCGATGATCTGGGTGCCCATCACGCGTCCGGGAGGCGCCGCCGGATCCAGGTCGATCCGCACCGCCGCGTACTGGCCCAACTGCTTGCGGTGCGCGTCGCCGAACACCGCCTCGTCGGGCAGGTGCTGGCGCAGCGTGCCGCCGCGGGCGGCGTTCAGCAGCTGGAACCCGCGGCAGATGGCCAGCACCGGGACGTTCCGCTCCAGGGCGGCGGCCAGGAGCGCGAACTCCCAGGCGTCGCGCCCTTTGCGCGGGCTGTCGGTGTCCAGGTGCCGCACGGCGTTGTAGCCGGCCGGATCGATGTCCGGGCCGCCGGTCAGGATCAGGCCGTGCAGGACCGCGACCACCTCCTCGGCCTCGGCCCTGAGGTCCTGCGAATCGTGCTCCAGGTGCTCCGGGAGCAGCAACGGGACCCCGCCGGCCCGGGTCACCGACTCGACGTACGCGTGCGGGAGCAGCGAGGCGGGCACGTTCTTCCACGCCCCCCACGAAGCCGTCTCCTGGTACATGCTCAGTCCGATGAGAGGCGCCGGCATCGCGGCCTCACATCCTTTCGAAGGAACGGAATCGCTCCCAGTCGGTCACGGTCGACTGGAAGGCCGCGAGTTCCACGCGGCCCATGGTGATGTAGTGCTCGACGACGTCGTTGCCGAGGGCCTCCCGGGCGGGCTCGCTCCAGGAGAAGTAGTCGACGGCCTCGCTGAGCATGTCCGGCACCCGCGGGATGTCGGCTTCGTAGGCGTTCCCCGTGAACTCCGGCGGCAGCTTCAGGCCGCGGTCGATCCCGGCCAGGCCGGCGGCGATCATCGCGGCGACCGCCAGGTAGGGGTTCACGTCCCCGCCGGGCACGCGGTTCTCCACACGGAGCGACTCGCCGTGGCCCACGACCCGCATCGAGCAGGTGCGGTTGTCGCGGCCCCAGGCGATGCCGGTGGGGGCGAAGGAGCCGTTCGCGTAGCGCTTGTAGGAGTTGATGTTCGGCGCGTACATCAACGTGAAGTCCCGCAGGAAGGCCAGCTGCCCGGCCAGGAAGTGCTCCATCATCTCCGAGAAGCCGTTGGGCCGCTCCGGATCGGCCATCACCGTCTCGCCGCCGGGGCCGCGCAGGCTCAGGTGGATGTGGCAGGAGTTGCCCTCGCGGTGGTCGTACTTCGCCATGAACGTGAGGGACTTGCCCTCCTGCATGGCTATGGTCTTGGCGCCGTTCTTGTAGATCACGTGGTTGTCGCAGGTGGTCAGCGCGTCCCGGTAGCGGAAGGCGATCTCCTGCTGGCCCAGGTTGCACTCGCCCTTGGCCGACTCCACGTACATGCCGGCGCCGGACATGCCGGTGCGGATCCGCTTGAGCAGCGGCTCGACCAGCGACCCGCCGAGCATCGAGTAGTCGCCGTTGTAGTGGACCGAGGGCTGCATCTCGCGGTAGCCCTTGCGCCAGGCGTCCTGGTAGGAGTCGTCGAAGACGATGAACTCCAGCTCGGTGCCGGCGTAGGCGGTCCAGCCGCGCTCGGCCAGCCGCGCCAGCTGCTTCTTCAGGATCTGGCGCGGGCTCTGCGCGACCGGCGCGTCGTGGTGGTCGACGACGTCGGCCAGAATCAGCGCGGAGCCCGGCTCCCACGGAACGTTGCGCAGGGTGCTCAGGTCCGGCTTGAGGACGAAGTCGCCATAGCCGGTCTCCCAGCTCGCGGTCTCGTAGCCGTCGACGGTGTTCATGTCGACGTCCACGCCCAGCAGGTAGCTGCAGGCCTCCGTCTCGTGCGCGGCCACCTCGTCCAGGAAGTACTCCGCGGACAACCGTTTTCCTTGCAGCCGGCCCTGCATATCGGTCATGGCCAGCTGAACGGTGTCTACGCGGCCGACCGATATGAGGTCGCGGAGCTGCTGGAGAGTGAGCATGCCGGAACGCGGGGGCATAGTGTGCCTACCTAAAGGTCAACGCAAGGCGGGGCACGGAGACGGTGACCGCGGCCTTGTGACTTACAGAGGTTTGCGACGTGCTGGCACATACCCTGGTGTGCGGCGGGGGTTCCAGTCAAGATCCGTTGTGATTGTGCGGGTACGGGCTGTTCGGGGGCGTGCGCACCGGTTCGGCGCGGTGGCGCGGCGGCGGCGAAGCGGGGTCCGACCCGGGCGGAGGCAGACTCCGCCTGGCCGGTAGCGTGGCCGACGCTCGGCGTACCGCTGGAGTTAAGCTGAGCCCGATCACAGCTGATCACCGCCGAACCCGCTGAACCCGCCGAACCCGCCGAACCTGTGCTGAACCCTCGCTGGAGCCCCGCGTGCACTGGATGATGCCCTATCAGATGGCCTTCTGGCTGTGCGGCGTCCTCATCGTGCTGGCCGCGGCGATGTACTTCTCCGGCAAGCCGGTGCTGGTGAAGTACATGCCGTTCCCCCGGGAGCTGGGGACCGTGCTGGGTCTGTTCGGCTTGTGGCAGGTGGCGGGGCAGCTGTCCGTGATGAAGGTGGACGGGGCGATCGCTCGCGGCACCTGGATCTGGGACGCCGAGCGGGACCTGTTCCTGCCCAGCGAACACTGGATTCAGCACCTGTTCTTCCCGGCGCATCCGACCGTGGTGAAGTTCTTCAACCTGTACTACGCGTCGATGCACTTCACGTGCATGATCATTTTCTTGATCTGGATGTTCGTCCGGCACCGCGAGCACTATGCGCGGGCCCGGACCACGATGGCCATGGCGACCGCCTTCGCCCTGGCGATCCAGCTGATCCCGGTGGCTCCGCCGCGGATGATCGACAAGGCCCACCTGGTCGACACCGCGCTGTACTTCCACCAGTCGGTCTACGGCCCGATGAACGCCGACTCCCCCGACCAGCTCTCGGCGATGCCGTCGGTGCACGTGATCTGGGCGGTACTGGTCGGCTGGACGGTCTGGCGGGTCTCCTCCAGCAAGTGGCGCTGGATCGGGCCGCTGCACACGGTGCTGACCATCACCGTCGTGCTGGCCACCGCGAACCACTACTGGGCCGACGGGATCGTCGGCGTGGCGCTGCTCCTCCTTTCGGCGGGAATCCAGGCCGGGGTCCGGCGTGGCGTCGGGGTGATCCGCGCCCCGCGCGTAGCCTCGGCGGAGCCAACCGAACCCGAGCTTGCCAGGAGCACCTGATGACCGCCGTCGCCGAAACCGGGGCCAACACGGTCCCCACCACCGTCGCCTACGGCGTGCTGGGCATGAGCTGCGGGCACTGCAGCGCGGCCGTCACCGAGGCGCTGAGCGCGCTGCCGGGCGTGCACGCCGTCGAGATCGACCTGGCGGGCAAGCGCGCGGTGGTGACCAGCGACGGTCCGCTGGAGATCACCGCGGTGCGCGACGCCATCGAGGACGCCGGCTACCAGCTGGTCTGAGCGCCTCCCCCGGCAGGCCGGCCAGCGGCACCGGGCCACTCATCCGCGATTGGCCCGCAGCTCGCGCCCGAAGCATCCGCCGCCGGCGGCGGCCCCCGGACTACGCTTCGGCAGCATGACGGCGACTCCGCATCTGCACACCCAGCGCCTCGACCTCGACGACCAGACCCTGCGCGAATGGGACGCGACCGTCCTGCGGTCCGACGCCGAGGGCCTGGTCCTGGACCGTTCCGCCTTCTACCCCGGCGGGGGCGGCCAGCCGCCGGACGAGGGCGTCCTGGTGTGGGGCGGGGTGCGGACCCGGATCGTCGGGGCCCGCAAGGACGACGACCTCGTCCTGATCCCGCACGACGAGGACCCGCTGCCGCCCGCGGGCACCGCCGTGCGCGGCGCGCTCGACGACGAGCGCCGCACCTGGCTCATGCGCACCCACTCCGGGCTGCACCTGCTCTCCGGCGTCGTCTTCCGCGACTTCGGCGCCCTGGTCACCGGCGGGAACATGGAGCCGGGGACGGCCCGCATGGACTTCAACCTGCCCGAGGTGCCGCCGGACTTCAAAGCCACGGTCGAGGCCGCCTGCAACGTCGAGGTGGACCAGGACCGCCGCATCGACGTGAAGGTGCTGCCGCGCGAGGAGGCCTTCGCCATCCCCGACATCATCCGCACCGCCACCAACCTCGTGCCGCCGGAGCTGGAGGAAGTGCGGATCGTCGACATCGTGGGCCTGGACACTCAGGCGGATGGCGGAACCCATGTCGAATCGACGAGATGGATCGGCAAGATCGAGGTGTTGAAGGTGGAGAACAAAGGCAAGGGCTTCCGGCGCTTGCGCATCGCCATCCGTGACTGAGTGTGACTGATCTGAGTGCGACTGATCTGAAGGTGATCGGTCCGAGAGGCGGCAGGATCATGGGGACAGACGCCCGCGGGCGCGTGAAAGTGGAGACCGGCGCCAAGCGCGTTCGGCTTTATCTGGACAACCGGCTGGTGGCGGACACGCTGAGGCCGCTGCTCGTCTGGGAGAAGCCGTTCTACCCGACCTACTACGTCCCGGCGAAGGACGTCCTGGCCGAGCTGAAGCCCACCGGGGAGTCCGAGCACTCGCCGAGCCGCGGCGACGCGCAGGTGCACGACGTCCTGATCGGCGGTGCCACGGCGGCCGGCAAGGCGCGCACGGTCCCGGAGTCGCCGCTGGAGGAGCTGCGGGACGCGGTCCGGTTCGACTTCGACGCCTTCGACTGGTTCGAGGAGGACGAGCCGGTCTACACGCACCCGCGCGACCCCTACAGCCGCATCGACGTCCTGGCCAGCACCCGCCACTTCCGCGCCGAGCTGGACGGCGTGGTCCTGGCCGACTCGCCGGGCAGCATGATCCTGTTCGAGACCGGGCTGCCGCCGCGCTACTACGTGCCGATCACCGCGCTGAACCAGGACATCCTGCGGCCGTCGGAGTCCGTCACGCACTGCCCCTACAAGGGCGCGGCGACGTACTGGTCGGTCCAGGTCGGCGACAAGCTCCACACCGACCTCATCTGGGGCTACCGGACGCCGTTCCCGGAGGTGCAGAAGATCACCGGCCTGGCCGCGGTCTACAACGAGAAGGTCGACATCTACCTCGACGGGGTGCTGCAGGAGCGGCCGAAGTCCCGGTACTGAGAGTTCCCGTTCCCAAGATCACCGGGCAGACATCTAGCCGGTGAACTCGACGGCGTACGAGGCGGAGTCCGGTGCCTGCAACCGCAGCACCCGCTCCGCCTCTGCCGTCAGCGCCCTGGCGTCGGCCTTCCCCAGCTTGTGGAACGGCTCCAGCGTCAGCGTCGCCAGCTTCTTCTTCGCCTCCACCGACCAGATCCCCGCGATGTAGCCGCCGACCAGGAAAGACGGCAGGATCTGCAGGTTCTTGCCGTTGTACACCCGCTCCCAGTACTCGCGGGAGATGATCCGCTGCCGGTGCTTCGCGTTGTGCGCGAGCAGGATGCTGTCGAAGCGCGGCAGCAGGCGCGGCGGGGCCTTCACCTCGGCGTCGGTGATCTCGCCGTCCGGGACGTCGTAGAGCGTGCGGCCGGCCTCGTCGGTGTAGGCGACCAGGTCGTCGAAGCCTTCGAGGATGCCGCGGGCGCGCGTGACCTTCAGCCCGAGCCACACCGCGACGTCGTCGGCGGCGGCCGGGCCGAACGCCGCGAGGTGCCGGTGCACCAGCGAGGCGATCGCCGCGTCCGGATCGGCGGCCCGTTCCGGCGAGTACAGGTACGTCTTGGGGCCGGTGGCCGGGGCCCAGTTCCCGTCCGCCGGGAAGCGGATCAGGGCGTTGCTGCGGTAGATCGGCCGCCAGCTGCGCGACTCGTGGTACTCCAGGTTGGGCGCCGACATGCGACCCGGGTTGTCCGCCGCCCACTTCGCGGCGAAGTCCGCGAACTCCGCAGCACTGCGCGGCTGGTCGGCGGCGAACTTCAGAACCGCCGCGCGCAGTTCGTGCAGGCCGGGATCCTTGGCCTCGGCCTTGGCGGTGAGCACGTCGGCGTTGGTGGCCTCCGACACGGCCGCGTACAGCGGGTGCTCGGCGCGGCTGACGGCGTGCACCGTGCCCCGGATCGAGGAGCCGACGACCAGTTCGCGGCGCTCGAAGGCGTCGTAGACCGACTCCAGGGTGGCGCCGTCGTTGCGGGTGAACAGCGAGACCGCGACGGCCGGCCAGTACTGGGCCTGGATCGCGCCGATCGCCTCGACCGTCTCGGACAGCGAGCCGCTGTGCGGGGTCAGCAGATGCTGGCGGGCCAGCAGGGTGCGGTTCAGCGTGTCCCGGGTGAGTGTGGTCGGCGCCATACCGTCGATTATGGCCGCTCAGTTGTCCGTCGGCGGGTTGAGGAAGTCCCACTGGTTCTTGTCCCACACGTCCTGCATCCCTTTGTCGACTATCGTCTGGGCCCACACGCGCAGGCCCTCCGGGTTCTTCAGCTTCCAGATGAAGGTGTGGTCCACGCCCTTTGTGAACGTGTAGTAGTTGTTGACCAGGTCCGAGATGACGTGGATGTCCTTGGGCTGGTACGGCTTGCCCCAGGAGTCGTCCACGAACAGCTCCGGCTCCTGCCCCTTCTTCTGCAGGTTCAGGATGTCCTGCGCCATGCCCACGATCGGGCTGGTCGGCGTGTAGACGATCGGCGCGACCTTGTCCTGGTCGCCGCCGCCGGCGAAGCCGGACAGGAAACCGGCGGTGATGAACCGGCTGGCCGGGATCTGCCCGGACATGAAGTAGATCGAGGGGTCCATGCCCCAGACGATGATCGGCTCCGAGCGGCCCGCGCCGGCGATCTTCTGCACCTCCTGGGCGACCTCCCAGTCGTGTTCCATGTCGGTGCGCGGCCAGGTGAACGCCAGCGTGAGGAACAGTGTCGCGGTCGTGGCCGTGACCCCGAGCATGGTCCAGCGCAGCCGCGAGCCGTTGCGGTGCAGCGCGCCGGTGGCCAGGATCACCAGCGGCGGAAGCATCTGCAGGAAGTAGTGGCCGAAGAAGTGGAATCCGCTGGAGACCCCGATCGCCGAACCGGCCAGCCACAGCCACAGGTCGGCGTCGGCCTTGAAGATGCCGTTGCGGGCCGTCATGTACGTGATCGCCAGGAAGGCCGCGGCCGAGGCGCCGATGAAGATCCCGAAGTTCGCCCAGAACCTCGCCATGATCGTGCCGAACGAGCCCAGCGAGGTCAGATAGCCGCTGTTGCCGGTGAACACCCAGAAGAAGAAGTCGCCGAAGCCGACCCACAGCGCCACTCCCACGATGGGCAGGATGAACGCCGGGATGATCACGACCAGGCCCTTCCAGCGCTGGTCCTTCCAGGCCCGCCAGGCCACCGGGAGCATCGTGACGCCCGCGGTCTGCTTGGTGAGCGTGGCCAGCGCCGCCGCGACGCCGGAGCCGCCCAGCAGCGGGATGGCCCGCCGGGGATGTCGGCGGGCGCTGTCGGCGAGCAGGAAGGCCGCGCAGGTCCACGGCAGCATGAAGACCTCGAACGAGGCCGCCTGGGAGTCCTCCGGCGCGAGGCCCGCCGAGCCGAGCAGGTACAGCAGCCCGGCCCAGACGCCGTGCCGGCCGAAGCGGCGCTTGGCGATCTGGGTGATCAGGATCGCGGTGACGACGTGGACGCAGATCGCCAGCGCCCGGATCACCACCAGCGTGGACAGGCCGTGGTCGCCGACGAGCCGGAACACCCAGGCGTAGACGTACGGCAGCAGGGGCGGCTTTCGGTCGACGATGATCTGGTAGAACTGCCCGTTCTCGGTGTTCAGCGCGCGGGCCTGGGTGGCCAGGAAACCCTCATCGGGGTTCCAGAAGGTGCGGCTGAAGCCCGGAAGGTGGGTGATGGTGGCGACTGCGAAGAACAGAAGGACGACACGTGTCCACGAGGCCTGGGGGGTGTTCCAGAGCCGTTGGAAGCGGGCGGAACACCAGAGTCTTCGAACGCCTGAGGGCTCCGGATCAGGAGGCCCGTTCAGGCCCGGCCCGGTTCGGGTGGGAGCGTCTGTCGCGACCATCGCCTTGTTACGCCTCGCCGCCCATGAAAGAGAGGTTACCTCCCACGCAACGGTGGCCGGGGAGGTAACCCCCTAAAGTCAGCAGGCTGCTACCGTGCTGTTACTTTGGGTGCCGAGCCGTTGGACGAAGCGGCGCCGTCGGCCGACGCCTTGCTGCCGAGCCCGGCGACCAGACCGAGGACCTCGTGCGCGACGCGCTGCCCGGTCAGGCCGATCTCCTCCAGCACCTCGCCGCGGTTGGCGTGGTCCAGGAACTCCGCCGGGATGCCGAAGTCGCGCAGCGGGGTGTGCACGCCGGCGTCCCGCAGCGCCTGGGCCACCACGCAGCCCACGCCGCCGACCCGGACGTTGTCCTCGACCGTGACCACCAGCCGGTGCTCGGCGGCCAGCATCACCACCGCCGGGTCCACCGGCTTGACCCAGCGCGGGTCCACCACGGTGGCCCCGATGCCCTGGTCGGCCAGCCGCTCGGCGACGTCCAGGCAGACCTGCGCCATCGCCCCGACGCTGACGATCAGCACGTCCGGGGCCAGCCCGGTACCCGCGGTGGTCCGCAGCACGTCCATCGAGCCGGCCTTGGCCACCGCCGGGATGTCCTGGCAGACCGCGCCCTTGGAGAAGCGGATCATGGTCGGGGCGTCGTCCACGGCCACCGCCTCGCGCAGCTGGGCCCGCAGCTGGGCGCCGTCGCGCGGGGCGGCGATGCGCAGCCGGGGCACCACCTGGAAGATCGACATGTCCCACATGCCGTTGTGGCTGGCGCCGTCGTTGCCGGTGACCCCGGCCCGGTCGGCGACGAAGGTCACACCGGCGTTGTGCAGCGCGGCGTCCATCAGGACCTGGTCGAAGGCCCGGTTGAGGAAGGTCGCGTAGATCGCCACCACCGGGTGCAGGCCGGCGTAGGCCATGCCGGCCGCGGAGGTCACCGCGTGCTGCTCGGCGATGCCGACGTCGAAGATCCGGTCCGGGAAGCGCTCGGCGAACTTGGCCAGGCCCACCGGGTGCAGCATGGCGGCGGTGATGCCGACCACGTCCTCGCGCTCGGCGCCGATCTTGACCATCTCGTCGGCGAACACCGAGGTCCAGGACTTGCCGGCCGGGACCAGCGGCTGGCCGGTCTCCGGGTCGCTGTCCACGGCGACCTGGTGCAGCTGGTCGTTGACGTTGTTGCGGGCGGCCGGGTAGCCCTCGCCCTTGCGGGTGATCGCGTGCACGATCACCGGGCCGCCGTAGTGCCGGGCCCGGCGCAGCGCGGCCTCCATGCCGGCGAGGTCGTGGCCGTCGACCGGGCCGACGTACTTCAGGCCCAGGTCCTCGAACATCCCCTGCGGGGCGACGACGTCCTTCAGGCCCTTCTTGACGCCGTGCAGCGCCTCGTACAGCGGGGCGCCGATCACCGGGGTGCGGCCGAGCATGCCCCGGCCCCACTCCAGGAAGCGCTCGTAGCCCTGCGTCGTGCGCAGGGTCGCCAGGTGGTCGGCCAGCCCGCCGATGGTCGGGGAGTAGGAGCGCTCGTTGTCGTTGACCACGATGATCACCGGGCGGTCCTTGGCCGCGGCGATGTTGTTCAGCGCCTCCCAGGCCATGCCGCCGGTCAGGGCGCCGTCCCCGATCACCGCCACCACCTGGCGGTCGGTGACGCCGCGCACCTGGTGCGCCTTGGCGATGCCGTCGGCGTAGGCCAGCGCGGTGGAGGCGTGCGAGTTCTCGATCACATCGTGCTCGGACTCGGCGCGGGCCGGGTAGCCCGACAGGCCGCCGGAGTGCCGCAGCGAGGACAGGTCCTGGCGGCCGGTGAGGAGTTTGTGCACGTAGGCCTGATGGCCGACGTCCCACAGGATGGTGTCCTTGGGCGAGTCGAAGACCCGGTGCAAAGCGATGGTGAGCTCCACCACTCCCAGGTTCGGGCCGATGTGCCCGCTCGTCTTCGCCACGGTCGGGATCAGATAAGCGCGGATCTCCGAGGCGAGCTCAGCGAGCTGCTCGGAGCTGAGCTTGTCCAGATCGCGCGGACCCTGGATCGCCTCCAGCAGTGCCACCCGATCCTCCTTCAGTTGAAACGACGCTCCGGGCTTCCAGTTATACGGCAGAGAGTCTAAGCCTGGCCTGAGCGCCGCCCTGGCGCTTCCCGCCTCCTTCTACATGATCTTCACATGGCCCGCGCAGGGTGTTCACCCGAATGCGGCTCTCCGCCGAGCGCCAGACGAACGGCGGTTCGAACAGACGTCGGCGGCGTCGGCCGGGGAGACCCCCCGGCCGACGCCGCCGGCTCCCGGCTCCCGGCTACGGCAGCCTCGCTGCCATCTGGGCAAGGATCTGCGCGGTGTCGCCCTGGGCCCCGGCAGGCTGGGGGTTACTGAAGATGACGGTCAACTGAGCCACATACGTCCCCTTGACCACGATGAACTCGTGGGTGGTCCCGGCCGTTCCGTCGTTGATCCGCGTCGAGTAGCCGGACCCGATGACCACCCCGGCCGCGACGCTGTAGTCGTAGCTCATGCCACCCGGGTCGCTCTTGTGGCACTGCTGAGGCCCGATGAGCTTCTGTGCCTGAGTGAAGGCCGCCGACGCCGACCGGGCGTCCGGGAACGAATGGATGACCTCGTGCGCGTCAGGTCCAGCCGCCCCGGCCGGCCCCGTCGGTGCCTCGAACGCGCGCGTCGCCTCGGTCGACCCGACCCCGCCGACGACATCCGTGAAATCCGACCCGCACAGACTGACCGCGGCCGCCTTTCCGCTGACCGCAGGCACCACCGGCAACTGCGTCCAGCCATGATCGGCTCCCGGACCGGTCCCGAACGGAATCTGCGCGGCGGCAAGGAAGGCGCTACTCGGAGCCGGCGCCGGGCCCGACACCTGGCCGGAGCCCGGATTCCGCAGGCTCGCGGCCATCCGCGCCAGCGCCTGCGGATCGTCGGCCGTGTTGTACTGCGGCATCGTCTTCTCAGCACTGTCGACGTAGCCGTAGACCCCGATCGTGGTCCCGGACAGGACGACCATGATGTGCTCAGTCATGGAAGGCGCCGGAGGCCCCGGCAACGGAGCGGTCTGCACCCAGGCGAAACCGTCGGTCGTCGACGCGGTCAGGCGGCCGTCGTCGCCTCCCGCCCCGGAACCGGCGATGGGATGCTGTGCGCACACGGCCGCGTCAGGCACGAGCGCCGTGTAGTCGGCCCGCGCGGCGGCCTCGGACGGGTACTGATAGAGGGTCTCGCTGCTGTCACTCATCGTCTCGGTCGACGAGTACAGAAAGGTGCGCGCCCGCTCGGCGCGCAGCGCGGTCACCGGCCCCTTCGCCCCACCGGTCCCGCAGATCGGGTATTCGAGCCCGTCATCGGTCCGCCCCGGATTCGGCGCCACCTTCCACTGGAACGTGGACTCGTCGGGAAGGTCGGGGCCGGCGAGGAACAAACTCGCGTCGAGCGGTGCCACGACCGGCTTCGGCACAGGCGTCGGCACAGGGTTCGCCGGCGCGGCGGACCCGCTCCCGGTGATCCCCATCGCGAGCCCGGCGGTGACCGCGACGACACCGACCGCCGACGTGACAACGGTGAGACGCTGCCGCCTCTGCCGCGACCGGCCGCGCGCGACGACCGACGCTTCCGGAAGCGGACGGACTCGCTCCCGGCCGTCGGCGACCAGGGCCTCAAGAGCTGAAACGAGGTTCTCAGGCATTGGAGATCACTTCCTTTCCGGACTTGGCACCGGCGGATTTCGCAGAAGGCGTCGTAGCGGCTCGCTCGGCGTCGGCGTCGGCATCGTCGCTGAGCTCCGAGACATAGGGAGCGACAGCCTTCCGCCCGCGAGCGAGCCGCGCTTTGACGGTGTTCGGCGGCGCACCGGTCTCGTGCGCGATCTCCGCGATACTGAGGCCCTGCACGTAGAACAGCACCAAGGCCTGCCGCTGCTCCCGGGGAATCTTCCGCAGCGCCTCGACAAGCACGAGACGATCGCTCGAGAGCCCAGAGGGATCCGCATGGTCTCGCCGGCCGACACTCTCGCTCCGGCGATGCGCGACAAGGCGGTTCTTCGCCTTGCGCCAGGAGTTCACCGCGACCCGGTACGCGACCGTCCGCACCCACGCCTCGGGATCGTCGTAGTCGCGGACCTTGGACCAGCGCTGCCAGGCCCGCGCATACGCTTCATGCGCCGCGTCCTCAGCCTCGGCCCTGTCGCCGAGCACGACGTACAAGTACCCGGCCACACGATTCACCGTCGCCGCGTAGAACACTCCGAAGTCTGTGCTTCGTGAATCGGCCACCCCGCCCCCGCCTTCTGTCTCGCCCGGCGTTCTGATCACCGCGTCTGGGAAAGACACCGGCGAGTGCGGGGCCCGGTTGCACGGTCGGGAAGAAACCTGCCCGACCGCCGACCGTCACAGGAAGGCGATGCGGGGTTGGTCCTGCCCGAGGATCTGCGCCGGGTCGGCGCCGAGGACCTTGTCCAGCACGGTGGCGTAGACGCTGCGGAAGTCGGTGCTGAACTTCAGGTCGCCGTCGTCCAGGTCGGTCAGCGAGGGCTGCGCGCCGTAGAAGCCGCCGTTCACCGGCTCGCCGAGGAGCAGGACCGGACCGGCGGTGCCGTGGTCGGTGCCCTGGTTGGCGTTGGCCCGCACCCGGCGGCCGAACTCGGTGTACAGCATCGTGACGACGTTCTTGCCGTGCGGTCCGGCGGCGATGGCGTTCTGGAAGTCGACGACCGCCTTGTCGACCTCGCCCCACAGGTCCGACTGCGTGCCCTTCTCGGCACTGTGCGTGTCGAAGCCGCCGAGGCTGACGCTGTAGACGCGGGTCGGGACCGAGGCGTTGATGCACTCGGCGACGATGTCCAGCTGTTGAGCCAGCGCTGAGCTCTTGGCGGCCTTGGCGGGGGCGGCGGCCTTGGCTCCCTTCGTGCCCTTGGCGCCCGCGGCTCCCTTGGCTCCCGCGGCGTCGGCCGCCGAGGCCAGCGCCGGGGTGAAGGTCTTGGCGACGGTGAACAGGTCGGCGACGTCCCGGGCGGCGTACGCGGCCACGGCGGAGTCCTGCGCCGACGGCTGCCCCAGCCCCGTGAAGCCGGTGTCCAGCGGTCCGGGCTTGGGCAGCCGGAACTGGCCGATCGGCAGCGAGCTTCCCGCGGTTTTGGTCCCGCCGAGCAGCGGCGGGAGCGTGCCGCCGACGGAGACCGCTTTCAGGGCCCGCATCTGGTCGTCGGGCTGGGCGTCGAGCCAGCGGCCGAGCCAGCCGGAGTTGGTGGGGTCGCCGGGCGTGGCGGTCTGCCAGATGTCCATGGAGACGAAGTGGCTGTGGTTCGGCTGCGGATAGCCGACGCCGCGGACCACCGCGCACAGCTTGCGCTGCCACATCTGGTGCAGGCCGGTCATCGCCGGGTTGAAGCCCAGGCCCTCGCCCAGGTCGAGCACCTGGCTCGCGCTGTAGGCCAGATCGGGGCGGGAGGAGTTGTAGGCCGGGTCGGCGTACGGGATGACCGTGTTGAGGCCGTCGTTGCCGCCGTAGAGCGTCACCAGGACCAGGACGCCCTGGCCCGGCGCCAGCGGCGCGTGCTGCGCGGCCGCGCCGAGCTGCGCGCCGGAGGTCTGCGGGCCGCTCGGGGTCAGCTTCGGGGCGCCCACCGGGTGGCCGTGCGAGCTGGAGCAGGCCGCCGCGAACGCGCCGGTGGACATGACGCCGGACAACTCCAGGAAGCGGCGGCGGGTCACTGTGTCCATGGTCGAATCCTTAGGTTCCGTCGGTGCTGTCGGTGCCGTCGGTGCTGCCGGTGCCGTCGGCCGTCAGTTGGCGAGGTACTCCGGCGCGATCAGCGCCAGGGTGACCAGTTGCCGGGGGTCGGCGACGACCTCGGTGAGGGCGGCCGTGCTCCGGTCGCTGAACGCGTCCACCCCGAGCAGGTGCGCGACGGCGTCGATCCGCTGCGACGGGCTGCTGTTCTGGACCTGCGACAGGTCGCCCTTGGCCACGGCCCACTGCGCGAAGACGAACCGGGTCTGCGCCGCGGCCGTGGTCAGCCAGGCCGTGCCCTCCGGCCAGCCGCCGACGTTCGGCGGGTAGAAGGGCATCTGCCCCAGGCCGTCGAGGGCGGTGCGCAGGGCTGCCGCGTCCTTGGCGTCCTGGCTCGCGTCCACCTTGATGTTCAGGGCTCTGAGAACGCCGACGACGTACTCGGTCGGCTGTTTCACCAAGGCGTAGCGCGCCTGCGGGCCGCGGAAGACCGGGTCCAGGAACAGGGCTCTGAGAAGCGCGGTGACGTCGCGGTTCGGACCGTAGGCGGCCAGCAGGCGGCCGGAGACGTCGGCCGGGATCGGGCCGGGCATGCCGAAACGGTCCCAGAAGCGGCCGGTGACGAACTTCGGCGAGGCCGGCTGCTGCAGGATCCAGTCGACGAACGAGGTGTCGTCGAAGTCGGCCGTCTTGCCCAGGATGGTCTTGGGGGTGTCGTCGTGCAGCCTGGGCACCAGCGTCGCCTTGCCGCCGGCGTCCAGCCGCCAGCCGGTGAGAGCGCGAGCACCGGCCCGGACGTCGTCCTCGGTGTAGTTGCCGACGCCGAGCGTGAACAGCTCCATCAGCTCGCGCGCCAGGTTCTCGTTCGGCGCCTTGCTCGTGTTGCCGGCACTGTCCAGCCACAGCATCATCGCCGGGTCCCGCACCATCGCGTGGGCGAGCGCGCCGAAGTCACCGCCGCCGAGCGTCCGCATGGTCTGGTTCTGCTCGAGCATGAAGCCGGGGCTCTTCACCTTCTGGACGGAGGTGGCGAAGTGCCCGTGGAGGAAGAAGGTGCGTTTCTCCGCAAGCGGCTGGGTGACCGCGGCCATGCGCGCCAGCCACCACCCCACCATCCGGTAGTCGTCCGGCGCGGAACCCTTCTTGGCCACCTTCATCGCCGGGAAGTCCGGCATCGGCGTGGCCGCGGCACCGGGATCGGCACCCGCCGGCGCCAGCAGCGCGGTCACGGTCGCCTCGTACCCGGCCTTGGCGGCGGCGTCGATCTCCGCTCCGCTCGCGCCGAACCCGGCCCGCCGCAACAAGTGCGCGACGGCGGATCTGTTCTGGTCGATGCTCACACCCCCAGAATCGGGGAGGGGGCCTAAACGGAGGGTAAGAAGACGGCATGTCCTCGGATGGCGACCCTGACGACCCCGACGAACCCTTCATACCGCTGGGCTCCGAGCACCCGCTCGACGAACCCGAGACCGACCCCGCGACCGGCGAGAACGACGATCCCGATGAGCCCAATGAGCCCGACGAACCCGATGAGCGCTACGCGAGCGGCCAGAACCTCGGCGCCCACGCGGCGATAGCCCGCTCCCTGTCCCCGACGGTCCCGCGCGTCCTGCGCAAGGAGGCCCGCGCCTTCTTCGACGGCGCGATGTACGCCTACAGCGAAGGCGACCTAGCCGGCGCCCGGCTGTCCTTCCTCGCGGTGGCCGCCATCGGCGACCCCGACACGGCGCCGGCGGCGACGGTGTTCCTCGGCGTCATCGCCTTCCGGAGACGCGATGCGGCCGAAGCGCGGATGTGGTTCACGCGCGCGGCTTCGGGGCCTGACGAGCATTGGGCTTTGGTCGCCGCGCAGGAGTTGCGGCGGGTGGGTTGATCGGGGTTGATCGGGGTTCAGTCAAGCTCGGCCGTCCCCTCGCGGTAGACCTTCGCCGCCACGATCAATCCGTCGCGCAGCTTGAAGAACGCGGCGATCGCGAAGGACTGCTCGGTCCCGTCCCACACCAGCGTCTCGGTCATCTGGCAGGCCGCCCGGTCCCCGTCGACGAGCAGGTTCTGCACCCGGAGCGCCGGGTGCAGGCCGGCTATCGCCTCGCGGAAGAAGGGCTCCAGTTCCGCGCGGCCGCGCACCGTCGTCCGGCCGGTGATCCACACCGTGTCGTCCGCCAATCCGGCCATGAGCGCCGGCAGGTCCCCCTTGCTGAAGGCCCGGACGTGCTCGTTCACCGCTGCGGCCACTTGATCGTCAATCATGCCCGGGAGCATAAGGCAGCCCCCGACCCGACCGGGCCGAGGGCTGCCTCTCAGAACTCTGTTTCGCCTACTTCTTCAGCAGGTTCCGCAGCACGTACTGCATGATCCCGCCGTTGCGGTAGTAGTCCGCCTCACCGGGGGTGTCGATGCGCACGACCGCGTCGAACTCGACGTCGCCGGCCTTCACCTTCACCGTCCGCGGAGTCGCGCCGTCGTTCAGCGCCTCCAGACCGGTGATCTCGAAGGTCTCCTCGCCGGTCAGCCCGAGCGAGGCGGCGCTCTGGCCGGCCGGGTACTGCAGCGGGACGACGCCCATGCCGATCAGGTTGGAGCGGTGGATGCGCTCGTAGCTCTCGGCGACGACGGCCTTGACGCCCAGCAGCGCGGTGCCCTTCGCGGCCCAGTCGCGGGAGGAGCCCGAGCCGTACTCCTTGCCGGCCAGGACCACCAGCGGGATGCCTGCTTCCTGGTACGCCTGGGAGGCGTCGTAGATGGCGGCCTGCTCGCCGGTCAGCAGGTTCTTCGTGAAGCCGCCCTCGACGCCGTCCAGGAGCTGGTTGCGCAGGCGGATGTTCGCGAAGGTGCCGCGGATCATGACCTCGTGGTTGCCGCGGCGGGAGCCGTAGCTGTTGAAGTCGCGGGGGCCCACGCCGTGCTCGGCCAGGTACTTGCCGGCCGGGCTGTCGGCCTTGATGGAGCCGGCCGGGCTGATGTGGTCGGTGGTCACCGAGTCGCCGAGCTTGGCCAGGACGCGCGCGCCGTGGATGTCCGCCACCGGCGACGGCTCGGCGGCCATGCCCTCGAAGTACGGGGGCTTGCGGACGTAGGTGGAGTCCGCGTCCCACTCGAAGACGTTGCCGGTCGGGGTGGGCAGCGAGCGCCAGCGCTCGTCGCCGTGGAAGACGTCGGAGTAGTCCTTGGCGAACATCTCGGCGGTGATGGAGCCCTCGATGACGGTCTGGATCTCCTGGGTGGAGGGCCAGATGTCCTTGAGGAACACCGGCTTGTCGTCGCCGTCGAAGCCCAGGGGCTCGTTCTCGAAGTCGAAGTCCATGCTGCCGGCGATGGCGTAGGCGACGACCAGCGGCGGGGACGCGAGGTAGTTCATCTTCACGTCCGGGTTGATGCGGCCCTCGAAGTTGCGGTTGCCGGAGAGCACCGACACCACCGCCAGGTCCGCCTCGTTGACCGCCTTGCTGACCGGCTCCGGCAGCGGGCCGGAGTTGCCGATGCAGGTGACGCAGCCGTAGCCGACCAGGTTGAAGCCGAGCTTGTCCAGGTACGGGGTCAGGCCGGCGCGCTCGTAGTAGTCGGAGACGACCTTCGAGCCGGGCGCCAGGGTGGTCTTGACCCAGGGCTTGGTGTGCAGGCCGCGCTCCACCGCGTTCTTGGCCAGCAGCGCCGCGCCGATCATCACCTGCGGGTTGGAGGTGTTGGTGCAGGAGGTGATCGAGGCGATCACGACCGCGCCGTTGTCGATGACGACCTGGGTGCCGTCCTCCATCGTGACCGGGGTCGGCTTGGTGCCCTGCGCGGCGTAGGTCGGCAGGACCTCGGCGAACTTGTCCTTCGCCTGGGACAGCGCGACGCGGTCCTGCGGGCGCTTCGGGCCGGCGATCGAGGGGACCACGGTGGCCAGGTCCAGCTCCAGGTACTCGGAGTAGGACGGCTCGCGGTCCGCGTCGTGCCACAGGCCCTGGGCCTTGGCGTAGGCCTCGACCAGCGCCAGCTGCTCGGCCGGGCGGCCGGTGAGCTTGAGGTAGCTGATGGTCTCGTCGTCGATCGGGAAGATGGCGCAGGTGGAGCCGAACTCCGGCGACATGTTGCCGATGGTGGCGCGGTTGGCCAGCGGGACGGCGGCCACGCCGGCGCCGTAGAACTCCACGAACTTGCCGACCACGCCGTGCTTGCGCAGCATCTCGGTGATGGTGAGCACCAGGTCGGTGGCGGTGGCGCCGGGGGGCAGCTCGCCGTGCAGCTTGAAGCCGACCACGCGCGGGATGAGCATGCTGACCGGCTGGCCGAGCATCGCGGCCTCGGCCTCGATGCCGCCCACGCCCCAGCCCAGCACGCCCAGGCCGTTGACCATGGTGGTGTGGCTGTCGGTGCCGACGAGCGTGTCGGGGTAGGCCTGGCCGTTCCGGTCGAAGACCACGCGGGCCAGGTGCTCGATGTTCACCTGGTGCACGATGCCGGTGCCGGGCGGGACCACCTTGAACTCGTCGAAGGCGGTCTGGCCCCAGCGCAGGAACTGGTAGCGCTCGCGGTTGCGGCCGTACTCGATCTCGACGTTGCGCTCGAAGGCGTCCGGGCGGCCGAAGACGTCGGCGATCACCGAGTGGTCGATGACCAGCTCGGCCGGGGCCAGCGGGTTGATCTTCGCCGGGTCGCCGCCGAGCTCGGCGACGGCCTCGCGCATGGTGGCGAGGTCCACCACGCAGGGCACGCCGGTGAAGTCCTGCATGATCACGCGCGCCGGCGTGAACTGGATCTCGGTGTCCGGCTCGGCGTTCGGGTCCCACTGGCCCAGGGCCTGGATCTGGGAAGCGGTGACGTTGGCCCCGTCCTCGGTGCGCAGGAGGTTCTCCAGCAGCACCTTCAGGCTGAAGGGGAGGCGCTCGGAGCCCTCGACGGCCCCGATGCGGAAGATCTCGTACGACTGCGCGCCCACCGCGAGGGTGTCGCGGGCGCCGAAGCTGTTCTTGGAGGTCATTGCCATGGCCCAGCTCTCGCTTGCGGAAAGTATCTCGACATCAAGAGACTCTAGTCGGTGCCGCCGCGCTTCACCAACCCGGGGGGCGCCTCCTTGTGAGCACGCTCACCCGGGTGGCCGCTGGCTGGAACGATCGGACCTGGTGACAATCGTCCCAATGGATACTGTGCCCGTGAACCCAGAGACCAGCACCACCAGCACCACCAGCACCACCAGCACGACGAGCACCCCGACCGCCGCCTCGAAGGTCCTGCGCACCACCTTCCCGGCCGCGGTCCCGGCGACCGGCTTCGTGCGCGCCACCCGCGAGCTGCTCGCGCCGCACGGCTTCCACGCCGCCAACTCCCTGCCGCTGATCGCGACCTGCCGCGACGAGCTCGCGGTCACCATCACCGCCCGCGTGCAGGACGCCTGGGGCGCCGGCTTCAACATGGCGGGCCTGGCCGGGATGTTCGTCCTGGGCCGCACCGGCATCCTGGCCGCCTCGGGCCACGCCCCGGTCGAGGACGGCGTGCGCCGCTTCGTGCTGGTGGCGCTGCCGCACATCGGCATCGACGCCCACGGCGTGATCGGGAACGTGGAGCGCCCCGGCGTGCCCGGCGTCTCGCACACCTGCGGCGCCCTGATGGCCCTGCACGACGAGCTGCGCGGCGACAACGCCCCGACCGGCGACTACCCCTTCCTGGACGTCGCCGACCCGGAGCAGGGCATGCTCCGCGACCGGATCCCGCCGTTCCTGCCCCAGGGCGAGCTGCCGGACCTGGCCGGGCTGACCCGGATCGTGCGCGACGTCATCACCGCCGACACGCACAAGGTCATCACCGTGCTGCGGGAGGGGTCGGCGCAGCCGGCGCACGTGGCGGTGTTCACCGGGATCCACATCAACGGCCCCGGCGGGAGCGAGTTCGTGGAGCCCGGGCAGTGCTACCTGGACCTGGGCGCCGACCAGCCGCAGATCGATCTGGTCATCGACTGACCGAACGCAGTAACGCAGTAACGCGGCACCGCGACGACGCCGTGAAGAAGGAGCGGGCGGCCCACTGGGTACCGGAGCACACCAGTGGCCCGCCCGCGACGGCGGCAGCCGGGGGTCCGTGGCCGCCGCACCACATCTACTACTACCGCACCCCGTAGGCCGAGGTCACGGCCAGGTGCGGCTTCTTTGTGCAACCCCCCGCGCGTCCGAGCGCATCAGGTGACTGTCCGGACACCTATTCCAGAGGGGGAAGCCTATGGCGAAGCAGCCTGACCGCGACGCCGAGTTCACCGAGTACGTCAGCGCGCGCCAAGCCTGGCTGCGCCGGGTCGCCTTCCTGCTGTGCGGGGACTGGCACCGGGCCGACGACCTGGTCCAGAGTGCGATCACCAAGCTCTACGCGTACTGGCACAAGGCCCGCCGCGCCGACAACCTCGACGGCTACGCACGCCGCACACTGGTCAACACCTACCTGGCCGAGCAGCGGTCGGGCTGGGCGAAGTGGACGATCCTGCACCGCTTCGGCGGCGGCGGCGAGACCGCCCCCGATGCCGACCCCGACCGGGCCGCCCTCACCGGCGACCTGGACCTGGGGCTGGACCTCAAGACCGCGCTGGCCAAGCTCCCGCCGCGCCAGCGCGCGACGGTGGTGCTGCGCTTCTACTGCGACATGTCGGTCGAGCAGACCGCCCAGGTCATGGGCTGCTCGACAGGCAACGTGAAGAGCCAGTCCTCCCGGGGCCTGGCGAACCTGCGCTCCCTCCTCGATCCAAACCTGATCCCCGTCATGGAGGCGAACTGATGACCCACGACCTGAAGACCTCGCTCGACGATCTCGCGGAGGCCGAGTACGCCGGCGCCCCGCTCAGCACCGTCGACATCGGCCGGGCCCGCGCCGAAGGCCGGCGCCGGATGCTCACCGCCCGGCTGGCCCCGATCGGCGGCGGCGTGGCAGTGGTGGCGGCCTGCGCGCTGGTGGTGAACGGGCTCGGCGGCACATCGCCGGCCAAGCCGGGCAGCTCGCCGCAGCAGACCAGCGCGGCGGCCGGGCACACCTTCACCGGCACGGACCCGCTGACCGCGCCGGCGAAGTTCGGCTGGCTGCCGGACGGCTTCCAGACCTCGGCCCGCATGGCCGGCGCCGACTACGGCTACAGCGTGACCGCGAGCGCCAAGCTGCACGCGGCCACGGGGATCCTGGCCGCGGACGCGTACAACGTGGTGCTGCTCAAGTGGGCCGCCGAGCCGCCGTTGGCGGCGGGCCAGTCGAAGGCGCCGGCGAGCGTCACCGGCAGCTCGAACGCCTACTACCTCGTCACCGCCGGGGACACTCCGTCCATCCCGAGCGAGGTGGGACTGACCTGGCAGACCGCATCCGGATCCTGGTTCTCCCTCACCGGCAATCTCCAGCCCCGGAGCGACCTGAAGGCGCAGCTGCTCAAGATCGCCGACTCGGTGCGCGCCGAGGACACCGCGGTGGCCATGCCGATCCACATCGAGGGCATGCCGGCGGACGTCACCCTCGGCGAGACCAACCTGAACGACCCGCTGACGGTCGGCAGCGGTGGCTTCACCGCCGGCATGTCCTACCACTCCGGGAACGCAGGTCCCGGGACGGGCCGCTACTTCAGCATCACGGTGGCGCCGACCGGCCAGAAGGACCCCGACCCGGTCCACGCGGACCCCAATCTCGCGGCCAAGCCCGGGATCCCGGTGCAAAAGGCGGTCCCTACCCCCAACACCTGCAAGGACTCGGAGGGACTGCACATCTGCGTGCAGGACGACCCGGCGCAGTCCGGCCCGGACCCCCTGGCGTCCGTCGGCGGCGCGCAGGGGCTGCTGGACCGGATCACCTCGCTCGGCACGAACCGGGCGAACTGGACGACTCGCGTCGTGAACTGAGACGTAAAGGTGATCGACTGATGAGATTCACCCTGTGAGAAGTCTTACGTAGGAAACATGTATCAGGGCGCCTCTCCCCGGCTCTATGCGACAGCGCCGGGGCGGGGCGCGTGCCAGTCCCGCCAGACGGACACCAGCCGGATCCCCGCCGTGATCACCACCGAGCCGGCCGCGGCGAGGTACACCTGCACCGCCATCCCGTGCCCCTCCAGCAGCCCGAACAGCAGCGCCCCGACGAAGGCCGGCACCGCGTACAGCTCCCGCTGCAGCACCATCGGGACCTCGTTGACCAGTACGTCCCGGACCACTCCGCCGCCGACCGCGGTCAGCGTGCCGAGCAGCGCGGCCTGGAAGGTCGGCAGATGGTAATCCAATGCTTTGAGAGTTCCGGAGACCGCGAACAAGCCGAGGGTCAAGGCATCGGCGACCACTGCGACGTGGTCATAGCGGACTGTCCTTCTCCGCACTTCCTCGATCGCTGATTTCAGTTTCGAATCACTCATTCGGCGGCTGGTCACCAGGAGCACCACCACGGTCGCTCCGAGTGCCACGGCGAAATAGCGCCAGTCGGCGATCGCGGCCACCGGGGTGGCCCCGATCAGGGCGTCCCGGATCATCCCTCCTCCGAGTGATGAGGCGACCGCGATAACCAGGATGCCGACCAGATCAAGGCCCTTGCGCAGACCCGCGAAAGCCCCCGCGACGGCCGCGGCGAAGACTCCCAGGAGGTCGAGAAGAACCGGAAGATGAGGATTGGCGACCATGATGTCTGGGAATGTACCCGGTTCAAGGCGGGACGGTTGCTCCTGCGGGGGATCACAGAACTGACATCCCACAACTGGACGGCGTACGACAAATGACCGACAACCCTTGCTGTCCGGGCGACCTCATCCGTTTCCCGTACCCGGACGGCGTGTCGATGCAGTACGGTCTAGCTGGCAGCACTCGTCGAAGGGAGGTCCGCTCGTGACTGAGCTCCGCGTCATGGCCGTCACCAGCGACGGTCAGCGACTTGTGCTGCGCTCTAACGACGGCCAGGAATTCCATCTGACCATCGACGAGCGTCTGCGGGCCGCCGTCCGCGGCGATCGGGCCCGGCTGGGCCAGATCGAGATAGAGGCAGAGGGGCAGCTCCGCCCGCGCGACATCCAGGCCCGTATTCGCGCGGGCGCGACCGCGCAGGAGGTCGCCAGCGCCTGCGGCATCTCCGTGGAGCGCATCCGCCGGTTCGAGGGACCGATCCTCGCCGAGCGCGCCTTCATGGCGGAAAAGGCTCAGAACACCCAGGTGCGCCGCCAGGGCGAGAACCACGGGCAGAAGCTCGGGGAGATCGTCGGCGAGCGCCTGGCCAAGCGCGGCGCCGAGGATCCGGCCGCCGTGCGCTGGGACTCCTGGCGGCGCGACGACGGCACGTGGACCGTGCAGGCCATCTACAAGATCTCCGGCGAGACGTACGAGGCGCTGTGGGCCTTCGACCCGCCGCGCCGGCTGGTGACGCCCGAGGACGACGAGGCGCGCCTGCTGTCCTCCGACGCCGCCGCGATCGCCGACTCCCAGCCGATGTTCCCGTTCGTCGCCGCCTCCGTGCTCTCCGGCGGGACCGTGGTGCCCGGCCCCGCGCCGGCCGCCAACGGCTCCTCGGCCGGCGGCTCGCTGGTGCACCTGGAGGCCCGCCGGCGCCCGGCGGAGAGCTCTTCGAACGGCTCCGGCTCGGTGATGGAGCGCGAACGGGAACGGGAGCGCGACCGCGAGCGCACCGCCGCCGAGCGGACCGCGTCGGTGGAGCGGCACCCGTCCTCGATGCCGGCCTCGGCCTCGGCCGCCGCCGGGATGTCCGCCCAGGCCGCCGCCAACGGCACCGCGGGCGTCCAGAACGTCCCGAGCCCGACCGCGAGCCCCGAAGAGGACTTCGACTTCCTGGACGCCGCCGACAGCCGGGCCCCCGCGCCGATCGCCGCGGTCGCCGGACAGTCGGCCGGCTCGGCCTTCGACGACGCGATCTTCGGTCCCCGCACCACCTCCCCGCACCGGGAGCGGATGATCGGCACCACCGACCGCCAGGCCGAGGCCGACGGCGTACGGCCGGGCCGACGGGCCACGGTGCCGTCGTGGGACGAGATCGTCTTCGGTTCGCGCCGCGGCAAGCAGAAGGGCCGTGACTGATTCTCGTCACGGTGGCCCGATCTCGCTGACTGAGATCGGGCCACTTTCGCGTCTTTGGCTTTTGGCCCGGGCACCGGCGGTGTGATCGACTTTCCATCATGGAAGTGACGCGCGAGGACGGTCTGTTCATCAGCGACGACCCGGCGCTGGTCGACGCCGGCAAGGTGGTCCGCTGGATCTCCGAGGAGTCCTGGTGGGGCGTGGGGCGGCCGCGCGAGGCCGTCGAACGCTCGCTGGAGGGCTCGCACGTCTACGGGGTCTACGCCGACCGGGAGACCATGGTCGGCGTCACGCGGGTGGTCACCGACCACGCGACCTTCGCGTACTTCTGCGACGTCTACGTCGACGAGGCCTACCGGGGCAAGGGCGTCGGGCCGTGGCTGTCCCGGGAGATCGTGGCGGACCTGAAGGCCATCGGGATCAACCGGTTCCTGCTCGCCACCAAGGACAAGCACTCGACGTACGCCAAGGCCGGGTTCGTACCGGTGGCCCGCCCGCAGTCCTGGATGGAGATCGACGAGCGTGCCACGAAGCCGGGGCCGACGGACTAGCGCCATCGGCCGGACCACAACCACGGATCCCCGCCGGCCGATCAGAACCAGGTCGCGCAGTGGGGCGGGATCGCGGTCTTGAACATCCGGTCCGCGACCGCGAGCGCTCCCGCCTTCTCCTCGGTGGCCTCGCCGACCCGGGCCAGCGCGGTGGCCGCGTGGTGGCCGAAGTAGAGAGCGCCGAGGGTCTGGACCGGCAGGGTCAGGTCGGGAGTCTCAGTGGTGCGCTTCACCGAAGCGCCGCTCGGGCCGCCTTCGAGGGCGTACACGCCTTCGGCGTAGCCGGCGGGGTCGGTCACGGCCAAAACCAGCCGGCCCTCACCCTCGTAGGTGCGCGCTCCCAGCGCCGCCACGACGTCGAGCACGCGGGTCCACAGGACGTCGTAGCGCGCCGTCTCGCGGGCGAAGCGCGGGTTGGCCATCAGGTGGCGCCAGCTGTCGTCGGCCGGGAACTTGTGGACGTCGAAGGTGGTGATCCAGTCCTGCTCCCACAGGAACTGGAGCAGCCGGACGCGAGCCACCGGGCCCTCGGCGGCGAAGTAGGCCGTGGCGCTGTCGTCGGCGATGAAGCCCTCCCAGCCGCCCGCCTTGACCTCGTAGCAGGCGCTGCCGCGCACCGTCCCCGACTCGTCCCGGTACAGCGCGAACAGCTGGTCCTTGTCGGTCGGCTTGCCGTCGTGGGTCAGCAGCCCCGCTTCGCGCTCCCACCACTGGTTGCGGCGCTCGATCGCGCCGGGCGTCGCGGCCCGGAGGCGGTCGTAGACGGCCGGGGCCTCCTGGAGCCACTCCTCGGCCGAGGCGTAGTCCACGGTGCCCGGCAGGGGCCGTGCGGGGGCGCAGCGCTTGCTGTCGAAGCGGTAGCGGACCTCGTCGGTGGAGTGGCCGTAGCCGAAGCGGCCGTAGATCGGCCATTCGGCGGGGATCAGGATCGACAGCGGCTCGCCGGCGTCCGCGGACTGCCGCAGGGCCGAGGCCATCATCGAGGACAGGATGCCGCGGCGGCGGTGCGACTGCGCGACGCTGACCGAGGAGACCGCCGCGGCCGGGATCGCGGCGCCGCCGGGGACCGTCACGGTGTTCTGGTAGTTCGCGAACGTGCCGACCACGCGGTCGCCGTCGTAGGCGGCGATCATCCGGCCGGCGGCGATGTCGGCGGCGAACAGCTCTCGGCGGAAGGCGCCGCGGCCGCGGTCGCCGGGGCGGCTGAAGGCGACGTCGACGGCGTCGCTGAAGCCGTCGCCGTAGGCGTCGCCGACCTTGATCTCGATGGGCATGGGGGCAGGCTATGCACAGGGTGTGCGAGCCTGCCACCGAATATGCGGCGCCCCGGCGCGGGCCGGGCCCGGCTCAGGCCAGCAGGCCGCTCCCGAAGTGGTCGGAGGCGTCCTTCACGCCCGGCAGCACGAAGAAGTAGCCGCCGCCGACCGGCGAGATGTAGTCCACCAGCGGCTCGTCGATCAGCTTGGTCTGCACGAACTCGAACTGCCGCTGGATGTCCTGCTGGTAGGCGACGAAGGCCAGGCCCATGTCGAGGTCGCCGACGTTGTCGAAGCCGCGGTCGTAGTTGTAGCCGCGCCGCAGGATCCGGTTCCGGTCGGTCTCCGCCGTGCGCGGATTGGCCAGCCGGATGTGCGCGTCCAGCGGGATGTTGGCGCCCTTGGGGTCCTTGGCGTACTGCGGGATGTCGGTCTGCGCGCCGCCGTCCAGCGGAGCGCCGGTGTCCCGGCGGCGTCCGATCATCTTCTCCTGCTCCAGCAGCGAGACCCGGTCCCAGAACTCGACGAGCATCCGGATCCGGCGCACCACCTGGTAGCTGCCGCCGGCGGTCCAGGCCGGCTCCGGCCCGCCGGGCTGCACCCAGACCAGGTAGTCGAACTCGTGCTCGGTGGCCGGATTGGCGATGCCGTCGTGGAAGCCGAGCAGGTTCCGCTGCGCACCGGTGGGACGCGGCTCGTTGGCCCAGCCGTCGATCCGGTACTTCAGCTGCATACCGGCGCGGGTGTGCTTGGCGATGTCGCGGATGGCGTGCACGACGGTGTCCTGGCTGTCGGCGCAGATCTGCAGCGACAGGTCGCCGTGGCACTCGGCCGCGTTCAGGTTGTCGTTCGGGAAGGTCTTCATCGGCGTCAGCCGCGCGGGCTTCTTGTCCGCGAGCCCATAGCGCCCGTCGAACAGCGAGGCCCCGACCCCGAGCGTGAAGGTGAGCCCGTCGGCGGGCACCGTGGGCCCGAGGATGCCGCTGTCCGACGGCGGCGCGCCGACCCCGAGGTCCGGCGGAGTGCCGCCGGTGGCGAGGAAGCGGGCCCGCTCGGTGAGGGTCTGGAACAGGGCGGCCAGCTCGCCCTTGTCGGCGGCGATGACGTCGAACACGGCGAGGGTCATGTGCTTCTGCGCCGGCGTGGTGACGCCCTGCTGGTGCGCACCGTGGAAGGGCAGGACCCGGCCCGAGCCGGTGCCGGCAGAGCTGGCCGGGGTGGTGTCGGCGGCGGCCTTGTTCATGGCGAAGCCGGTGGCGCCGACCACGGCCGCACCCGCGACACCCGCCGCCGCGCCCTTGAGCATCGCGCGGCGGGCGAAGGCGGTGTGGTCGAAGGGGCAGGTGGCCGGCTGGGCGGCGCCGGGCTGCTGCTCGGCGGCGGCCGACGTCTCGCTCGCGGCAGCCGAAACCGGCTTGTCGGCCTCGGGCGTCTGGTTCTGCTCGGTCATCTCAAAGCTTTCTTCTACAGAAGTCGGCGGTGGGCGGCGGGTGTCAGGCTCCGCTCACGTCGCCTTCCGGATCTCCAGCAGGTCGGGCACCACCGACAGCTGCTCCAGCAGTTCCCCCAGGGTGCCGTTCAGCTTCTGGCGGGCGGCGGGGTCCAGCTGCGCCACCGGGGTCCAGGTGCCGTCGGGTTGCTTCGCGGCGTCGACGGCGGTGCCGAAGCGGTCGAGCCAGGCGTCGATCTGGGTCAGCCCTTGCGGGTCGCGGGCCTGGACCAGGGGGCGGATCACGGTCAGGACCTCGCGGGTGCCGGCCAGGTTGGCGTCGGCGGTGGCCAGGGTGGTGCCGGAGCCGTAGTCGGCGTCGCCCGTGAGCTGGAACTGCAGGGTGTTCTCGAGGATCTCGTGGGCGCGCAGCGGGAGGTCGGCGGGGTCGAAGTCCTGCTTGGGCCAGTCGCCGATCAGGCCGTGGACGTCGCTGTCCAGCTGGTCGGCGACCGGGGCCAGGCTCGCCGCCGCCTCGCCGTGCCACAGGCCGTACTCCAGGCGGTGGAAGCCGGTGAAGTCCTTGTCCTGGGTCTTGTCGGGCAGGCCGTCGGCGCGGCCGTCGATCTTGGCGTCCCAGTCCTGGAAGGTGCCGTACGCGGCGCCCAGGCGGTTGTACGCCAGGTGCGCGGTCAGCCAGTCCTGCTTGGCCTTGGCCAGGTCGCCGGAGTCCACGTCCTGCTTGAGCGTGTCGGTGTAGCCGGCCAGTTCGTTCAGGTGGTCGGTGACGTAGGCGCGGTACTGGTCCAGCGGGGCGTCCAGGTCCTTCTCGGTGATCGGCACGACCGCGGTGGTGGAGCCGCCGGTGCCGCTGGCGCGCTTGGCCTCGGAGGTGACCGCGTTCTTCCCGTTCGGGACGCAGCGCCAGGCGTACGTGCCGGTGCCGATGGTCGCGGTCAGCGGCCGGGTGGTGCCGGGCGCCAGGCCCTCGATCTCGCCGTAGACGGCGCTGGTCGAGGGGTCCAGCAGGTAGACCTCGGCGGCCACGTCGCCGGTGTTCTTCATCTGGAACGTGTGCTCGCCGGTGGTCAGGCCGTCGAAGCCCTTGCCGCAGGACGCCGCCGAGACCTCGATGGTCTGCGCGCCCTTGGTGCCCGAGCCGGGTCCGACGGCGACGATCACCGCGACCGCCGCCACCGCCGGGACGGCGATCACCGCGGTGCCCAGCGCCCAGCGCGGCGTCGGCCTGCGGGACGGCGCGGGGGCGGAGGCGGGAGCGGGAGCGGGAGCCGAGGCGGCCGGGGTGGCAACCGGTTCGGCGGCTTCAGGGGCCTGAGCCGGCGCGGCCGCCTCGGCGGTCTGTGTGGGCTGAGCGGGCTGTGTGGGCTGAGCAGGCTGGGCAGGCTGGGCAACCGGCTTCGGCTTCGGCTTCGCCGCGACCGGCGTCCGCAGGTAGAAGAACATCACCGGCACCAGGTACGCCACGTACCCGACCACCGACAGCCACGTCATCTTCGGCGTCAGGTTCAGCGTCCCGGCGACCAGCTGGGCGTACCAGGCGTTCGGGTCCAGATGCGCGGTCAGGTCCCAGGCGTAGGACGTGAACCCGCCGACCGCCCCGCTCTCCTGCAGGTCGGTCAGCCCGTAGGCGAGCACGCCGGCCGCGATGACCACCAGCACGAACCCGGTGACCTTGAAGAACTTCGCCAGGTTCAGCTTCAGCGCCCGGTGGTACAGGCCCCAGCACAGCAGCGCCGCGACCGCGATGCCGGTGACGGCGCCGACCGCCGGACCGCTCTTGTCGTGCGCGGTCTGGGCCGTGGTCCACAGGAACAGCGCGGTCTCCAGGCCCTCGCGCGCCACCGCGGCGAACGCGGTGAAGACCAGCATCCCGGCGCTGGCCCCGAGCGCGGCGGCCAGCTTGGCCTTCAGGTCCCCGGACATCGAGGCGCTGGCCCGGCGCATCCAGAACACCATCGTGGTCACGAACGCGACCGCCAGAAGCGCCATCGCGCCGCCGAACACGTCCTGCGCCTTGGGCGGCAGGTGCGCGGAGGTGAAGGTGAGCACGGCGGCGAACGACAGGCTCAGCGCGGCCGCCGCGGCCACGCCCAGCCACACCGAGCCGGCCCGGTCCTTGCGGCCGGCCTTGGCCAGCGAGGCGAGCAGGATGGAAACGACGAGCCCGGCTTCCAATCCTTCTCGGAGTCCGATCAGGAAACTCGGGAAGGCATCCGACAGCACCGCGCCCCGCCCCTTCTGGTCCACTAAGAATTTAGGCACGCCTTAGCGAAGTAAGGCATGCCTAAATTAGCAGCGGACAGTGAGGGTCGGTCAACACCGCCGGTCGTATGAGCTGGTGAGCTCCGTCTCAGTCCCCGCCGGTAGCGACAGGCCGTGACGAGTCGGACGCCCACCCGCTCCATGAGCCCTCGTACAACGCCACCGTCTCCGGGTCGATCCCGGCCACGGCCATCGCCAGGATCTCGTGTGTCGCGGTGACCCCGGAGCCGCAGTAGACGGCCACCTCCGCCTCGTGCTCCGGCATGACGCCCAGCTTGGCGAACCGCTCGGCCAGCTCGCCCGGAGCCAGGAACCGGCCGTCGGCCGCCACGTTCTCGGCCGTCGGCGCCGACACCGCGCCGGGGACGTGCCCGGCGGCCGGGTCGATCGGCTCGGTCTCGCCGCGGTAGCGCGCGCCGGCGCGGGCGTCGAGCAGCGTCCCGTGCGCGGCGACCGCGGCGGCGCCGTCGTGGTCCAGGACGGTGAACAGGCCGTCCCCGGACGCCCGGAAATCGCCCTCGGCGGCCTGGGTCTGCGGCTCGCCCTCCTCGACCGTGCGGCCGGCCGCGCGCCAGGCGGCGAACCCGCCGTCGAGCACCCGGACGCCGGGGTGGCCGTGGTGGCGCAGCAGCCACCAGGCGCGGGCGGCCTGGGTGCTGTCGCCGTCGTCGTACACGACGACCGGCAGGTCGGCGCGGACGCCGGCGGCGCGCATCGCGGCGGCGAAGCGCTCCGGGTCCGGCAGCGGGTGCCGGCCCCGGGGGCCGACCGGCGCCTCGGGGTGCTCGGCCAGGTCCTGGTCGAGGCTGACGTAGCGCGCGCCGGGGATGTGCCCCCGCAGATACACCCCGTGCCCGTACTCGCTGGGCTCGCCGAGCTTCCAGCGAATGTCGATCAGGATCGGCGCGGTGCCGCAGGCGAGGTCGGCGGCGAGCTGATCGGCGTCGATCAGGGGCGGGGCGGGGGCTTGGCGCATGGGCGACATCCTGGCACTGATCCGAGCCCGGATCTACCAGCCGGAGGCCCCGTCCGGCCCGAACACCAGCAGCGGGATCTCCTGCTCGGCCGCGGACAGCGAGCCGTGCATGCCCAGCAGCCGGGACTCCAGCTTCTCCCGGCGCGTGGCGACCACGGCCCAGTCCTCCAGCAGGGCCGCGACCACGTCGCCGATGCGCGGCGCGACCCGGTCGTCCACGCTCTCCGGCGGGCCGAACCAGCCCTCGTAGACGGCCTCCTGGCGGGAGCGGACCACGGCCACGTCCTCCAGCGCCTCGCGCCAGATCTGCAGCACGTCGCGCGCCGCGCCGGGCCGGGCGTAGACGTGCCGCGCCCGGCCCTCGCCGCCCAGCAGCCGGACGCCGACCTGCAGCTCGGGATCCTCGTCGACGTCGACGCGCCGGTCGGCGGGGATGTCGACCATGCCGTGGTCGGCGGTGACGTAGAGCGCGGTGCCGGCCGGGAGGCGGTCGGCGAGCTCGCGGACCGTGGCGTCGACCACCGCCAGCTGCTGCCGCCAGCTCTCGGAGTCCACGCCGTTGAGGTGGCCGGCCGCGTCGAGGTCGGCGTAGTAGAGGTACACCAGGGCCCGGGCGTCGCGGTCGGCGGCGTCGTCGAGGATGTGCAGCGCGCCGGCCACCCGGTTGGGCAGCGACTCGGCGCCGGAGAAGGCGCCGCCGCGCAGTACCGAGCGGGTCAGGCCGGAGTCCTGGAAGCGCGGCGCGGTGACCTGGGTGACCTCGATCCCCTCACGCTCGGCCCGCTCGAAGAGGGTCTCGTGCGGCTGCCACTGGACCGGGTCGACCGGCGCGTCCCAGCGGAGCAGGTTGATCATCTGCGAGGTGCCGGGGACCAGCACCCGGTAGCCGAGCATGCCGCTGGCCCCGGAGGGCAGGCCGGTGCCCAGCGAGCCGATGCTGGCCGCGGTGGTGGAGGGGAAGCCGGCGGTCAGGTCGCGGCCGGCCCGCAGGGCGCGGGCCAGGAACGGCGCGACCTCGGCGTTGTGCTCGATCAGCCGGGCCCCCATGCCGTCCACCAGGAAGACGCAGGCGCGGCGGGTCGGGGCCAGGCCCAGCGGGTTCGGCGCGTCCGGCACCCCGAGCGCGGCCAGGACCGCCGGGAGCAGGTCGGACAGGGCGCCTCGGCCGTAGGCGGGCAGGACGATCTCGGAGCCGGCGGGGCCGGAGGCGGCGGGCAGGATCACGCGGCTCGGCGCCTCTAGCGCCCGGTCCGGGCGCCGCCGGCGGTACCGGTGTCGGTGACGACGTTGGTCAGCGCGCGGGCGAAGGAGAGCGTCTCGGCGACCGCGTCGGCGCCGTCGGCCTCGGCCGAGACCCGGATCATGACGTCGTCGGCGGTGGCGGTGCCGGTGTAGCCGTGGTCGGCGTCGCAGTGCGGGTCGCCGCAGTTGGCCGGCTCCAGGTCCAGCCGGCTCACCACGCCCCAGCCGATGGTCAGGACCACCTCGCGCGGCGGGGTGCCGGGCTTGTGGTTGGCCGGGTCCTCCACGACCCGGCTGACCACGACCGAGGAGATGCGGTGCAGCGGCACGGTCTCGGTGGAGGTGGTGGCGTAGGCCTTGGCCCCGGCCGCCGACTCCGGCGAGCCGGGCGGCACCGGCGCCATCGGGTCGTCCGAACCGTACTCGTCGGTGTGCCCGGCGATCAGCCGCGTCGGGGTCACGGCCAGCACGGTGACGTGCCTTCGCACCTCGTCGGCGTCGAAGGTGGTCTCCTGGTGCACGAGGTGGCCGAGCACCGCCTCGGAGCCCACCGCGTCCTCGACCGCCTCGGCCACCAGCGCGGGGTAGTAGCCGCTACGCTCGATGGCGGCGATGAGGTTCGACGGGGTGGGCGGCTTGGAGTTGGGCATGAGTCCATCCTGACACTTGCGGGCCCGCATGCGGGCCTCATGCCCCACTGAAGCGTGACGGGCCGGGGTGTTATCTCCCGATTGTTGCCGACGATCGCTGTGGGCGGACAGCGGTCGGGTACGCCCTCCTGCGCCCAGGTGTCGGAGCGACGCGCAACAATAGGGCGTCACCCGCATCGCCGCGCGAGAAGCAGGAGCCGCACGAAGATGGCACGCCGCAGCACCACCCCCGAGCCCGACGAGGACTTCGAAGAGCGCATCATCGACGTGGACGTCGCCGACGAGCTCTCCGACTCGTACCGGGAATACGCGTACTCGGTCATCTACTCGCGCGCCCTGCCCGACGCGCGCGACGGACTCAAGCCGGTCCACCGCCGCATCCTGTTCCAGATGAACGACATGGGCCTGCGGCCGGACCGCGGGTACGTCAAGAGCGCGCGCGTCGTCGGCGACGTGATGGGCAAGCTGCACCCGCACTCGGACACCGCGATCTACGACTCGCTGGTGCGCATGGCGCAGTCGTGGGCGATGCGCATCCCGCTGGTCGACGGGCACGGCAACTTCGGCTCGCTCGGCGGCGACGACCCGCCGGCCGCCATGCGGTACACCGAGGCCCGGCTGTCGCCCGCGGCGATGATAATGACCGACTCCATCGACGAGGACACGGTCGAGTTCGGGCCCAACTACGACGGCCAGGAACAGGAACCACAGGTTCTGCCGGCGGCCTTCCCGAACCTGCTGGTCAACGGCGCGGCCGGGATCGCGGTCGGCATGGCCACCAACATGGCGCCGCACAACCTCGGCGAGGTGGTGGCCGCGGCCCGGCACCTGATCAAGCACCCGAACGCCACCCTGGACGACCTGATGCGGTTCGTCCCGGGCCCGGACCTGCCCACCGGCGGCCAGATCATCGGCGAGCAGGGCATCCGGGACGCCTACGAGAGCGGCCGCGGCGTGTTCAAGATGCGCGCCACCGCCAAGATCGAGAAGGTCACCGCGCGCCGCGAGGGCATCGTGGTCACCGAGCTGCCCTTCAACACCGGCCCGGAGAAGGTGATCGGCAAGGTCAAGGAGCTGGTGCAGGCCAAGAAGATCCAGGGCATCACCGACCTGAAGGACCTCTCGGACCGGTTCAACGGCCTGAAGCTGGTCATCGAGATCAAGGCCGGGTTCAACCCCGAGGCGGTCCTGGAACAGCTGTACAAGCTCACGCCGCTGGAGGAGTCCTTCGGCATCAACAACGTGGCGCTGGTCGACGGCCAGCCGCTCACGCTGGGCCTGAAGGAGCTGCTGGAGGTCTACCTGGACCACCGCTTCGAGGTGGTCCGGCGGCGCACCGAGTTCCGCCGCACCAAGCGGATGGACCGGCTGCACCTGGTCGAGGGCCTGCTGATCGCGCTGATCGACATCGACCGGGTGATCCGCATCATCCGCGAGAGCGACGACGCGGCGGCGGCCAAGGATAACCTGATGGCCGCGTTCGCGCTGTCGGACAAGCAGGCCACGTACATCCTGGACACCCCGCTGCGCCGCCTGACCCGCTTCGACTCCCTGGAGCTGGAGTCCGAGCGGGACAAGCTGACCGGCGAGATCAGGGACCTGACGGCGATCCTGGAGTCCGACACCCTGCTGCGCAAGGTGGTCTCCGACGAGCTGGCCGCCATCTCCAAGCAGTTCGCCACCCCGCGCCGCAGCGTGCTGGTCGAGGGCGCGCTGCCGGTGTTCGAGGCCCGGCCGCTGGAGATCAGCGACGACCCGGTGGTGGTCCTGCTGTCGGCCACCGGCCTGCTGGCCCGCACCGCCTCCGGCGCGACGAAGATCGGCACCGGCGGCGAGCGGGGCAAGAACGACGCCGTCGCCTCGCTCGTGACCTCGACGATAAGGGGCGAGGTCGGCGCCGTGACCACGACCGGCCGGCTGATCCGGTTCCCGGTGATCGATCTGCCGGTGCTGCCGGAGGCGGCCGCGAAGGCGGCGCCGAGCCTGGCCGGCGGCGCCCCGGTGTCGGAGTTCGTCCGGCTGGACGAGGACGAGCGCGTGCTGTGCCTGTGCTCGCTGAACCCCGAGTCCCCGGGCCTGGCCCTGGGCACGCTCCAGGGCGTGGTCAAGCGGGTGGTCCCGGACTACCCGAGGAACCGCGACACCTTCGAGGTGATCACGCTCAAGGACGGCGACACCCTGATCGGCGCCACGGAACTGCGCACCGGCGAGGAGGAGCTGGTCTTCATCACCGACGACGCGCAGCTCCTGAAGTACTCGGCCGCCCTGGTCCGCCCGCAGGGCTGCCCGGCCGGCGGCATGGCCGGCATCACGCTCGGCGACGACGCCTCGGTGATCTTCTTCGGCGCGGTCGACCCCGGCCAGGACGGCCTGGTGATCTCCATGGCCGGTTCGGACGACGCCCTGGTCGACACCGCGACCACGATCAAGGCCACGCCGTACGACCTGTACCCGACCAAGGGCCGGGCCACCGGCGGCGTGCGCTGCCAGCGCTTCCTGAAGGGCGAGCACCGGCTGGTGGCCGCGTGGGCGGTGAACGCGCCGGTCTACGCGTGCACGGAGAACGGGACGCCGACCCCGCTGCCCGGTCTGGACCCCCGGCGCGACGGTTCGGGGACGCCGGTGGAGGTGCCGATCGGGTTCGTGACGAGCCCGGCGGCCGCGGGGTAGGTCCGCGGAAGGGTCCCGAAGGGCCTGAAAGCGCTTGAAGGCTGTGCGAGCGGCTGTGGCCGCCCCTCGTGGGGCGGCCACAGCCGTTTCGCGTCTCCTGGCGGCCGTCAGCCGTCAGCCCCCGAAGATCGCCACCGGATCGCCGGTGAACCAGGTGTTGTCGATGCGCATCCGGCGGATCAGCCAGCGGGAGCCGTCGCGCACCAGCTCGACGGTGTAAGGGTTCTTCAGCAGCGCGTGCGTGCCGTGGTCGGCGGTGAGCAGATGCTGGGCCTCGACCAGCGCGGTGGCGTGCGCGGTGTCGCCGTCGACCTCCGTGCGCACGTTCGTCACCTGGTGCGTGGTGTCCACGCGGCCGGCGAAACCGGTCAGGATCGCGGTGACGATCGTGTCCCGGCCGACCATGACCGGCGGGGTGCCGCCCCACTTGGCCGCCGCCGGACGGAAGTCCAGTTCGGCGTCCTCGGTCCAGGCGGAGGCGAACAAGTCCGGGTCCTGGGTGTCCTGGCCGAGGCCGAAACGGTAGAGCGCGTCGGCGATTTCCAGGCGGTCGCGGAGTTCGTTGATCGTGATGTCCATGCCTTCATGGTCGGCCGCCACGCCGGGCCGGCCAAGGGCCGCTTGTGTCATGATCGGTAAGTCACGCTTAACGATCGGATCCGACGGCCATGCTGGAACGCCACGAGCTCGACACCTTCCTCACCCTGGCCGAGCAGCTGCACTTCGGCCGCACCGCCGAGCTGCTGCACGTCTCCCCGGCCCGGGTCAGCCAGACCATCGCGAAGCTGGAGCGCCGCCTCGGCGTCCGGCTCTTCCACCGCACCAGCCGCCGCGTCGAGCTGACCCCGGCGGGCCGAGCCCTGTACGCCGAGGCGCGCCCGGCCTGGACCGCGATCACCGAGGCCGTCACGCGGACGATCGAGGCCGGCCGCGGTGTCAGCGGGACGCTGCGGGTGGCGTTCGTCGGAGCGGCCGGCGGGCAGTTGCTGGTCGGGGCGACGGAGGCGTTCGGCAAACGGCATCCGGACTGCGAAGTGGTGCTCCGCGAGGCGCAGTTCGGCGATGTGGAGCCATGGCTCAACGACGACGAGGCCGACCTGGTTCTCAGTATCCGGACACCGGGACTGGCTCAGGGCCCGACATTGGTGAGCGAGACGCGGATGCTCGCGGTGGCGCTGGGGCATCCCTACGCGCGCCGCGAGACGGTCTCACTCGCGGATGTGGCGCGGACGACGCTTATCGAGCCGCAGGCAACGCTTCAGGAGACGCTGACGCTCGTCGGAGCCGGGCGCGGAGTCGCCGAGGTCGGCGCGCAGACGCGGCGCTACTACCCGCGGCCCGACGTGATCTACATACCGATCCGCGACGCGCCGCCGGTCGAATGGTGCCTGATGTGGCACGGGGACCGGGAGACGGCCCGGGTGCGGGCCTTCAGCCAGGTCGCCGACGAACTCGTCCACTCATCAGACTGACGGGGAAAGGCGGAAGCACCGCCGTCCCGCGGCCCGAGGCACGCGGCGGGAGGTCGTCTCCCCGGCCCCTGTGTGGCGGGGCCGGAGTCCCCGCGGACGGCGGTGCTTCCTCATCGGCGGTGACACGGAAGGATCGCCACAGCCGGACCGGACCGCGCCTCGGGGTCCGCCGAGGGGTCCGGGGTATGTGTACTTTTACCCGGAAACCGGGGATTGCGTTGTGAGCTCAGTGAGTCTGCCGGAGCTAAGCCCCCACGCCCGCAACGCCGACACCCGCGCCGGCGCCCTCGGCGTCGCCGTCGGAGTCCGCGAGCAGCCTGCCGTCCCCAACGGTGATGACCCGGTCGGCGAGCTCCATCATCAGCGGGTCGTGGGTGGCCACCAGCGCGGTGACGTTCTCCGCGGCGACCACCGCGCGCAGCAGCCGCATCACCGCGCGGCCGGTCTCGGAGTCCAGCTGGCCGGTGGGCTCGTCGGCGATCAGCACCCGCGGCGAGTTGGCCAGCGCCCGGGCCAGCGCCACGCGCTGCTGCTGGCCGCCGGACATCTCCCCGGGGCGCTGCTTGGTGTGCTCGCCCAGGCCGACCATGTTGAGCAGCAGCTCCACGCGCTGCTCCCGCTCGGCCACCGGGGTCCGGCGCAGGCGCAGCGGGATGCCGACGTTCTCGGCCGCCGACAGGATCGGGATCAGCGCGAAGGACTGGAACACGAAGCCGAACAGGTCCCGGCGCAGCGCCGCCAGCTCCTTCTCCCCCAGGTTGCGCCCGGGGCCGGCGAGCTGCTTGCCGTCCACCGCGATCCGGCCGGCGTCGGGCTTGTCCAGCCCGCCGATCAGGTTCAGCAGCGTCGTCTTGCCCGAGCCGGAGCGGCCGACGATCGCGCACAGCTGACCCTCGGGCACCGTGAACGACACGTCCTCGACCGCGTGCACGGCGTTCTCCCCCGAACCGAACGTCCGGCGGAGCCCCTCGACCTCGATCATGTCCCCCACCGGACTACGCCCTCTCGTCCATGGAACCGCCGGCACTCTCAGAACCCATAGAACCCTCAGCCCCGCGCGCCAGGTCCGGCCAGACCCCGATGTGATCAGGGCTCTTCGCCAGCCGCACCCGGTCCTTCATGCGGAGGTCATCAACGTACTCCTTCGGCAGCTGTACCCGGCCGGCGCGGTCCAGGACCGCGAACTGCTCGGCCGGCGCGCCGCCGGCGCCGCGCCGCAGGACCTCGGTGGAGGTGCGGCCGTCGCGGATCTCCACGGTGCGCTGCACCTGGTCGGTCACCTCGTGGTCGTGCGTGACCACCACGATGCTGACCCCCAGCTCCTCGTTCGCGGTGCGCAGCGCGTCGAACACCTGCTGGCTGGTCGCCGAGTCCAGCTCGCCGGTCGGCTCGTCGGCGAACACCACCTCGGGGTCGTTGGCCAGCGCCACCGCGATCGACACCCGCTGCTGCTCGCCGCCGGACATCTGCCCCGGGCGCCGGGCGGCGCAGTAGCCGACGCCCAGCAGGTCCAGCAGCTCGCCGGAGCGGCGCCGGGCGTACTTGCGCTTCTTGCCGGCGAAGCCCATCGGCAGCGCGACGTTGTCGGCGGCGTTGAGGTAGGGCAGCAGGTTGCGCGCCGTCTGCTGCCAGATGAAGCCGACCGTCTCGCGCCGGTAGCGCAGACGGTCGCGGCCCTTCATGGTGAGCAGGTCGTATCCGCCGACCCTGGCGACGCCGGCGGTGGGGGTGTCGAGCCCGGACAGGATGTTCAGCAGCGTGGACTTGCCGCTGCCGGAGGCGCCGACGATCGCGACCAGTTCCCCGGCCCGCACCAGGAGGTCCAGGCCCTGCAGAGCCTGGACCTCGATGCCGTCGGTCTTGTAGATCCGGACCAGGTTGTCGCAGACGATCTTGGCGTCCTCGCCGTAGACCTCTTTCGGCCGTGCCGCCGCGAGCTCAAGCTCCTGAAGGGTGCTCATGCGCGTTAGGACGAGCCGGCTCACTGCCTCCGTTGCGGTCGTTATGGAACGGTGACCATCCGGCCGGGTGCGCCCCGACGGTGTCCGGCAGCCAGCCGGGTTCGCCGAGCAGACCCTTGTGCGGCACGCCCTTGATCTGGTGCCGCGAGGGTCCCTCGGAGCCGCGCAGCCAGCCGCGCATGATGTGGATGTCCGGCACCTCGCGCTGACACCAGGCGACGATCGAGTCCAGCACCGCGTTGCGCTCGCCGCTCACCCGCATCATGCGCGGGAAGGAGACCGGGAAGGTGACCGTGTTCTTCAGGTCGGTGACCGCGCCGTGCGCCAGGTTGGACGCGGTGCGGGCGCGGTCGTGGTTCGGCGGCCACGGCGCGCCGAGCTTGAGGCCCTCGGTCTCGGGCTCGCCGAGCAGCACCACGTCCACGGTCCGGCCGTCGGCGCCGCCGAAGCTGATCCGGCCCGCGCGGGCCCAGACGTAGAGCCGGCTCAACGGCAGGTCGCGGACCAGCGCGCCGGAGCCCTTGCGCCATCGGAGCAGTTGCATCCGCCCCGGTGCCGAGGACTCCCAGTCCTCGCGCGCGACGGTGCGCAGCGCGATCACTTCGTGGCCATGGACGGCGGGGAAGCCGTAACGACGGGCCTCGGGGCCGGCATCCAGGAACGCCTCGTCGCTGTCTGCCGCTGCGGGCTTGGGACTCTGGGCCTGCCCGGAACTCTGGGCCTGCCCGGAACTCTGGGCCTGCCCGGAACTCTGGGCCTGCTCGGAACTCTCCGTCATGGTGCGCACCTCGCTGTTCGGAGCACCCCCCGATCTGTGTCGCCACCACCATCGTGAACCCGGCTCCGCACAAAAGCGAACGGTGTGGGGGTGCGCGATGGGCGTTATGGTCGGGGGCATGCGCGACGATCAACTTCCGGCTCCCCAGCCCCACGCGTGTTCGGTGCTGTCCCGCGAGCTGGACGAGCCGCTGGCCGGCACGGGTGCCGAGGCCACGGCGTGGGTGCTGGTGGAGCAGCCCGGACCCTGGGGGCGGGCCACCGTCACCGAGAGCCGTCTGGACCCGGCGCTGGGCGCCGAGTTGGAGGGGCGCACGGCCGGGACCGGCGTCCGACTGGCCCTGATCCGCCGGGTCGAGGACCACCACGACGCCGCGCCGCGCCACCGCCGCTGGTTCGCCGCCTCGACCCACCCGAAGCGCACGTGGCTGGCCAGCGGGGTGGTCGAGTACCCCACCGACCTGCTGAAGATCGACTTCACCGCGCTGGGCGCCGGCGACCGGCGCGCGGTGGCGGCGCTGGACGCCGAATTCCCCGGCACACCGCTGCTCGGGGTCTGCACCAACGGCAAGCGCGACGCCTGCTGCGCGACACGCGGCCGCCAGGTGGCGGTCGCCGCCGAGGCGCTGGACTCGGCCTCGGGGCCGGGGGCGGACGCCGCGTTCCCGGCGGTATGGGAGATCACGCACCTGGGCGGACACCGGTTCGCGCCGACCGCTGTGGTGCTGCCGTCCGGGTACTCCTACGGCCGGCTGGACGCGGCCTCGGCCGTCTCCGTGCTGGCCGACGCGCGGCACGGCCGGATGGCGGTGGCGAACTGCCGGGGCCGGTCGACCTGGCCGCGGGCCGGGCAGGTCGCCGAACTGGCGGTGCGCTCGGCGCTCGGCGAGACCGCGCAGGACGCGCTGGACGTGGTGGCGGTGACGCAGACCGCCCCGGATCCGGAGCCGGCGTGGACGGCGGTCGTCGAGCACCCGGACGGCCGGGCCTTCGCGGTGTCGGTCACCGGCGCTTTGGCCGCCGTTCCGCGTCCGGAAAGCTGCGGGAAAGCCGACGGCACACCTCTTGAGCTGCGGGTGGACACCGTCGATAAGATCCGGTGACATGAGCGACCTGCCGCTGACCGGCATCAAGAACGCACGCGACATCGGGGGAATACCGACGGGCTCGGGGGCGGTGGTACAGCCGCTGCGGCTGCTGCGCTCGGCCCGCCTGAACCGGCCGACCGACGCCGACCTGGCCTGGCTGGCCTCGATCGGGCTGCGGACGGTGGTGGACCTGCGGCAGTCGTTCGAGATCGCGGCGTGGCCGGACGCCCTGGGCGAGCTGGCGGTCGAGCGCGTGAACGTGGCACCGAGCCTGGAGAACGAGGGCGCGGGGACGTTCTTCGAGCTGTACCTGGCCTGGCTGGACGACAGCGGCGAGGCGTTCGCCGACGCGGTGCACGCGCTGGCACGTCCCGGCGCGCTGCCGGCGCTGGTGCACTGCACGGCGGGCAAGGACCGGACCGGGGTGCTGGTCGCGCTGGTGCTGGACGTGCTCGGGGTCGCGGAGAAGGAGATCGTCGCGGACTACCTGCTGTCGCACGCGCGGCTGTCGGCGGATCCGGGGGATGTGATCTACCAGCACGTGATCACCGGGTCGCTGGCGCACGTGCGCGAGCGGTTCGGGAGCGCCGAGGGGTACCTGTTGGCGCACGGGGTGAGCGCGGAGGAGATCGCGGCGCTGCGGGAGGGGTTGCTGGGGTAGGGGGTCAGTCCTCGAAGAAGTCGCCGAGGTGCAGGTCGATCGCGATCAGCCCGTCGTCGCCGGCGGCGATGAGCAGCCCGTCGGCCCCGAGCGCCAGGGCCTTGGGCGCCCAGCCGAGCGGGATCGGCCGGCCGGTGCGGGCGTCCTCGAGGTCCCACACGGTGAGGCAGCCGTCGGCCCACGCCACCGCCGCGACCGGGCCGGCCTCCGTGATCGCGGCGGCGATCGCCGTGACCGGCACGCCGCGGTCCTCCACCGGCAGCAGGCTGGCGTCGGCGGGCACGGCCCACAGGCGGAACGTCCCGTCCTGGCCGCCGGAAAGCGCGAACAGCACATCCATGTCGGGCATCCAGATGGCCGACACCGCGGTCACCGCCCCGGAGTGCTGGTCCTCGGGATCGGCGATGAGCTCCTCGGTGTCGACGTCCCAGACGTGCACCCGGCCGTCGCCCGCCCCGAACACGAGCGCGTCCCGAGCCACCGCCACCGCCGTCACGGCGGTATCGGGCAGCACGTCGCGCACCGCCGCCACAGCCTTGCGCGGCGCGGTCGGCCCCAGCGCGGCCAGCCGCCGGCTGGAGTCGGTGAGCACCAGGCTCGGCGAGGCGTCGACCACGGCGGCGGCCCGCGCCTTCACCATCACCGGCGACGCCGGCCGCCCGACGATCCGGCCGCTCCGCGGATCCAGGCGATAGGCGCGAGCGAGGTCGTCTATCGCGACCAGCACCTCCGGCGGCGTGGGCTCCGGGTCGGGGAGCCAAGCGCCGGCCGGGGAGGCCGCGACGGGGGTGAGGAGGATCGCGGGGCCGGCGTGGTGCACGTCGGCTGCGGGGGCGGGGGCGGGTGCCGGCACGGTGACGGTCGGGCCGGGAGCCTGCTCGGCAGCGGCAGCGGCAGTACCGGCAGCAGCAGCACTGGCAGCGCCGGCAGTACTGGCAGCGGGCACAGGCGGAGCAGCGGTCGCACCGGCTATCGGCGAGCCGGCAGCGGAACCATCAGCGGCAGACAGAGCAGCGACCGACTCGGCGATGTTCGCTGTGATGCCCGGCGAGCCCGCCGCCACGGCCAGCGCCGCCACCGGTCCCGGCCAGGGCATTTGCCGCGGCGTGTCCGGCGGCAGGGGACGCCAGCCGGCCCAGCGTGTCAGCCAGGGGATCGGGTCGCCGACGGGGGCGCCGTCGGAGGGGCGGTTTCCGCTGGTGTAGGGCGCGACCGCTTCGGCCAGGGCGTGATCGCCGACGGCCAGGGCCGCGCCGTGCAGGATGGCCGCGCGTTCCGGGACGGTGGTCGAGTTCGTGAGGGCCTGGCCTGCCACGCGCCAGGCCGCGCGGGTGCCGGGGGCCACGGCGCTGCCGAGGGCGTCGATGGCGGTGGACAGGGCCGGCTGCTGGACCAGGACCAGGTTGGCCGGCTCCAGGACGATCTGGTCGGCGATGCCCTCGCGGAACGCGATGTCGAACGGGACCGCCGCCAGCTTCCAGGGCCGTTCGTCGCTGGCGGCGAGCAGGCCGGCGTGGCGTTTGGAGGCCAGGCTCAGGATCTCGCGGGCCTTGGTGGGGTTCGGGTACGCCTGCGGGGCCGCGGCGCCGCCGGAGGGCACCAGGTCGTCCAGCCAGGCCGCGAACTCGGCGCGGTCGGTCCAGCGATGCTCGCCCAGGTCTATGACGGTCGCGGAGCTGTCGGCGCGGGCCGCGGCGTCCGCCACGTCCGGATGCGCCGACTCCACGATCAGCCGCACGCCCGGCACCGCCAGCAGCGGCGCGATCAGCTGCGCCAACACGGCTTCGCGCGCCGAGCCGTCGCGCAGGTGCCCGGCGAGATCGAGTTCGGAGATCAGGATCGTGACCCGCGACCAGCGCCCGACCTCATGGAGCGCCTCGGCGGCACTGGCCGACAGGTCCCAGGTCGCCGATCGGCTCGCCGACACGCGGGCGGCAGCGGGGTGGCGGCTGTCGCAACTCGATCCGGCGGCCTCAGCCTCCACCTTGGCCTCAACCTCGGCCTCAGCATCCTGCCCGGCAGCGCCACCACCGGCGGCACTCCCGCCGGCCGCGCCACCACCCGCAGCACTGCCGCCAGCTGCACCGCCACCGGCAGCATTCCCGCCAGCCGCGCCACCACCGACCGCACCGCCACCGGCAGCACCGCTCAGCCCATCAGCAGAAACCCCGTCCGCGATCCCCGGCCCGAAGCCCGACCCTCCGGACTTCCCAGCCTTCCCCGAATCCTCCCCCGCACCGCTCCCCCGCAGCCGCCCAGCGACAGCCGTCGCGAGCCCGGCGGCGTCCGCCACCGTCACCCCGAGCTGTCCGGCCAGCTGCCAGGCCAGCACGCGCGGGGTCAGCCCGCGCGCGGAGACCCAGGCGAAGCGCTCGTCGTCGGCGGCCTCGGCCAGGACCGCCAGTTCCGAGGAGGCCCAGGCCAGGGTGAACGTCTTGCCCGCGCCGCGCGGGCCGGTCACCAGCAGCAGCCGGGGCGCCGGGCCCGCGTCGCGTTCCGGGGCCGGCTCGGTCAGCCAGCCCACCACCGCGCGGCAGACGCCGCCACGCCCGGCGGGCAGCACCGTGCTCGGTGCCGCCGGCCCCCCGCCCGCCGCCATCGCTTAGGCGTCGATCCGGGATCGGTCCAGGACCGCGGCCGAGTTGATGATGAACTCGCGGCGCGGCGCCACGTCGTTGCCCATCAGCAGGTCGAAGGCCTTGTCGGCGGATTCGCCGTCGGCCACGGTGATGCGGCGCAGGGTCCGGTGGCGCGGGTCCATGGTGGTCTCGGCCAGCTGGTCGGCGTCCATCTCGCCCAGACCCTTGTAGCGCTGGATCGGCTCCTTGATCCGCTTGCCCTTCTTCAGCAGCTCGGCGACCGTGCGGCGCATCTCGTTGTCCGAGTACGTGTAGATGTACTCGTTCTTCGCCCGGCCCGCTCCGATCACCTCGATGCGGTGCAGCGGCGGGACGGCGGCGTAGACGCGGCCGGCCTCCAGCATGGGGCGCATGTACCGGTGGAACAGCGTCAGCAGCAGGCAGCGGATGTGCGAGCCGTCGACGTCGGCGTCGGCCATCAGGATCACCTTGCCGTAGCGCGCCTGGTCGATGTCGAACGACCGGCCCGAGCCCGCGCCGACGACCTGGATGATGGACGCGCACTCGGCGTTCTTCAGCATGTCGGCGATCGAGGACTTCTGGACGTTCAGGATCTTGCCGCGGATCGGCAGCAGCGCCTGGAACTCGGAGTTGCGCGCGGCCTTGGCCGAGCCCATCGCCGAGTCGCCCTCGATGATGAACATCTCGGAGCGGTCCACGTCGTCGGAGCGGCAGTCGGCCAGCTTGGCCGGCAGCGCCGAGGTCTCCAGCGCGTTCTTGCGGCGCTGCGCCTCCTTGTGCTGGCGCGCGGTGATCCGGGTGCGGGCGGCGTTGGCGATCTTCTCCAGGACGCCGCGGGCCATCGGCTTGTCGTTGCGCTTGGCCGAGGTCAGGAACTCCTTGAAGGAGTTCTCCACGACCCGCGCCACGATCCGCTTCGCCGCCGGGGTGCCCAGGACCTCCTTGGTCTGGCCCTCGAACTGCGGCTCGGCCAGCCGGACGGTGACCACCGTGGTCAGGCCCTCGAAGACGTCGTCGCGGATCACGTCGTCGTCGTTGACCTTCAGCAGCTTGGCCGCCCGCAGCTGCTCGTTGGCCGCCTTCAGCAGACCGCGGCCGAAGCCGTCGAGGTGGGTGCCGCCCTTGGGGGTGGCGATGATGTTCACGAAGGAGCGGACCACGGTGTCGTACTCGGTCCCCCAGCGCAGCGCCACGTCCACGAACAGCTCGCGCTCGATGTCCGCCGGGGTCATGTGGCCCTGGTCGTCCAGCATCGGGACGGTCTCGGTGAACTTGCCCGAGCCGGTGAAGCGCAGCGTGTCGGTGATCGGGCGGTCCGGCGCCAGGAACTCCACGAACTCCGAGATGCCGCCGGCGTAGGAGAAGACCTCCTCGATGTGACCGCCGTCACGCTCGTCGACCACCTTGATGGTCAGGCCCGGCACCAGGAACGCGGTCTGCCGCGCGCGGGAGTGCAGCTCGTCCAGGACGAACTCGGCGTCCTTCAGGAAGATCTGCCGGTCCGGCCAGAAGCGGGTGCGGGTGCCGGTGGGCGCGGCGCGCCGGCCATCGGCCGATTTGGGCACGAGCGCGCGCGAGACCTTGCCGACCTTGCGCAGCCCCGACTCGGGCTTGAACTTCCCGTCCGGCCCGTCGCCGTCGAACACTCCCGGGATGCCGCGCTGGAAGGAGATCGCGTGGACCGTGCCGGCCCGGTCGACCTCCATGTCGACGCGGGAGCTGAGGGCGTTCACCACCGAGGCGCCGACCCCGTGCAGACCGCCGGAGGCGGCGTAGGAGCCGCCGCCGAACTTGCCGCCGGCGTGCAGCTTGGTCATCACGACCTCGACGCCGGACAGGCCGGTCTTGGGCTCCACGTCCACCGGGATGCCGCGGCCCTGGTCCCTGACCTCGGCCGAGCCGTCCTTGTGCAGGATGACCTCGATCTGGTCCCCGAAACCGGCCAGCGCCTCGTCGACCGAGTTGTCGATGATCTCCCACAGACAGTGCATGAGACCACGGCCGTCGTTCGAGCCGATGTACATGCCCGGCCGCTTGCGGACCGCGTCGAGTCCCTCGAGGACAAGGAGGTGCCGCGCGGTGTAGGAGCCGTCCTTGTCGGCGGACGGCGCGGGCCTGCCTTGCGCACTCACTTGCGGACCTTCCTCTCCCTTGTCGATCTTGTCGATCCGTGATCGACTCTCGTCACTCGAACACAGTTTCGCATCAATGGTAGCGACGGCAGGGCCAGCGTACCGGGAGCTTCCCCCCGGCGAGTCCATGTGACCGGCGCAACACTCTGAGCCACGAAGCCTCACGCTACGTGCCGATACTGACACCGAACGTTGAGTTTCCTCACGGTTCGACCCCTTTCCCCGTACGCTCTCAGCGAACGTGACGCTTTCGACGCCGAATCACTTGCGCGGGAACACCGAACGCCTGCTTTGATGTTGTTCCGGGTACCACACAGAAAGCAGGTGCGACCGTGACCACTGCAGTCTTGACTCCGACTGAGCCGCTCAAGGCCTCCGACCGCTGCGACCGCTGCGGGGCCGCTGCTTACGTGCGCGTCGTCCTGGGTGGCGGCGAGCTTCTCTTCTGCGCCCACCACGGCAAGAAGTACAACGAGAGCCTGGCGAAGGTCGCCATCGAGATACACGACTTCTCCGACCAGCTGGTGGAGACGAAGCAGACCACCGCCGAGGAAGAGCGCTGACCTGAAGCGCAGCATTACCCGGCCCGATTGCGTAGACCTGTAACGGACGATCCGATAACGGCTACTGCTCTTGCCGAAGGCCCCGGTTCCGCATGACGGAACCGGGGCCTTCGTTGTGAGCTGAGTCACACACGATCGCAGAGAGCGTGTGCCACATCACCGTTGGTCATGCCGCGGTCATGTCGCCCGGCTCCGAGAAGGCCAAGCGCTCGTCACCGAAGTCGGCGACGATCTCCAGGCGACCGCCCAGCGCCTCGACGTACGCAGCCAGCGTGCGCAGCTCGGTGGCCCCGTCTTTGGCGTGCTCGATAGCGGAGACACGCCCCTGGCTGATCCCCATCCGTTCAGCCACCTCGACCTGGGTCAACCCCATCCGCCGGCGCATCTCGGCGAGGCGGAAGGCACGCTGCTCCGCCCGCAACCGCTCCATGCCCGCGGCGATCTCAACCTGGTCCTGGGCTTCGGGGAAGAACTCATCGAGGAACCCCTGCCGGTCATAGCTGTGGGTGCTCATCGTCCTTCTCGCTCCTTCAGATACACGGCGTAGCGGGCCTCCGCCAGCGGTACGGCGACGCGATACCAAGCATTCCACCGCCCCGTCTTGTCCCCCGCGACCAGAAGCACCGCGCGGCGCCGCGGGTCGAAGACGAACAAGATCCGCACCTCACTTCGCCCCGCCGATCCCGGACGGAGCTCTTTGAGATTGTGCAACGTCGCACCGTGGATGCGATCCGCCAATGGTCGGCCGAGTTCCGGTCCGGCTTCCAACAGCATCGAAATGGCTTGCCCCACAAGCAGCGCCGTCGAGCGATCGGTCCTGCGCAACTCATGCAGCCAAGCCCGGACCTCAGGAACCATCTCCAAGCCGTAGCTCGCGAACGTCTACCTTTCTGCGGAAATTACGCCTGTATAATATCCGGGGCAAACGCGCAGGCCTTGGCCTCGCACACAGGCTCATCCAAACGAGTGAGCCCAACGAAAGTGCGGCCGCCCCTTCCGGGGCGGCCGCACTTTTCGCTGTCGCTACTGACTAGTCCAGGTAGTCCCGCAGCACCTGCGAGCGCGACGGGTGCCGCAGCTTGGACATCGTCTTGGACTCGATCTGCCGGATCCGCTCGCGCGTGACCCCGTAGACCTTGCCGATCTCGTCCAGCGTCTTGGGCTGGCCGTCGGTCAGCCCGAAGCGCATGGACACCACGCCGGCCTCACGCTCGCTGAGCGTGTCCAGGACCGAGTGCAGCTGTTCCTGCAGGAGGGTGAACGACACCGCGTCGGCCGGGACGACCGCCTCGGAGTCCTCGATGAGGTCGCCGAACTCGCTGTCGCCGTCCTCGCCGAGCGGGGTGTGCAGGGAGATCGGCTCGCGGCCGTACTTCTGGACCTCGACGACCTTCTCGGGCGTCATGTCCAGCTCCTTGGCCAGCTCCTCCGGGGTGGGCTCGCGGCCCAGGTCCTGGAGCATCTGGCGCTGCACGCGGGCCAGCTTGTTGATGACCTCGACCATGTGGACCGGGATGCGGATGGTCCGCGCCTGGTCGGCCATGGCGCGGGTGATGGCCTGACGGATCCACCACGTCGCGTAGGTCGAGAACTTGTAGCCCTTGGTGTAGTCGAACTTCTCCACCGCGCGGATCAGGCCCAGGTTGCCCTCCTGGATCAGGTCCAGGAACAGCATGCCGCGGCCGGTGTAGCGCTTGGCCAGGGAGACCACCAGGCGGAGGTTGGCCTCCAGCAGGTGGTTCTTGGCCCGGCGGCCGTCCTCGGCGATGATGTCCAGCTCGCGCCGGAACTCCGGGGTCAGCGGCTCGCCGTCGTTCAGCTTCTCCTCGGCGAACAGGCCGGCCTCGATGCGCTTGGCGAGCTCGACCTCCTGCTCGGCGTTGAGCAGCGGGACCTTGCCGATCTGCTTGAGGTAGTCCTTCACCGGGTCCGCGGTGGCACCGGCGGAGGCGACCTGCTGGGCCGGGGCGTCGTCCTCGTCGTCCGACAGGACGAAGCCCTCCTCCTTGTCCTCGCCGGGGGTGGCCCCGTCGGTCTCGGAGGTCTCCTCGCTCTCGTCCGTCGCGGCGACCTCCATGTCGGGGCCGTCCTCGTCGTCGAGTTCGATCTCCAGGTCGACGTCTTCCTCGAGTTCGGCGTCCTCGCCGTCCTCGCCGTCGCCCTTCTTGCCCGCCGCCTTCTTGGCCGGCGCGCCCTTCTTCGCCGCGGCCTTCTTGGCCGGGCCGGTGCCCGACTCGCCGTCGGCGCCGGCCGCGGAGGCGGCCGTCTTCTTGGCCGCGGTCTTCTTCGCCGCGGCGGCCTTCTTGGCCGCGGCCGAACCGGCCTCGGTCAGTTCGTCGCCGGAGGCGCCGTTGGCGGCCGCGACACCCGGGGCCGCGGTCTTGGCGGCGGCCTTCTTGACCGTCGTCGCCTTGGCCGCGGTGGCCGTGGTCGTCTTCTTGGCCGCGGTCTTGCTCGCCGCGGCGACGCGCTTGCGCGCGACCCCGGCGCTCTGCGTGGCGTTGACCGTCAGGTCCACGCCCTCCTCGTGCAGCACGGTGGTCAGGGCCCGCATGACGCTCTTGGCCTTGGCCATCGGGATGTCCGCCTCTTCAAAGGCTTGCCGCACCTCGTCTGCGGCAATGTGTCCCTGCGCCCTGCCCCGCTCGATGAGCGCCACGAGGTGGGCGGACTCGGCGATCTCGGCGGGCAGTGGACGGGAAGTGCTGGCCGACACGAAAACCCTCTCGCTACTGGATGGCAACCACCCGCTTCCGACGTGAGCCGGGATACGGTCCGTCCGCGCGGTGTTCACGCGTCCGGGCCGTCTTGCTCTGTGTCGGGTTCGTGTGGAAGATTCCGATCGCGCCGCGGATCCGGCCGGTCGCACCCGGTCGTTCCGCATTGCACGCGACATAGCATTGTGGCACGCCGATGTATTCCCCCGGCACCGGTTAGCCGGTAATCGGCGGGCACCGCCTCCAGAACGCCTCTCGGCGTCCCCCGACACGGCGGTGCCCCGCACCACTGATCACGATCTGATGTGACGCTACCGGATCTGCTCGATCACCGGCTGTTCACTGGCCGCGCTGTCCGGGCAGGCCGTAGGCCGGAGCCTGCTCCTCCAGCTGCGCCGCGAGCATGGCGCGCATCACACTGGCCGCCGCCGCGCCGTCGCCGGCCGTGATCTCGTCGGCCAGCCGCTGGTGCGCCGCCGCGCCGCCGTCGCTCATCGGCCCGCAGGAGCGGCGCCGCATGCCCGCGCTCTCGGCGGCCCCGGTCACCACCCGCGCCAGGTGCTCCACCATCCGGTTCGGGCACTCGGCGACCAGCAGCGCGTGGAACTCCCCGTCGATCTTGGCGTAGCCGGGCTGGTCGCCGTTGGCGGCGGCCTGCTTGAGCAGCACGGCCAGCTCCGAGAGCCGGACCGCGGCGGCCTCGGAGAGCCGGCCCGAGGCCAGCTGCGCGGCCAGCGGCTCGAACGCGCAGCGCAGCTCGGCCAGCTCGCGGCACTGGTCCAGGCCCGCCACGCCCGCCGCGCGCCACTCGATCACGTCCGGGTCCAGCAGGTTCCACTCCGGGACCGGCCGGATCCGGGTCCCGACGTTGGGCCGGGCGGTCACCATGCCCTTGGCCTCCAGCACCCGCAGCGACTCCCGGACCACGGTGCGCGAGACCTCGAAGCGGCGGCCGATCTCCTCGGGCACCAGCGGCCGGTCCGCGCCGAGTTCGCCGGCCACGATCATCCGGCCGAGCTGCTGGACCAGCTGGCCGTGCAGGCCGCGGGCCTGGGTGCCGGCGCGCAGGGACAGGTAGGAGTCGCCGATGGAGCCGCCGGCGGCCGCCGCCAGCGTGTTGGCGACGGGGTTCGGGGCGGGAAGGGTGTCGACGGGCGCGGCGGTCCCGGTCATGTGTGTAGGAATGCTCATGTTGTTGTCGTCGGCCGCACCGCGGGCGGACTTGAGGATTCTTAGCCGATAGTCGGGCCGATGTCACCCGTCGGAATGATCACCCGCAGGTCGGGGCGTCGCGCGGGCCTGTGGGTCGAGTATGCGGACATTGCGATGTCCATCATATCTCGTCAACTTGACGATAAGGGTGGCGACGGGCTAGCGTCGCAGCATCGTTCCACGCTTCGATGTGCAGGGGGAGAAATGGCGGACATCACCAGGCGGCTTTTCTGGAGCCACTTCCGGGGCAGCCCGACCAACCACGTGGTGCACCTGCGGCGCGGCGAGGTCGCGCACGAGGGCACCGGCCAGGCGTTCTGGTTCCGGCCGCTGACCGCGGTGCTGGCCGAGGTGCCGGTGGACGACCGCGAGCTGCCGATGCTGTTCCACGCGCGCACCAAGGACTTCCAGGACGTCACCGTCCAGGCCTCGATGACCTACCGCTTCGTCGACCCGACGGTGGCCACCCGCCGTCTGGACTTCTCGGTGGACCCGGTCTCCGGCCAGTGGCGCACCACCCCGCTGGAGCAGGTCGCCACCCTGCTCACGGAACTGGCCCAGCAGCACGCGCTGACCCTGGTCGCCACCCTGGAGCTGGCCGACACGCTGGCCTCGGGCACCGCGGCGGTCCAGGAGCGGGTCACCACCGGCCTGGCCGCCGACGAGCGCCTGGCCGAGACCGGCATCGGCGTGCTCGGCGTCCGCGTGGTCGCGGTGAAGCCGGAGGCGGACGTGGAGCGAGCGCTGCGCACCCCGACCCGGGAGCTGATCCAGCAGGAGGCGGACCGCGCCGGGTTCGAGCGCCGGGCGTTGGCCGTCGAGCGCGAGCGCGCGATCACCGAGAACGAGCTGCAGAGCAAGATCGAGCTGGCCACGCGCGAGGAGCAGCTGGTCGCGCAGGAGGGCGCCAACGCGCGGCGCAGGGCGACCGAGCAGGCGGCCGCGGCGCGGATCGCCGCCGAGGGCGACGCGGACCGCGCCCGCATCGCGGCCGAGGGCGAGGCCGACCGCGCCCGGATCGCCACGGCGTCCAACGCCGAGCGGGCCCGGATCGTCGCCGAGGCGGACGCCGACGCGCTGCGGACCCGCTCCTCGGCGAACGTCGAGGACCTGCGCGCGGTCGGCGCGGCCCAGGCCGAGAACGAGGCGGCGAAGCTGGCGGCGTACGCCGGGCTGGACCGGAACGTGCTGTTCGCGCTGGCGCTGCGCGAGTTCGCCGGCCAGCTGCCGGAGATCGGGACGGTGAACCTGACCCCGGACGTGGTGACCGGGCTGCTGTCCAAGCTGGCGAACGGCCCGGCCGGCGCCGGGGCGCACGGCGGGGAGTCCTGAGCCGTGTCCGTGGCACCGCGGGTGGTCGTCGTCCACCGGCACAGCGAGCGGGACGAGATCGTCGCCGAGCAGGGCACCTGGGGGCAGGCGGAGTTCGTCCAGAAGCGCCGCGGGGTCTCGCTGTCCTCGGTGAAGAAGCGGCACGACATGCTCAGCGGCGCGGTCCAGGCGGTCTCCGCTGCCATCCCCAGGGAGTGGCGCCGCGGGACCGTCGAACGCTCCGACCTCCCGCGGTTCCTGTTCGAACCGGAGGACGTCGTGGTGGTGGTCGGCCAGGACGGCCTGGTCGCCAACACCGCGAAGTACCTGGCCGGCCAGCCGGTGATCGGGATCGATCCGGACCCGGGACGCAACATGGGGGTCCTGGTCCGCCACTCCCCCAAGGACTTCGAGCCGCTGCTCGCCGGGATCGGCGCCGGCAAGGCCCGCTTCGAGTCCCGCACCATGGTCTCGGCCGCCACCGACGACGGGGAGTCGCTGCTGGCCCTGAACGAGGTCTACCTCGGCCACTCCGGGCACCAGTCCGCGCGGTACCTGCTGAGCACGCCCGCGGGCGAGGAGGAGCACCACTCCTCCTCGGGGCTGCTGGTCGGCTCCGGGACCGGCGCCACCGGCTGGCTGCTGTCGATCGCCCGGCAGCGGGCCCGGCAGATCACGCTGCCGGGGCCGACGGACCCGGAGCTGGGGTGGTTCGTGCGGGAGGCGTGGCCCTCCCCCACGACCGGGGCTTCGCTGACGGAAGGACTGCTTCCGGACGGACAGGAGCTCACGGTCCGGATCGAGGGCGAGTCGCTGGTGGTGTTCGGCGACGGGATCGAGGCCGACCGGCTGGCCCTGGGCTGGGGGCAGACGGTCCGGATCCGGGCGGCCGAGCGCCATCTGCGGCTGGTGGTGTAGCGAAACGGACTCGCCGGCGTTCGCCGCGGGCACCTTGGCAGGGCTTTGCGAACAGCGCAGCGGACGGTGATGCGGGCACACTGGATCCGTGCTTCTCGACGGGATCGGCAAGCGGTACCGGATCGGCGGACCGTGGGTGCTGCGTGATGTGCGGCTGGAATTGCGGCCCGGACGGGTCGTGCGGATCCAGGGCCACAACGGCAGCGGGAAATCGACGCTGCTGCGGGTGATCGCGGGGATCGCGGAGCCGTCCCGCGGCACGGTGAGCGAGCGGCCCTCGACGGGATACGTGCCGGAACGTTTTCCCTCGGCGCTGCCCTTCACCACGGAGCAGTACCTGCGGCACCACGCGCGGATGCGCGGCGTCCCGGCGTCTCAGGGCTCGCGATGGCTGGAGCGGTTCGGGGCGGAGCAGTTCGCCGGAACCGCGATGAAGGAGCTGTCGAAGGGGACCTCGCAGAAGATCGCGGTGACGCAGGCGCTGCTCGGCGATCCGCGGCTGCTGGTCCTCGACGAGGCCTGGACCGGCCTGGACACCGCCGCGCGCGAGGAACTGGCGGCGGTGGTGCGGGAGCGGGCCGAGGACGGGGCCTGCGTGGTGTTCGTCGACCACGATCCGGCGCGGCTGGCCGACACCACGGACGAGCGGTGGCTGGTGCGGGACGCGGCGCTGCACGCTTCGCAGCAGGCGGTCGCGACCGACCGGACGGCGATCGAGGTGACGGGAGTCCCGGACACGGTCTCGCTGGCCGAACTGCTGCCGAGCCTTCCAGGGCTTCCGGAGTCTTCGGCACTTTCGGCACTTTCGGCGCTTCCAAAGTCTCCGGAGCCCGGGGGCGCCACCGACGGCCACCGGATCGTGGTCGACGCGGCGCACTCGGACGAGGTCCTGAGACGTCTTCTGGCCCTCGGCCCCGAGGTACACATCGTCGCTGTATCCCAGGCCGGCGCTCAAATCCGCGCGACCAAGGAGGCCTGAGTCCTGATGCCCGCGCTGATCCGCTACTACGCGGCGCTCCTCATGCGCTCCGGACGCTGGCTCCCGGCGACGATCTTCTATGCCGCGATCGTGAGCATCGGAACACAGGGTTCGGCGAAAATCGGCGAAGCGCTCGGCTATGCCGGAGCCGGCCTGGTCCCCTCCGTGGCCTGGCTGACGCGCGCCGCCCTGACCGCCGAACCCGAGGCGGCGCGGCACTGCGTGGCCGGCGCCGTGGGCCCGCGCCGCCCGCACCTCGCGGCGCTGGCGGCGGCGGCGATCGGGGGCCTGGTCCTGGCCGCGGGCGGCGCGGCGGCGATGGTGTCCGCGGTCGGCACCGTCCGTCCCGCGACCGCCCTGGCCGCGGGCCTGCTGACGATGGTGCTGTGCGCCGTGGCCGGCAGCGCGGTCGGCGCCCTGTGCAACCCGCCGATCCTGGTGCGCGCCTCCTGGGCCATCCCCGTCGCGGGCATCCTGGCGATCACCGTGCTGGTCGCCGCCGGCTCCCCGGTCAACGCCGCCATCCGCGGCATCACCCCGAGCGACCGGGGCGCGCGGCTGCCGTTGCTGCCGGCGGTACTGGTGGTCGCGGCGACGGCGGTGTGCTGGACGGTGTCGACGTTCGTTGCGGCCCGCAAGGAGTTCCACGTCGGCGAGTCCGATTAGAAACGCCTGCGCTGGTTACGTTGGAAACATGATCACCTGTGTAGTCGAGTACGTCATCGATCCGCAGAAGACCGACGCCTTCGAGAAGTTCGCGACCCGCTGGATGGAGCTGGTCGACGCCCACGGCGGAACGCATCACGGCTACTTCCTGCCCGCCGAGGGCGCGAGCGACAAAGCCCTGGCTTTGTTCAGCTTCCCGAGCCTCGCGGCGTACGAGGAGTATCGGAAGCTGTTCGGCCACCATCCCGATTTCATCGCCGCCGACAAGATCAGGGACGAGAGCGGCTGTGTGCTGCGGTACGAGCGCAGCTTCATGAGGCCGTTGCTGCCTGGCACGAGCTGAGGACTCCGGCGCGTCAGACTGCCGCCGGACCCAACAGATCCCAGCGGTTCCCGGCGATGTCGCGGAAGACCACGACCCGTCCATACGCCTCGCTCCGCGGCTCGCCGACGAACTCGACGCCCTCGGCCAGCATCCGCGCGTAGCCTGCGTCGAAATCATCGACCTGCAGGAACAGCCCGACCCGGCCGGCGTACTGCTCGCCGACCGCAGCAGTCTGCCGCTCCCCGTCCGCGCGGGCGAGCAGCAAACCGGTCTGGCCGCCGGGCGGGCGGACGACGACCCAGCGCTTGGGGCGGCCGTCATTGGTGGTCGACGGCGAGTCCTCGGCAAGTTCGAAGCCCAGGGCGCGGGTGAAGAAGTCGATCGCCTCGTCGTAGTCGTCGACGATGATCGCGGTCAGCTGGAGGAAGGACACCGGCTCAAGGATGGCAGCTCCCTAAGGCCGCCCGCCCACCCGCCGGATCACCCGCGCCGCCAGCCGGCACCCGGCCGCCAGCGCTTCCTCCGGGTCCTCGTCCCGCATCCACGCGGCCAGGTAGCCGGCCGCGAAGGCGTCGCCGGCGCCGGTGGTGTCGATCAGCTGTCCCGGGGCCAGCCGCTCGGCCGGGACCCGGATGGTGCGGTCGAACAGGGCGTCGTGGCGGACCACGCCGTCGGCGCCGAGCTTGACCACCACCTGGTCGCACAGCTCCGTCAGGGCCCTGGTGGCGGCCACCGGGTCGTCGTCGATGCCGGTCAGGACCGCGGCCTCGTCGCGGTTGGCGATCAGCATGAACGGGTCGCCGATCCAGTCCAGGAAGCGGTCCGGGCCGACCGCGGCCAGCGGGCCGGCCGAGGCCACGTCCACCGAGGTGGTCATGCCGCGGCGGCGGGCCAGGTCCAGGGCCGCGACGCCGGCGGCGCGGCTGGCCGGGTTCAGGATCGTGTAGCCGGACAGGTGCAGGTGCCGGCCCGGGACGAACTCGTCCTTCGGCAGGTCCATCGGGGTGAGCGCGCAGTTGGCGCCGGGGTCGGGGACCATCGTGCGCTCGCCGGTGGGGTCGACCAGGACCACCACCGTGCCGGTGGGGCGGGAGGGGTCCACCTTCAGCACGGTGCGGACCCCGGCCGTGTGCAGCGCTTCGGCGGCCTCGCGGCCGGGCAGGTCGTCGCCGACGCAGCCCACGAACAGCGCCTCGGCCCCGGTGGCGGCCAGCCAGCAGGCCGTGTTGGCCGCCGAGCCGCCGCCGCGCATCGCGATGCGCCCGGGGCTGTCCGAGGCCGCCACCAGCGGCCCGTCCAGGCGCGCCACGACGTCCACCATCAGGTCGCCGATCACCAGGATCGGCGCCGCCGCTGCCATGGGCACCGTGCCGTCCGCTGCTACTGGTTCGGCGCGGCGCTGATGATCTCCGCCGCGATCCGGGTGGCGAGCTCGGCGTTGCGCTTGACGAGCAGCACGTTCGCGCGCAGCGACTCCCCGCCGGTCTCGCGGTGGAAGAACTCCAGCAGGAACGGCGTGACGTCCTTGCCGGCGATCCCTTCCTTCTCCGCCGCGGCCAGCGCCTCGTTCAGGATCCGGTCGTGCAGTGCCGGGTCCAGCTGCTCCTCGACCGGGATCGGGTTGGCGATCAGCACGCCGCTGGACACCGCCGGCCAGGCCAGCTGCCAGTGCTGCAGCACCGCCTCGGCGACCTCCTCGGCGAAGTCGAAGCTCCACTCCAGCGCGTGGCCGGAGTCGGCGAGGTAGAAGCCGGGGAACTGGGTGGTGCGGTAGCCGAACACCGGGACGTTCAGGGTCTCCAGGCGCTCCAGCGTCGCCGGCACGTCCAGGATCGACTTCACGCCGGCGCACACCACCGCCATCGGGATCCGGGACAGCGCGGTCAGGTCCGCGGACTCGTCCCAGGTGTCGCGCGCCTGCCGGTGCACGCCGCCCAGGCCCCCGGTGGCGAAGACGTCGATATCGGCCTGAGCCGCCAAAGAGGCGGTGGCCGCCACGGTCGTCGCGCCGTGCAGCCCCTTGGCCGCGGCCACGCCCAGGTCGCGCACGCCGAGCTTGACGACGTCGTCGGACTCGGCGATCAGCCGCAGCTCCTCGTCGTACAACCCGACGCACGGCTTGCCCTCGACCACCGCGATGGTGGCCGGCACCCCGCCGCTGTCGCGCACGGTCTGCTCGATCTCGCGCGCCACCCGCAGGTTGTCCGGACGCGGCAGCCCGTGGCTGATGATCGTCGACTCCAGCGCCACGACCGGGGTGTCCGACTCCAGCGCCTCGATCACTTCGGGGTGAATCCGGAGCCCCACGCCGTCCACTGTCACTTCTGCCTCCTGCAGCCCGACGGGCACGAAAGACGGGCATAGACGCCGTCCCGGTTACGCTCATGCGAACACTACTGAAGATCGTAGAGGGAACCGGAGGCGGGTTGTGAGCGACGAGGTCACGGTGCTCGACAACAAGGAGCGCAAGCGTTACGAAGCGCGGATAGGCGGGGCCCTGGCGGGCATCCTGGCCTACACCGTGCAGGACGGCGTGGCCGTCATGCCGCACACCGTGGTGGAGCCGCAGTTCGAGGGCCGGGGCATCGGCGGGAAGCTGGCGAAGGCCGCGCTGGACGACGTGCGGGAGCGCGGCCTGAAGGTCGCGCCCCGGTGCTGGTTCGTCGCCGCGTACATCGAGAAGCACCCCGAGTACACGGATCTGGTCGTGGACTGAGGCCGTTCAGACGGCCAGCGCGCGCCCGGCGATCTTCTCGATCTCCAGCCCGCGCGGCAGCGTCCCGAAGCTGCGGCCCCAGTCTCCGGCGAGCCGCGAGGCCACGAAGGCGTCGGCGTTCTCGGCCGGCGCGTAGCGCAGCATCAAAGAGCCCTGAAGCATCAACGCCATCCGTTCCACGAACCGGCGTGCCCCCGCCTCGTCCACCGAGGCCACCTCGTCCTTGAGTTCCTTGAACGCCGCGTCGAAGCGGGCGTCCGCACCGCGCGCCGTGCCGACCTCGGCGCAGAACGCGTCCCACACCCCGGCCTCCTTGGCCAGCGCGCGCAGCACGTCCAGCGCGTTGACGTTGCCGGAGCCCTCCCAGATGGAGTTCAGCGGCGCCTCCCGGTACAGGCGCGGCATGCCGGACTCCTCGACGTAGCCGTTGCCGCCGAGGCATTCCAGGGCCTCGGCCGCGAACGGCGCGCAGCGCTTGGTGACCCAGAACTTCGCCACGGCCAGGCCGATCCGGCGGAACTTGCGCGCGGCCTCGTCGGAGCCGGCGTCGGTGGCCGCGGCCAGGTGCAGCGAGGTGAGGGTCGCCGCCTCGGACTCCAGGGCCAGGTCGGCCAGCACGTTGCGCATCAGGGGCTGGTCGGCGAGCAGCTTGCCGAAGGCCATGCGGTGCCGGGTGTGGTGCACGGCCTCGGCGAGCGCCGCGCGCATCAGCGAGGCGGAGCCGGTGACGCAGTCCAGCCGGGTCATGGCGACCATCTCGATGATGGTGGCCACGCCGCGGCCGGCGTCGCCGAGACGCCAGGCACGGGTGTTGTGGAACTCGACCTCCGAGGAGGCGTTCGCGCGGTTGCCCAGCTTGTCCTTCAGGCGCTGCAGGCGGAAGGAGTTGCGGGTGCCGTCCGGCAGCACGCGCGGGATCACGAAGCAGGTCAGGCCGCCGGGAGCCTGGGCCAGCACCAGGAACACGTCGCACATCGGGGCGGAGGTGAACCACTTGTGGCCGATCAGCGTGTACTCGCGGTCCGAGCCGGCGGCCGGCGTCGCCCTGGTGGTGTTGGCCCGGACGTCGGAGCCGCCCTGCTTCTCGGTCATGCCCATGCCGGCCAGGCAGCCGGCCTTGGTGGCGGGGTCGCGCAGGCCGAAGTCATAGCTCCTGGACGCCAGGCGCGGCGTCCACTCCGCGGCCAGCATCGGGTCGGCGGCCAGCGCCGGGACCGCCGCGTAGGTCATCGAGACCGGGCACAGGTGGCCGCCCTCGGTCTGGCCCCAGACCAGCATCTTGGCGGCGCGGGCGGTGTGCCGCATGGTGCCGGCGTCCTCCAGCCACGGCGCGGCGGCGATGCCGTGGTTGACGGCCACGGTCATCAGGCTGTGCCAGGCCGGGTGGAACTCGACCTCGTCGATGCGGGCGCCGTAGCGGTCGTGGGTCCGCAGCACCGGGTGGTTCGCCTCGGCCAGCCGGCCCCACTCGCGGGCCTCGAAGGACCCGGCGAGCGCGCCGAGCCCGGTCAGCTCGGTGTCGGTGGCCGAACCGGTGCCGAACAACCGCGAAACGGCGCCCGCCAGTGAGGGGTCGGCGGTGTAGGCGTTGTACCCGGCCAGCGGCGGAACCTGGTTCAGGGGCTCGTCGGCGGGGCCGACGAGGGTGCCTTCGGGCATGGGCCGGTCATCTCCGTTTCGGCGTGATGCTGGTGCTGCGTCGTGCTGCCGTTAACGTAGTACCCGATCCTTCTGTTCGCTACCAGTAAGTAACAACGCCAGATCGCCTGTGAACCCACCCGTCGGACCCGAGGACCCGCGCATGCGCCCAGTGCTGGACCTGCCCGCAGGCTCCGGCTCCGATGCCGTCACCGGCGCCTCGGAGCAGTCGGACCAGGCCGAGCAGCCTCGGCCGGCGATGCGCGAGCGCTTTCGCGCGCAAGCACGCAACTGGTGGTCCGTCACCAGGATCACCTTCGCGATCTGCATGCGCTACCGGATCACCGGGCTGGCGGCCGAGGCGGCGTTCTTCGCGCTGCTCTCGCTGCCGCCCCTGGCGATCGGGCTGGCCGGCACCCTGGGCTATCTGAACGGCTGGATCGGCGCGGCGCGGATCAACGAGATCAAGCACCACATCGACGGCGCGGCCGCCACCATGCTGTCCGGCCCGGGCGTGCAGAAGCTCGACGGACTGCTGACGAACCTGACCTCCAACGGCCACCCGGAGCTGATCTCCATCGGCTTCCTGCTGGCGCTGTGGGCCGGGTCGCGCGCCATGAACGTGTACGTCGACACCATCACGATCGCCTACGGGCTGTCGGGCCGCCGCGGCATAGTGCGGACCCGCCTGCTGGCGTTCGGCATGTACATGCTGGGCCTGCTCCTGGGCTCGGTGGCGCTCCCGCTGCTGGTGATCGGGCCGGACCTGCTGGTCAGCGCGTTCCCGCCGATCACCGACCTGATCCACGCGGTGTACTGGCCGCTGATGCTCACCGTGCTGGCGGCGTTCCTGAACACGCTGTACCACCTGGCCGTGCCGGTGCGCACGCCGTGGTCGCAGGACCTGCCGGGCACCGTCCTGGCGCTGCTGCTGTGGCTCGGCGGATCGGCGCTGCTGCGGGACTACGTGTCCAACACCTTCTCGGACACGAACTCGACCAACTCGCTGTACGGAGGACTCGCCGCGGCCGTGGCGATCCTGGTCTGGCTGTACGTGACGGCGCTGGCCGTACTCCTCGGCGCGGCGCTGAACGCGGCCGTGGAACAAGTGTGGCCCTCGCGGCGGTTGTGGCTTGCGAGGCTGGCACTGCGCCAGCGCGTCGCGGCTCAGCGGGATGCCACCACCCCGGTTCCGGAGGAGTTTCCTACCGAGGACTGAGCTGCGAAAAACTCCGGCGACAAGCTGTCGGAGGCGTACGTACCATGAAGCGATCTTCCGGGATTTCGGTAGATACCGGGACAGGCGATGGACCTGAAACCCGGTCGATAGAACCGGACAGAACAGTGAAAGCTGGGACAGCATACGTGTCAACCGCAGCTCCGATGGGCTCGCAGCGGCTCCGGGCGCTGGGCTGGACGGAGGGCCACCAGAAGGCCTTCTCGATCCTGCAGGAAGCCGCCGGCGCCGACCTCATACCGGCGCTGGTCACGGAGGCCGGCGAGGGCGGGTGTTCGGCCGAATCCGCCACCGGCGCGCTCAGAGCAACCTACGGCTCCAACCTGCTGCTCTCCATGGCAGCCGACCCCCTCCGACGACCCCTCACCGACGACTGGATCGCCGTCCGCCGCTGGCCGGACGGACGCGCCACCGCGGAGGCCATTCTGAGCCGCCGCGTGACCCTGATGCGCCAAGAACCCTCCCGCTAGCGCGGCTGCCGCGCCGAGGGCCCCGGACTCCTGGCGGACTTCCAGGACTTTCTCCCGCGCCATAGCGGACATTCCCTCCCCAATCACACCGGACTTCCACCGGACTTCAACGTTCCGCGACGCCTCCGGAGCCTAAGGTAATCGCTTGCGCTGGGTATGCACTCCGTGACGCAGGGGTCACGGAGCCCGGCGGAAGGCTTTGGGGGCGGCAGAGATGGCGCGGCAGGCAGCGGCGAGCAGTACCGACCTGGACCCGGCACGCGTCCCGGCACTGCTCCGGGACAGCTTCGCACTGGTCGCCGACGACTCCGACAAGGTCGTCGCCCACTTCTACGCGCTGGTCTTCACGGAGTACCCGGCGCTGCGGGACATGTTCCCGCCGATGATGGACGCCCAGCGCGACCGCCTGTTCCAGGCCCTGGTCCGCATCGTGGGCCAGGCCGAGCACCCCGAAGGGCTGGCCGGCTATCTCAGGGAGCTGGGCCGCGACCACCGCAAGTACGGCGCGCGCCCGGAACACTACGAAGCGGTCTGGCGGTGCCTCATATCAGCGTTGAAACGCTATGCGGGCACCGCCTGGACTCCCGACATGGACGCCGCCTGGCTGGCGGCGTACCAGCTCATCGCCGGGACGATGATCGAGGCGGCCGAAGAGGACGCGCACTTGGCGCCGGCCTGGTGGACCGCCCGCGTGGTCGCCCACGAGCGGCGTACTCCGGACATCGCTGTAGTGACGCTGGCGCCGGACGCCCCTTATCCGTTCCGCCCAGGGCAGTTCCTGACGCTGGAGACGCAGCGCTGGCCCCGCGTGTGGCGGCACTTCTCGATCGCCAACGCACCCCGGCCCGACAACACTCTGACGCTGCATGTCCGCAAGGTGCCCGCGGGATGGGTGTCCAACGCGCTGGTGAACCACACGAACGTCGGGGACATCGTCCGCCTGGGCCCGCCGGCGGGGACGACGGTCTGCAACACGACCTCTATGCGGGACCTGTTATGCATCGCCGGAGGCACCGGACTGGCGCCGATCAAGGCGATGGTCGAGGACATGGCGAAGTGGAACACCACCCGGCAGGTGCGGCTGTTCTTCGGCGCACGGCATGACAACGAGCTCTACGACTTGGCAGAGCTCGAACAGCTGGCGTACCGGCGCCGGTGGCTGTCGGTGGTCACGGCGGTGTCGCACGATGCGCGCTACCCCGGAGAGCGCGGGATGCTGCCGGACGTGGTGGCGCGCCACGGCGAGTTCTTCGAGCACTGGGCCGACCACGACGTGTACGTGTCGGGCTCCGTGCCGATGGTCCGGGCGACCATCGCGCGGCTTCAGGAACTGAACGTCCCCCTGGCGAGCATCAGGTTCGACGCGTACGGCGGCATGGACGGCCTGTGGCAGCCCGGGGCGGGGCAGGGCGTGCCGGTGCCCCCGCCGGCCCCTGCGGGGCCGGGAACGGCCGTGACGGAGGCCCCTGACGCCGACGGCGGGCAGCAGGGCGTGCCGACGGCCGCCGCCGGGCCGGCCGGTTCCTGGGCCGCCTCAGCCTCCCGCGGCGGGGGCTGGCGGAAGGACAACGGATGGCGGGACGAGGCCGTCGGCCAGGTGCGGACCGCGCAGACGATCGACGACTGGCTGATCTCGCAGGCTTCTTAGCGGGCCCGCTCAGGCGTCGAAGTCGAGCTCCACAGCCGGGGTGAGGGGGCGGGACTGGCAGGCCAGGACGAAGCCCTCGGCCTTCTCCTCCGGCTCCAGGGCGTAGTCGTGGGCCATCGCGACCTCGCCCTGGACGATCTTCGCGCGGCAGGTGCCGCAGACGCCGCCGGTGCAGGAGTAGGGGGTGTCGGGGCGGGCCTTGAGGACGGCGGCCAGGACCGAGTCGTCGTCCTTGGACATGGCCAGCTCGGTGCGGCGGCCGCCGAGGGTGACCGTGACCTCGACGTCGCCGTCGGCCAGCACCTTGGCGGTCTCGGCGTAGGCGGCCGGCGGCGGCGCGTCCTCGGCGTGGAAGAGCTCGAAGTGCACGTGCCCGCGGGCCACGCCGCGCTCGGCCAGCACCTGCTTCGCGGTGTCGACCAGCGCCATCGGCCCGCACAGGTAGTAGTGCGCGTCCGGCCCCGGCGCCGCCGCGGCGAGCAGCTCCGGCAGCCGCTCGGCGTCGATCCGCCCGGTCAGCAGCGGCGCCTCCCGAGGCTCCCGGGAGAGCACGTGCAGCACCATCAGCCGTTCGGCGTAGCGGTCCTTGAGGTCGGCGAGCTCCTCCAGGAACATGACGGAGGCGGCGGTGCGATTGCCGTAGATCAGTGTGAAGCGATCCCCGCGAGCCAGCGCGGCCTCTGCCATGGCCAGGACCGGCGTCACCCCGCTGCCGGCGACGATCCCGACATGCTCGGCCCCGTCCTGCAAGACGAACCGCCCCGCCGGCACCAGCACGTCGACGAGGTCCCCGACGCCCAGCTTGCGCGCCGCGACCTCCCCGAACCCGCCGGGCCCGAGCTCCTTGACCGCGATGCTCAGGCGCGCCTCGGCGTCATCGCCGCACGGCGCGGCGCACAGCGAGTAGGCCCGCCGGGCCTCGACCCCGCCGAGCTCCAGCCGCACGGTGACGTGCTGCCCCGGCGTGAAGCGGTAGGCCTCCCGCTCCCCCGACGGCACGCCGAACACGACACGCACGGCGTCATCGGTGAGCCGGTCCAACCCGACGACAGGAAGCATGGTCACAGCACTCTCACAAGGGACTCGAGAAGGGACTCGATCAAAGGGACTTCATCGCCCCGAAGGGCTCCCCGCACGCCCGGCAGGCACGCAAGGACTGGCACGGCGTGCTGCCGAACGCGCTGAGCTCGCGCGTCTCGGTGCTGCCGCAATGGGGGCAGGTCTGGGTTTCGGTCTCGCGACGCAGCCCGATCGTCACCGCGACCGGACCGGCGGGACGAGCAGCACGGGCCCGGCCGCTCGGCGGCGCGATGCCGTGCTCGGCGAGCTTGCGCCGGCCGTCCTCGCTGATCCAGTCGGTGGACCAGGGCGGCGACATGACCATGCGCGTCCGCACTTCGGTGTCCGGCACGCGAGCCCCGACGGCCGCGCGCACGTCCGCGGCGATGGCCTCGGTCGCGGGACAGCCGACGAAGGTCGGGGTGATGCGCACTTCGACCGCGCCGTCGTCGAGCAGCGCCACGCCGCGGACGATGCCCAGGTCGCCGAGGGTCACCACGGGCAGCTCCGGATCCGGCACGGCTGATGCGGCGGCTTCCAGCTCCGCCAGATCGAGCGCCGTACGCTCCTCGACCACCATCGTCACCACCTCCGCCTCGCTCATGCCACTGTTCGCCACCGGACCGAACCGATCCGAAAATCAGCTCGCTACCAGCTAGCCCCGGGATACTGCCGATGCAGAGCCTGCATCTCTCCCAGCAGCAACCCGAACCCCTCGCCGTGCCGCCCCTCGCGCCCGCCGCGCGGCTGCCAGCCGTCGGTCGGCATCGCCAGCGTCGCGGCCTCGACCACGCCGGCCACCGCCGCCTCCCAGGCGGGCCGCAGCGTGCGCGGGTCCACCGCGACACCGCTCTCCGCCAGGGCCGCCACCACCGGGTCCGGCGCGAACAGCTCCGCCGTGTACGGCCACAGCTGGTCCAGCGCCGCCTGCATCCGGCGGTGGCTCTCCTCGGTGCCGTCGCCGAGGCGAAGTGTCCACTGCACCGCGTGGTCGCGGTGGTACGCGACCTCTTTCACCGCCTTCGCGGCGAGTGCGGCCAGTTCGGGGTCCGTCGAGGCGCACAGGGCGGCGTACAGCTCGCTCTGGTACGTCGCGAAGTACAGCTGCCGGGCGATCGTCACCGCGAAGTCGCCGTTGGGCTGCTCCACCAGCAGCACGTTGCGGAAGTCCCGCTCCGTGCGCAGGAACGCCAGGTCGTCCTCGGAGCGCCCGGCGCCCTCCAGCGAGCCCGCGTACGTCAGCAGCGTCCGCGCCTGGCCCAGCAGGTCCAGGGCGAGGTTCGCCAGCGCGACGTCCTCCTCCAGCTCCGGGGAGTGCGAGCACCACTCCGACAGCCGGTGCGACAGGATCAGCGCGTCGTCGCCCAGCTGGAGCGCGTACTTCGCGACCAACGGAGTGGATTCCGTGACGGCGGTCACAGGTTCTTCACGCCTTCCGGGATCCGGTAGAACGTCGGATGCCGGTACACCTTGTCCGCGGCCGGGTCGAAGAACGGCTCCTTCTCGTCCGGGGAGGACGCGGAGACCGCGGCGGCCGGGACGACCCAGATGGAGACGCCTTCGCCGCGCCGCGTATAGAGATCCCGCGCATTGCGCAGCGCCATCTCCGCGTCCGACGCGTGCACGCTCCCGACGTGCTGATGCGACAGCCCACGCCGCCCGCGGATGAAGACCTCCCACAGAGGCAGACCGCTACTCATGCCGCCGCCACGTTCCTCTCGCCGTCACTGTGCTCGCCGTCACTGTGCTCACCGTTACTGTGCTTGGCCGCGTATGCCAACGCCGCCTGCCGTACCCATTCGCCGTCCTCGTGCGCCTGCACGCGCGTCGCGACGCGCTGCCGGTTGCACGGTCCGTTGCCGGCGAGGATCTCCTGGAACTCGGTCCAGTCGATCACGCCGAAGTCGTGGTGCCCGCGCTCCTCGTTCCACCGCAGGTCCGGGTCCGGGATGGTCAGGCCCAGCGCCTCGGCCTGCGGGACGCTGATGTCGACGAAGCGCTGGCGCAGCTCGTCGTTGGAGTGCCGCTTGATGCGCCAGGCCATGGACTGCGCGGAGTGCGAGGACTCGGCGTCCGGCGGGCCGAACATCATCAGCGAGGGCCACCACCAGCGGTCCAGCGCGTCCTGGGCCATCGCGTGCTGCTCGGGCGTGCCGTGCGCGAGATCGTACAGGAGTTCGAAGCCCTGGCGCTGGTGGAAGGACTCCTCCTTGCAGATGCGCACCATGGCCCGCGCGTAGGGGCCGTAGGAGCAGCGCTGGAGCGGGATCTGGTTGATGATCGCCGCGCCGTCCACCAGCCAGCCGATGGCGCCGATGTCGGCCCAGGTCAGGGTGGGGTAGTTGAAGATCGAGGAGTACTTCTGGCGGCCGGTGTGCAGCGCGTCGAGCAGGTCGGCGCGGTCCACGCCGAGGGTCTCGGCCGCCGCGTAGAGGTAGAGGCCGTGCCCGGCCTCGTCCTGCACCTTCGCCAGCAGGATCGCCTTGCGCCGCAGCGAGGGGGCCCGGGTGATCCAGGTGCCCTCCGGCTGCATCCCGATGATCTCGGAGTGCGCGTGCTGCGCGATCTGGCGCACCAGCGTCTTGCGGTAGGCCTCGGGCATCCAGTCCCGCGGCTCGATCCGCTCGTCGGCGGCGATCAGCCCGTCGAAGCGCTCCTGAAGCTCCGCCACGGCTGCCGCCGCGTCCTGCGTCCTGGCCTGGGCCGTCACGGCACCCACCTCTCAACCGACCGAACGTTCGGTTTCCATCGTCCCGCCGGGATGGCGGCGGTGTCAACAGGGAGGACGCGCGGAGGACCGCGGCCGGGGCCGCCGTCTGGTAAATCAGAGTTCTGTGATGACTACCACTTCGTCCTCCGCCTCGCAGCCCGGCTTCGCGCCCGGGCGGCGTGCCGCCCTGGCCGGCCTGGCCGCGCTCGGGCTCGGCACCGTCGTCCCGACGCTGGTCGCCGCACCGGCGCGCGCCGCCACCGCTCCCGACGCCGCGCCCAAGACCGCGTCCGCCGACCCCGTTCAGCTGACGCTGCCCGCGCCGACCGGCCCGCACCGGGTCGGGAACGTCGCCCTGCACCTGATCGACCGTTCACGCCGCGACCCGTGGGTGCCCTCGCATCCGCCGCGCGAGCTGATGATCGGCATCTGGTATCCGGCCCGCGACGTCGAGGGCCACGCGCTCGTGCCGTGGCTGCCGGCCAACGCGTGGACGGCGTACCTCCAGGACAACGCGATCCCGTCGGGCGTCCTGTCCGTCCCCTGGACGCACGGCCATGACGGCGCATCCGCCGACCTGCGGGGCGGACCGCGTCCGGTACTGCTGTTCTCTCCGGGCTCCGGTGGGGACCGCGACACCTGCACCACGCTCACCGAGGAGCTCGTCAGCCACGGCTATGTCGTCGTCACCATCGACCACACCCACGACAGCGCGGAAGTGGAGTTCCCGGACGGCCGCGTCGAACCGCGCACGATCCCGCCGGACACACTGCCGATCAACACCGAAGCCGTCTCCGTGCGCAGCGCCGACGCCCTGTTCGTCCTGGACCAGCTGCACGCGATCGCCGCCGGCTGCAATCCCGACGTGGAGCACCGCGCGCTGCCGCACGGCCTGGCAGAGGTGCTGGACCTGTCCCGGGTAGGGATGTTCGGGCACTCCATGGGCGGCGCCACCACCGCGTGGGCGATGCTCGACGACCGCCGGATCCGCGCCGGGATCAACCTCGACGGCTCCTTGTACGGCCCGGTGCTGGCGGCGGGGCTGAACCGGCCGTTCCTGTTCATGTGCTCGCAGCTGCACGACTTCACCGACGACCCGACCTGGGTCCAGACGTGGTCGCACCTGCGCGGCTGGCACAAGCTGCTCCGGCTCGCCGACGCCGCGCACAACTCCTACACCGACCTGCAGTCCCTGGTCCCCGAGGCCGCTGCCGCGGTCGGTTTCCCGCCGAGCCAGGTGGAGCTGCTGATCGGCACGATCGACCCGGTCCGGTCGGTGCTGGCCGCGCGGACCTACGTGCGCGCGTACTTCGACCGCTTCATCCGCGGGCACGACGACCACCTGCTCGACCGGCCTTCGCCGGCCTTCCCCGAGGTCGAGTTCTTGGCTTGATCAAGTTCTTGGCCTGACCCGCGCGAACGGCGCCGGTCGAACCGGCGCCGTTCTGGAGACCCCCGCTGCCGCGGCCGGTCAGTCCACCCGCGTCAGCACCCGCGGGCCCTCCTCCGTGATCGCGATGGTGTGCTCCGAGTGCGAGCCGCGCGAGCCGTCCTGGAAGCGCAGCGTCCAGCCGTCGGGGTCGGTGTAGATCTCGCTGGAGGTGGCCGACCACCACGGCTCCAGCGCCAGCGTCAGCCCCGGGCGCAGGACCAGGCCGCGGCCGGCCCGGCCGGCGTTGGCCACGTGCGGGTCCTCGTGCATGGTGTGGCCCAGGCCGTGGCCGCCGAACTGCATGTTGACCGGGTAGCCGTACTCGGTCGCGACCGCGTGGATGGCCGCGCTGATGTCGCCGAGCTTGTTGCCCGGGAGCGCGGCGGCGATGGCGGCCTCCAGGGCGACGCCGGTGGACTCGACCAGGCGGGCGTCCTCCGGGTCGGCGGTGCCGACGATCACCGTGCGGGCCGCGTCGGCGACCCAGCCGTCGATCGACACCGCGAAGTCCAGGGTCAGGACGTCGCCGTCGCGCAGCGTGTACTTGTGCGGCAGGCCGTGCAGGACGGCGTCGTTCACCGACAGGCAGATGACGTTGCGGAACGGGCCGCGGCCGAAGGAGGGCGCGTAGTCCCAGTAGCACGAGACCGCGCCGCGCTCCTTGACGCGGCGCCTGGCGCGCTGCTCCAGGTCCATCAGGTTCAGGCCGGGCTTGGCCAGCTCGGCCAGCTCGGCGAGGGTCTCGCCCACGAACCGGCCGGTGACCGCCATCTTGTCGATCTCCTGCGGCGTCTTCAGCTCGATCACCGGGTCTTCTCCGTCCGTTCGGGTTCCTCGTCCAGCTTCTCTCCCGGCGTGCCCGCCTGCGCGCGCCAGATCTGCTCGCCCTCGTCGTCGAGCTCCCCGGTCGGGGCCAGGCCGATCCGCTCGGCGACCCGCGCCGAGGCCGCGTGCCCGGGGTGGATGTTCGCGCCGATCTCCGCCACGCCCCGCTCCCGCAGCCAGGCGACCAGCGCCGACGCCGCCTCGACGGCGTATCCGCGGCCCTGCCACGCCGCGCCGACCACCCACGCCACGTCGGCGCGCGCGCCGTCGTCGACGACCGTCGCCTGCACGGTGCCGACCGCCGCGCCGTCCTCCACGCGCCGGGCGATCCAGTTCACCCATTCTTGCGAACCGTCGGGCGAACGCCCTACCGCCAGCCGCGCATAGCGGGCCCGCAGACCCTCGACCGTCGGCGGCTCTCCTCCGATGAACGTATAGAGCTCAGGGGCAGCAAGTACCCCCGCCATATCGTCGGCGTCGGACTCCGCTAAGGGTTTCAGCACCAAGCGCGCCGTAGTGATCGGCTCTCTAAACATCCTTGCATGCTATGCGGGGCGTCCCGAGACACAGCGTCGGCGCCGCTCCCGGGGTTTGTAATAAATCCGGCTCCCGGACCCCACAGACGGATCGCACCAGCACACAACAGGTAAACACTGATACCCGCAAACGCGAGGCACCCTCCATTAAGTTGCCGCCGTTGCCATATCGTTACCCACCTGTGACGAGGCGAGTTGACACGCCCCGCGTCCCGAGAGGATCCTTTGTTTCCGTTAGGACACCTCGTTCGGTGAGGCGTCTTCACGGACAAAGGCCACTGATCCCATCGGTCGAGAGACCCTCCGGATCAGGACAGATCTCCTCGGCTTAAGGGGTGATCCCAAGTGGCTGCGCAGCTGACGCTACGCCGTGAAGTGCCGAAGCTCTGACGAGAGAGGTGGCCGGGACTTGGTCGTGGCTTTGCCGTGGAATGGCGGCTGCCGCTGACCCTCCCGGGTGTTCCTCCCCGAGGTGTCGAGTAGGACCGATCCGCCGCGAAGGCGGATCCGGGCAAGACACAGGCGCCGCGGCGCCGCGGCGGGCAGGGAGGTGGTTGGCGATGAAATCCGGTAGTAGGTCGGGCCACAGTCGGCCCCTCATCGCGCACAACCCAGCCCACCGTCCTTTCCTCGGCGCGCGTTAACCCGCACCAGATCTCTGCCACCACCCGGCCGCACCGGGGCCCGACCAGGCCCCACCGCTGCCGGCGGGGCAGACGCGTGCCACCCGACCAGCCGCTCCTACTCGGCAGCAGGGGGTGTTCCCATGACCACGGCCACGCTGAACAGCGAAATCCGCGAGACGCACCACGGCGCAGTGCTTGACGACGCACACGTCGGCGACATCAAAGGTGCGTTCGGCACCATCAAGCTCGGCGACCACGACGCTCGCACCGGCCTGTCGGCCAAGCTCAAGACCCTGCTGGCGATCGTCGGCCCCGGACTGATCGTGATGGTCGGCGACAACGACGCCGGCGCCTTCGCGACCTACGGCCAGGCCGGCCACGACTACGGCACCAAGCTGCTGTGGACGCTCCTGCTGCTGGTCCCGGTCCTGTACGTGAACCAGGAGATGGTGCTGCGCCTGGGCGCCGTCACCGGCGTCGGGCACGCCCGGCTCATCTTCGAGCGCTTCGGGAAGTTCTGGGGCGCGTTCAGCGTCATCGACCTCTTCATCCTCAATGCCCTGACACTGGTCACCGAATTCATCGGCATCACGCTGGCGACCAGCTACCTGGGCCTGCCGAAGGTGCCGTCGGTCATCATGGCCGCGCTGGTCATCGTGGCGGCCGCGATGAGCGGGTCGTTCCAGCGGTTCGAGCGGATCGCGCTGACGCTGTGCGTGGGCTCGCTGCTGCTGATCCCGATCTCTATCATGGCGCACCCGAGCGCCGGCACCATGGCGCACGGCTTCGTCACCCCGGTCCTGCCCGGCGGCTCGGGCCAGATGGCCACCGTGATGCTGGTCGTGATCGGCATCGTGGGCACCACGGTCGCGCCCTGGCAGCTGTTCTTCCAGCAGAGCTACGTCATCGACAAGCGCATCACCCCGCGCTTCATGAAGTACGAGAAGGCCGACCTGGGCCTGGGCATCGTGGTGGTCGTGGTCGGCGCGGCGGCGACGATCGGCCTGGGCGCGGTGGCCGCGGCCCACCTGGGCGGCTCCTTCACCGACGCCGCCGACGTGGCGCGCGGCCTGACCGTCTACGGCGGCCGGGTCCTGGGCGACATGTTCGCGGTGGCCCTGCTGGACGCCTCGATCATCGGCGCCTTCGCGGTCTCGCTGTCCACCGCCTACGCGATGGGCGACTGCCTGAAGATCAACCACTCCCTGCACCGCGGCGTGAAGCAGGCCAAGGGCTTCTACGCGGTCTACGCCGGCATCATCGCCTTCGCCGCGACCATCGTGCTGGTGGCCAGCGACCACGTGCAGGGCGTGCTGACCGTCGGGGTCCAGGCGCTGGCCGGCGTGCTGCTGCCCTCGGCCTCGGTGTACCTGCTGCTGCTGTGCGTGGACAAGGAAGTCCTCGGCCCCTGGGTCAACAGCCGCAAGACCACCGTGTTCACCGGCGGTGTGATCGCGGTTCTGGTGGCGCTGTCGCTGGTGCTGACCGGCTCGGTCCTGGACCAGAACATCACCGCCGGGCAGATCGAGGCGATCCTCGCCGGCTGCCTGCTGATCGCGCTGGCGTTCGGCGGCTGGCTGGGCGTCAAGGCCCTGCGGGCCGGCCGGGTGTCAGGGGCCGTGGCCGTCGACCGCTCGGGACGCGACGACTGGCGGACGCCGCCGCTGAAGGAGCTCGGGCAGGTGCGGTTCTCGGCCGGGACGCGCGTCGGGCTGGCCGTCCTGCGGACCTACCTGGCGGTGGCCACGGTGCTGGTGGCGGTCAAGCTGGTCTCGATGATGCTCGGGCACTGATTGACCATCCGATCGGCTATCGCCGCTCCATGTAGGCCTCTTCGAGGTCCAACTGGTGCAGGACCCTTCGGTAGACGTCGTCGTTGATCTCGCGCATGTCCCGCAAATGCTCGATCGCCGCACGCTCGGCGTCCAGCATCGAGCGCCGCGCGTCGTCGACCGCCGCCGCGCTGGCGCTCGGGCTGCCGGAGGCCACCTGCATCGCGTACTTCTTCGCCCGCTCGCCGCGCCACTGCGCCTGGCCCCGCATCCGGTCCACGGCCGGGTCGGGGAGCGTGGCCTCCAGCTCGTCCAGGCGCGCCAGGCCCGCGTTGGCGGCGGTGCCCATCGCGCTGCAGTAGGCGAAGGCGTCCTCGCGCTCCTCGTCCTTCGCCTCGACGCCGAGCCGCCGGATCAGCGGCGGCAGGGTCAGGCCCTGGACGATGAGGGTCGCCAGCACCACGAACAGGGTCAGGAACTGGACGAGTTCGCGGTCCGGCAGCGGTGCTCCTTGGTTGTCGGTCAGCGGGATGGCCGCCGCCGCGGCCAGGGAGACCACGCCGCGCATGCCGGCCCAGCCGACCACGAACAGGATCCTCGGCCGCTGCGTCTGGGCCGGCGGTGGCTCGAGCGCTCCGCCGCGGCGCATGTGGTGCAGCAGGAAGCGGCCGATGTAGCCGAACGTGAAGACCCCGCCGAAACGCGCCACCACCACGATCGCGAAGGCCGCCAATCCGTAGCCGATCAGCTGCCAGGCGCTCCACTGGTCCACGTCCCGCAGGATCGGGATCAGCTGCAGGCCGATCAGCGCGAAGACCGTGGACTCCAGGATCTCCACGATCACGTCCCACAACGCGGTGTCCAGCATGCGCGTGGCATAGCCGGCGCGGACCCGGCGGTGGCCGAGGTAGAGCCCGAGGATGACGACGCCCATCACCCCGGACACGTGCACCGCCTCGGCGGTGATGTAGACGACGAACGGCAGTATCAGCGAGATGGCGCTCTCGGCGCGCGGATCGCGCATCCGGAAGCGGATCGGGTCCCAGAGCATCGCCACCACCGCGCCGATCACTATGCCGCCGGCCGCCGAGCCCACGAACCGGCCGACCGCGTCGAAGACCGTGACCGTCTCCCCCACCGCGGCGGCCAGCGCGATCCGGAACGCGGTCAGCGCGGTCGCGTCGTTGAACAGCCCTTCACCGACCAGGACGTCGACCGTCCGCCGCGGCAGTCCCAACCGTTTGGCGATGGAGATCGCAGCGACCGTGTCGGGCGGTCCGAGCACCGCGCCCAGGACGAAGGCCACCGGCAGCGGCAGGTCCGGGATCAGCCAGTGCATCGCGAACCCGGTGAGGATCGTGGTGACCAGCACCATCCCGACCGACAGGATCAGCACCGCCGACCAGTTCTCGCGCAGCGAGGGCACCGAGGTCTCCACCGCCGCCTGGTACAGCAGCGGCGGCAGCAGGATCATCAGCACGAACTCGGGCTCGAGCGTGTAGTCGGGGATGAACGGCGCGACGGACACCAGCAGCCCGACGCCCACGAGCACCAGCGGGCCGTTGACGTCGAACCGCCGCGCGATCGCGGACACCACGACGGAAAAGAACGGGACGCCCAAAAGGAACAGAAGGTGTTGCGCCGTCATGACACCTGATCATCCCATGACAGACGGGTCGAACGGCGTGGCCGGGCACGGATCACCCGCGCGCCGGGCCCCACACCTCCGGCGGGAACGTCTCGGCGAGCGTTACCAGCATGTTGAGACTGGTCTGCACCCAGTGTGGTTTCACGTGGCCTTTGCCCCAGGTCAAGAGCCTGTTTCCCTCGATCCGCCAAGCGAAGTCCGGCCAGGAGGCGATCACCTTCAGCACCTTGGGGTCCAGCAGGTCGGCGGCGAAGGCGGGAATCGTGGTGGTGACCAGATACCGCTGATCGAAGGCCGGATCGCCACGGACGAACTCCGGCGCGGCGGTCAGGATGCCCGGGGCGCTGGCCTGGTTCTTGCGTGCCGTGCGCGGCACGACTTCCAGGGCGGGCATCGGCGCCGGGAGGTCGTCGACGCAGACGGCCCAGTAGCGGTGCGTGTCGTCGCCGTCGTCGCCGGGGGTCTTGAACTCGTAGTCGATCACGAGGATGGCGCGGCCGTTGTGGTGGCCGCGCAACACTATGCGCGCGACGCGGCGGCGGCCGGCGGCGAAGGGCTGGCCGCCGAACGTGTTCGGCAGCTCACGGTCGTTCTTGGCCAGTTCCCAGCGCTTGGCGGCGGCCATCGCGACCAGCGCGCGGCGGCGGCGGACGTTGGCGACGATCCCGGCGGCCGTGAGGGCCACCAGGAAGCCCACGAAGATCAGAACAGGCACGGCCACGGGGTCATGCCTACCATCGCGGCGCGGGTGCCGTCACCGTCTTTGCCGTGACCGTCTGTGCCGTCACCGTCTCCCCGCGCCGCGCCGCGCCTGCTTAGTACTCAGTGCTCAGCGGGTGCCGTTGCAGTAGTACGCGGTCCCGTTGAAGTACTGGTTGTCCCAGAAGTACAGGTCCGCCCACGTCTGCGGGCCGGCGTCGCCGTCCACGGCCAGCTTCGGATACGGCGGGGTGCCGCCGGGCGAGTGCACCGTCGGGGAGTTGTTGCACCCCTGGAAGGCGGTCAGCGCGGACTGCGTGTCCGAGCCCCAGGAGCCGTCGATCGCCAGCGGCTTGATGCCCAGCTCGGACTTCTTGAGCAGGCACTGGAGCTGCTTGACCGCGTTGGTGTTGGTCGTGCCCTGCTTGATGTCCGGCATCTGCGAGGCCGGCAGGTCCAGGTACGTGCAGTCGCTGGAGGGCTTCGCCGCGGCCGTGGTGGTCGTCTTCGGCGCGGGCGCGGTGGTCACCGGAGTGCTCGGCTTCGGGGCGCTGGTGGCCGGGTTCGACGGCGCCGGGACGCCGGAGTGCGAGGTCGTCGGGCTGCCCGGGTGCGTCGAGGTGCCGCCGCCGGGGGCCGAGCTCGAGGCGCCGCCGTTCGTGCTCTGGCTCTGTCGGCCGCCGCTGGTCGAGGTCGGGTCGCCCGGCAGGGCCGCACCCTGCGCGCCGTTGGTCGAGCCGGCCGCCATGTCGTCGCCGTCGGGCTTGCCGCCGCCGTTGGCCAACTCCCCGGAGCCGTTGCCGGCGTTGGAGCTGCCGGATTCGGAGGCGCCGACGCCGGCGCCGGCCAGCGAGGCGGCGTCGGGCTTCTTGTGCGGCGACCCGCCGCTCATGAAGGCGACCGCGCCGCCGATGCCGACCACGGCCACCACGGCCAGGGCCGAGGCGATGAGGGTCCTGCGTCGCCGGAGGTCGCCGGGGTCCCGGTCGCCCGGGCCGAAACCGCCGGGCCCTTCCAGACCGCCGTCGTTGAGCGGCACCCCGTACGGCGACATCATCGGGGGCGGAGCCGGGCTGCCGGGCGGGGCCATCGGCGGCGGCGCAGGCTGCCCGGGGTCCTGCGGCGACGACGACTGATACTGCTGATCCGCGAACGGCGGCTGTGGCCCGGACGGACCCGGGGCGAACGGCGGCAGCGGGCCGCCGGCGGCGCCGGACGGTGGCTGGGGCGTCCCCCAGGGTGTGTGGTTGTCGGGCGAGCTCATGGTCGGTCATCGTATCTTCGCCCTCGACGGGACCGGTCCCCGGCCCGGCAAAGCGCGGGTAAAACAACTGTCGCGGCACGCCGACTGCGCATGAACCTCGACAAACGTGGTGGCGCCGGGCACCGCCGGGCGGGATCATCGAGGGCATGACGCTGCCCCGCCAGCGCCCTCAGGGGCCTGCCATCCACCCGGCTCCCGACCCCGACGGACACCCGCCGGCACCGGACAGGCGCACCACAAGCGACCCCGCGAACCACCCCGCAAGCGACCCCACGAGCGACCCCGGAGGCCGACTGCCCTTCCGGGTCACGATCGACGACTCCGACACCCCCTACGACGTGGTCGACGCGCTGCTGCTGACCCCGTTCACCACCGGCCTGCAGCCGCACGCCCGCCACGCCCGCCTGGACGCGCTGCGCGAGGACGCGACCCTGGTCCCGGCCGAGGGCAAGGTTCTGCGCTCGGTGGTCGAGGACAAGCGCGAGTCCTGCCTGACCGCCGGGACCGGCTGGACCGCGCGCTCGGTGCGCTGGTCCAGCGGCGGCGGCGAGGTCACAGTGGTCGCCGAGACCCCGGAGCTGGCGGCCAAGATCCTGGAGCAGGCGACCGACGGCGTCGCGGCCGAGGAGGAGCCCGAGGAGGAGAAGGTCTCCGTCGGCTTCTGGTACGCCGCGCCGCAGCGCGGTCCCTACCGCACGGTCCGCACCATCACGGCCGAACCGTGGGAGTCCGTCCGCCAGAACTACTCGGCCACGGCCGCCGCGGCCATGGACAAGCTGATGGCGGTCCGCCGCACCGAGGCCGCCGGCCGCATGATCCTGCTGCACGGCGCCCCCGGCACCGGCAAGACCACCGCGCTTCGCACCCTGGCGCGAGAGTGGCGCGACTGGTGCCAGGTCGACTACGTCCTGGACCCCGACGCCCTGTTCTCCTCCCCCGGCTACCTCATGGAGGTCGCGATGGGCGTGGAGTACCACGGCCACGGCGAGGACGAGGAGAACCGCCGCCGCTGGCGCCTGCTGCTGCTGGAGGACTGCGACGAGCTGATCCGCGGCGAGGCCAAGGCCACCAGCGGCCAGGCCCTGTCCCGGCTGCTGAACCTCACCGACGGCCTGCTCGGGCAGGGCCGCGACGTCCTGGTCGCGATCACCACCAACGAGAACCTGGCCAGCCTGCACCCGGCGGTCATAAGGCCCGGGCGCTGCCTGGCGCAGATCGAGGTCGGCCCGCTCCCCCGCGCCGAGGCCCTGGCCTGGCTGGACCGCGAGGGCACCGATCCGTCCCGGGTCGCCGCCGCGCGCCTGGGGCGCGCCGGCCACGGCTCCGGCGGCCCGATCGGCGGGGTGACGCTGGCCGAGCTGATCGCGGCCCGCGACGGGAACGAGCCGGTCGCCTCGGCGGGCGACGACAGCGGGACGGGGCTGTATCTGTAGCTTGAGTTCGCGGGCGGCGCCGGGTTTCAGTTCCCTGGCGAACTCTGCACCGGCGGCGTGGCCGCGTACTGGAAGACCATCGCGTGGCCCACGAACACCTGGCCGGTGTAGCCGTAGTGCTGCTCCAGCAACGGCACGACCATGCCCGGATCGGGAGCCGAGATGGTGATCGTGCCGTTGTTCTGCAGCGCGGTCATGAACACCACGCCCTGGCTCTTCCAGTAGCCGGCGTCCTGCTCGAGCCGGTGGCCCAGGAACCACTGCTCGGAGGCGTCCAGGACGGTGTCCTGGAACACCACCTTGAACGGCGACGCCGCGCTGATCGCGGCCGCCTCCAGGGACGGGTCGGTGTTGGGCTTGCGGTAGACGACGATCGGGCTCGAGTTGTAGACGGACGTGCTGTCGAACGCGCCGCTGGTGTAGTCCTGGCCGCTGAAGCCGACGCCCATGAAGGAGTTCTGGTGGCTGGACTGCAGCGCGTTCTGGACGCGGTCGACGGCCTGCGCTTTCGGCGCGTGGATCCACTCCAGGTCGGTGAGGGGGTCGGTGAGCGGGTCGGTGAGCGGGTCGGTGACCGGGTCAGCCGACTGGGAGAGCGTCAGCGTCTGCGTTGGGGTCGGCGCTGACGTCGGCGCTGATGTCGGCGTCGGCGTGGCCACTGCCGAGGTGGACGGCGAGGGCGAGGGCGTCGCCGTAGCCGGGGACGCGGCAAAGGCACCCGGGTCGATCCGGGCGTCGGCGACGCCCGGTCCGCGGCCGCCGCCCCACCCGGCCAGCGGCACGACGGCCAGCGCGCCCAGCGCCACCACCGCCACGGCGCCCGCGACGCCGAGCGCCCGGGCCCTGGCCCGCCGCCGTTTGGCGCCGGCCATCGCGCGGTCGCCCAGCCCCGGCGAGACCGTGAACTCGGGCAGCGCCGCCAGGAAGAGCTCGCGCACCCGCGCGTCCAAGTCGTCGTCGTCGTGTGGTCCGTCCCCGTATTCGCCGTCCCCGTATTCGCCGTCCCAGCGCTCGTCGAAGTCGCCCTCGTACGTCATACCGAGACCTCCTGGGCTCGCTGGGTCAGGCTGAGGCGCGTGCGCAGGGTGGCGAGCGCCTTCGAGCTCTGACTCTTCACGGTCCCCGTACTGCATCCCAGCTGCGCCGCCGTATCGGCCTCGGACATGTCGAGGTAGTAGCGCAGCAGCACGACCGCGCGCTGCCGCGGCGGCAGCGCACGCAACGCGGCACCGAGCACCGACCGGTCGTCCACGGCGTCGAAGGCGGCTCCCCCGAATCCCCCGCCAGTCTCACGCGGCGGCTCCCAGCCCGGCGCGTGCCCCGAGGGCACCTCACCGTGCCACTTGCGCCGCCACCACGAGGTCGCGGTAGTGATCATTGTCTTACGCAGATAGGCCTCGAGCGCCCCATCGTGCGCCAGCCGCTCCCACCGCGGCAGCACCTTCACAACCGCGGTCTGCAACAGATCCTCAGCCAGGTGCACATCACCGGTCAGAACCCAAGCGGCACGCAGGAGATGTGCCTGACGCGCCGCCAGGAACTCCCGGAAACCCTCCGGCTCTCGCACCATGTTCCCCCGTCGCCGCCAGGCCAGGACAGCGCCCAAGCGAGCGCCCTCCCTCCTGACGCGACGGGGGGCCGATGAGGTTGCCGCGGGTTTCGGGTGCTGGTGGTGGGTGGGGAGGTTGGTGCGGTTCGGTGGGTGCTTTTAGGAGCTCTTAGGAGCTCTATACGGCTTCGCGCATGGTTTGCGGGATCCGCAGGGTGGCGCGGTCGTGGGGCGGTGGCTGGCGCTGCGGCGGCGGCTGATGGTCTGGGTAGGTGGTGGGGTTTACTACGACAGTCAAGGTCAAGAGCGACAGTCAGAGGCGACAGTCAAGAGCGCCTCCGGCGGCGCCTGCGCGGCGAGCGGCCTCGCTCCGGGGAGTGGGGGCCGCGTAGTCGGGCGGCGGACGCTGCTTGTGGTCGCCTCTGTCCCGGATTCCCCGCCGCATCAGCGCCCGGAGGGAACCATCCCGGCCTGGGCGGTGTCAAGCCGGATCACTGTTGCTGGCCACCGGTTTCGTCCGGCTGGACACCGCCCAGGCCGGGATGGTTGTGCAAGCACCGCCGAAGCGACGGGGAATCCGGGACAACCCCGGCCTGTGGGAAGGGTTCCCGCACCCCATGCCCGCAGACTCACCGCCGCGTGTGCGTCGGTGACGTCCATCGACGTGGTGTAAGCAATCTTCGACGTGGACAGGACGCAAGACACGCCCGAGCGCGTGGTGATCTTCATGGATGTGAAGAACCGGCCATCAGCAGGCCGGTTTTTCACATCCATGGGCTCAGATGCCCACTGCGGCAGCTGTGACCCGGGGCTTCACCGCTGAAGACTACTTACACCACGCAAGTGGACAAAACCCGTGCGTCGCGGAGTGGACCCCGTCCACACCACAGGCCGGGGTTGTCCCGGATTCCCCGTCGCTTCGGCGGGCGTAGCCAAGCAGGCCGGGCCGGTGGTGTCAAGTCGCTGATACCCGGCCACCAGCTGGGCGATCCGACTTGATACCACCGGACCGGTCTGCTTCCGTAAGGCGACGATGCGACGGGGAATCCGGGACAAAGGCGACCACAAGCAGCGTCCGCCGCCTAGCAGCGCGACCCCCCACTCCCCGGAGCCAGGCCGCTCGCCGCGCAGGCGCCGCCGGAGGCGCTCTTCAGCTCTTGACTGTCGCAGTAGACCCCACCACCTACCCACACCACCGCCGCCCCGCGAAACCAGCGTCACCACCGACCAGCGTCACCACCGACCCGCGCCACCACCGACCCGCGCCACCAACGGATCCCGCAAAACCATACGCGAAGCCGTAAAAGCTTCTAAACCCACCACCCAACCGCACCAACACCCCCACCCCGACTCACACATAAGCCCGGGCGCCTGATTTTTCCGCCACAGCGTCGTTGCCTGGCACGAAGTTGTGAACTGGCACCGGAGCGCTCGCGGTAGTGGCGGTCGCCGCTTTGGCCACCGTCGGGTTCCTACGTCGCCAGCTGGTATCCCTCGGACTGGATCCGGAACAGCTCCGCGTACTCGCCGTCCGCCGCCATCAAAGTCTCGTGCGACCCCTGCTCGCGGATCGCACCGTCGGCCAGCACGACGATCCAGTCGGCGGTGCGGACGGTGTTCAGCCGATGCGATATCAGCAGGCTGCTGCGCCCGGTCCGCAGCCGGGCCAGGCTCTGATGGATCTCCAGTTCGGCGCGGGCGTCCAGGCCGGAGCTCGGTTCGTCGAGGATCATCAGGTCGGCCTCGGTACGCAGGACGGCGCGCGCGATCGCGATCCGCTGCCACTGGCCGCCGGACAGCGTCACGCCGCGATCGCCGTCGGCGCCGCTGAACATCCGGCTGAGCATGGTCTGCAGGCCCTGCGGCAGTCCGTCGATCAGGTCGGCCGCACCGGCGGTCTCGGCGGCGCGGCGCAGCGCCGACTCGTCCCCGGCGGCGGCCAGGTCGCCGACCGCGATGTTCTCGGCGGCGGTGAGGTCGTAGGACATGAAGTCCTGGAACACCGCGCACAGCCGGGTTCGCAGGCCATTGATGTCCAGGTCGCGGATGTCGACGCCGTCCCAGGTGATCGAGCCGCGCGTGGGTTCGTACAGCCGGCACAGCAGTTTCACCAGGGTCGACTTCCCGGCGCCGTTCAGGCCGACGAGGGCGACCGCCTGGCCCTTGCCGATGGTCAGATCGACACCGCGCAGGATCCAGTCGTGGTCGTCGTGGTAACGGAACCAGACGTCGCGCAGTTCGATGCGGTCCTTCAGCGGCTCCGGAACCGACGCCGACGCCGACGCCGCTACCTCGGGTGCCGCCGTTCGCGTAAGCCCGGCGTAGTGTCCGAACAGGATCAGCATCTGGTTCACCGTGCCGAGCTGGGCGACGATCCCGGCCAGCCCGCCCTGCACGGCGCTCAGTGCGGCGATCAGGATGCTGAGATCGCCGACGCTGCCGTGTCCCGTGCGGATCCGCGCCACCGTGGACAGCAGCGCCACGCCGGAGACGACGGCGGTCAGCAGCGACAGCGAGCCGTCGGCGCGCAGCGTCGCCCGATCCACCGCACGGTCCCCGGCCTGCACGGCCGTCAGTTCCGAGAGCATCCGGCCGCGCAGGAAACCGCCGAGGCCGAACAGCCGGATCTCCTTGGCGGCGCGGGTGTCCGTGAGCAGTGTCGAGTAGAAGATCTGGCGCCGGACCGCTGGCACGGTCCGCACTGTGACCTCGGCGCGCCGCCGGCTCAGCGCCAGCTGTGCCCACAGGATCGGCCCGGCCGAGGCCAGCACCAGCACGGCGAGCAGCGGCGACATCGCGATCAGCGTCACCGTGAACCCTGAGACGACCAGCGCGGTCTGCGCGATGCCCAGCAGCGAGCCGGCCAGCAGCTGCGGCCCGTTCTGCGCCGACTGCTGAGCCAGCCGCAGCCGGTTCTGGAACCCGGGGTCCTCGATCTCGGCCAGCCCTGGCAGCCGGGTCACGGCGGCGAACACCTGGCTTTGGGTGAACAAGGTGACGCGCCGTGCGATCTCGCGGTCGGCGTAGGCACCGACGTGCTGGACGGTGGCCCCGGCGGCGGTGACCGCGGCGATCGCCAGCGCGCAGCTCCACAGGCTCGGACCCGGACGGCCGGTGAGCCGGTCCAGCAGGAGCTTGGTCAGCCACGCGGCGACCACCGGCGCCAGGCCGGTGACCAGCGCGGCGATCATGCGCAGGGCCACGGCCAGGGGCGCCGCGCGTACGTAGACGGCGGTCGCGGCGCGCAGCAGGCCCGGTATGCCAGGGTTCGAAGACGTCGCGGGCTCGCTCATCGCTGCCGGACCACCCGGCCCACCAGCCGCTGCGCGTCAAAGTAGCCGCGCTGCCGGGAGTCGGTGCTGTGCGCGGTGTTGTCGCCGAGCAGGACGAGTTTGCCGTGCGGGACCAGGGTTTCCGGCGCGTCGGCGAGCGCCGGCACCCGCGTGCGCGGCACCGGGTCGCCCGGGACGGCGGCGGCGCGCTTGATCAGCCAGAGTTCGCCGTGATCGGTCGCGGGCGCCGATGCCGGATCCAGGTCCAGCTCCAGCTCCGGGTCCGGTGCCAGGACCACGACGTCGCCGCTGCGGATCCGGCCCGGCGCGGTCCGGCGGACGACCAGCCGGTCGCCGGGGCGCAGGGTCGGGGCCATGCTCAGGCCGGCGACCGTGACCAGGACGTAGTGGTGCCGGAGCGTCAGAGCGGTCGCTGTCAGGGCACTGAGCGCGACCGCCAGCACCAGCGCTCCGAGCACGGCTGCGGTGGTGACGGTCACGACGCCTCGGCCGGGACCAGCGCCGGCCTTGCGGTCTGGGCGGGGGCGGCCGGGCGCTGAAGCGCCTCCAGCACGGCCCCGGCCGCGTCCACCAAGCCGTCCGGCCCCATGCGCACCAGCGTCGGGAAGCCCGACAGGTCGAACGCGCGCACCATCGGCCCGTCCGAGGCCTGCACGACGACTCGCGCCACCGTGCCGAGCTGCGCGACCATCGCCGCGTCCGCCTCGGGCGCGGCCAGGACCGCGATGACCTGCTCCGGGCCCAGATCCAGACCCAGACCGGCCACGTAGTCGACGAAGCGAGGCAGCAGCTCCTTGCAGGGCACGCAATCGGTGGTGAAGAAGCCGATCAGCGTGCCGGGGCCCAGCAGGTCCTGGTCCACCGGACGGCCGTGCGTGTCGATCGCCGCGAACTCCCCGACCCGGTGCCCGGGCCGGGGCCGCAGGGCCGGACGGCCGCCGGCGATCTGGGCGTCGAACAGCTGCGTGTGCTGGCGCAGGCGGCGGATGACGCCGACCGTGAGCACCAGGTCGAGCAGGCACAGCACGCCGACGAGCGCCACGGCGGCACCGAGATAGGCCATCAGATCGTCCCCTTCGCCAGTTCGCGGCCCGCACGGTCCGCAGGGCCAGCAAGGCTAGGCCCGGCCGCTACACGATCTGTACATCCGGCGTCAGGAGCATGTACGGGGCTTGTATCAGCACGGTATGGCGCCTCGTTAGGTTGCGGATCCCCAGCGATCGAAAGGAGATCACCGATGAAGCGACTGACTCAGGCCGCCGACCGGATGCTCGACCGGTTCGCCCCGAAGGCGACGGCGATGGCGGCCACGTGCCCGCTGCCCTCGGACTGCTACTACACCGGCACCAAGTACGCCGGCCCGTGCAACGGCGGCTACATCTACGAGGTCCAGTGTGGGCCGCGCGAGGGCTACACCTACTGGTACCAGTGCGTCTGTTAATCAGCGTCCGGTAACCAGCGGCATCCCGGGCCGGGTGGTCGCCTCCGTGCGGCCGCCCGGCCTCAGGCGGAAAATTTCGAGATCCTGTCAGGATATTGCAGCGACCCGTCGCGACTCGGTACCCTCACGGCAGTACGGGCACGGGCACGGGCACAGGTACGGGCACAGGTCGGGGTAAGGGCACACAGAGCACGGCGCCTTGGAAGGACCCGCGGGGTGAGAAGGCACGTTCAGCGCGCGCTCAGGCGCGCCGCCCACCGGGTGCGCACCGGGCTCCCGGCCACACTGGTGACGGCGGCGGCCGCGCTGGTCTTCGCCACGCTCGGCGCGTTCGTCGCCGCGCTGGCCCATTCCGAGCCGCCGGTCGAGGTGCGCGGCGCGCCGACGGCCGACCGCGTGATGCGCTATCTGGGCACGTATGCCGGTGCCGGCGCGGGGGAGCAGGACGCGGCGGTCGCCGCGGCGGCGCACCGGTTCTTGGGCGACGTGCCGGGGACGGTCTACCGGATCGACGCCTCGCCGGCGCTGACGCTGGCCGGGGGCGGCGCGGAGCCGTTCGGCCAGGCGGCGGTCGCGGTCTCGGGTGCTGATATCGCCGCCCATGCGACGCTGACCGCCGGGCAATGGCCGACGGGAGCTACAACCAATGCGAATTCTCCTTACGCGGCCATAGAAGTCGCCCTTCCCGACTCGCTCTCCGGCGCCGAGAACATCCACCTCGGCACCGTCCTCACCCTCGGCCCCGGCAGCCAGGCCGCGGACTCCGCCGCCGACCACTCCGTCACCGTCGTCGGCATCTATCACGCCGACGGCTCCGCCTTGTGGCAGGCCCTCCCGCCCGGCGCGCTCCCACAGATCGCGGCCAGCCCGGCGCAGCCGCTGGTCGTCGCCCCGGCCGCGCTGGCCGGCGCCGGCGGACTCGGCCAGGCCGGCAGCGCGACCTGGATCGTCGATCCCCGCCTCGACGGTGTGTCGGCCGCCCGGCTCTCAGCGCTCGTCGACCGGGCCGACGCCGCGATCGTCCACCAGGACGCCCGGGCCGTGCCCGGCGCCGCGCCGATCAGCCCGGCGATCATCGTGTCCTCGGCGCTGCCCGAGCAGCGTGCGGTCGCCCGGCGCGCGACGGTCGCGGGCGAGGCCGAGCTCGCCGTCCCGGCCGGCGTCCTGATCCTGCTCGCCGGGACCGCCATGGTCCGCGCGGCGCGCACCGTGGCCTCGCGGCGGCGCGCGGACCTCGTCCTGGCCCGCAGCCGCGGTGCCGGGCCGGCGAAGCTGCTGGCGGCCGCCGGGCTGGAGGGGCCGGCTGTCGGGGCGCCGCTCATCGTGGTCGTGCCGTTCGCCGCACCGGCGCTGGCTCGCTTGCTCGCCGTCGCGACCCAGGTCAAAGCACTGACCTTCCCCGCGACCGCGCTGCTGACCATCGGGATCGCGACCGCGGCGGCCGTCGCCCACGGACTTCTCGCCGTCGCGGCCGCGTGGCCCGACGCGGTGGAGCGCGCGCCCGGAGCCGCCATCCGGCGCCGCAGCGCGCGGGTCGCACGCTTCCAGCGTGCCGGGACCGACCTCGTCCTGGCGGGCCTCGCGGCGTGGGGCTTGATCCAGCTCCACCACTACCGCTCCGCCCTGGCCGACCGGATCAGCGCCCAGAGTGCGGCCCAGAGCGCGGCCGGCGGCGGCGCGGTCTCCCTGGACCCGGTCCTGATCCTGGTCCCGGTGCTGGTCACCGGTGCTCTGGCGGTCCTAGCCCTGCGGCTGTTCCCGTTGCTGGCCCGGCCCCTGGACCGGCAGGCCGGACGGCGGCGCGGACTGACCGGCGCGTTGGGAGCCTGGCAGGTGAGCCGCCGGACCACCCGGCTGACCGGCGCGCTCCTGCTCATGGTCATGGCGATCTCCGTCGGCGCGCTGGCCTTGACCGCCACCGCCATGCGCACCCGCAACGCCGGCGACCAGGCGGCCTTCGCGGTCGGTGCGGACGTGCGGATCGACAGCTCGGCGCTGTCGCCGCCGGCTCGGCGCGCCGCCTATACATCAGTGCCCGGAGTCAGTACCGCGACGCCGATCTGGTCCACCGCGGCCACTTCAGCCGACGGTACTCATACGGCGACGACCCTCATCGGCGTGGACCCGCACACCGCCGGCACCGTCCTGGCCTTCGGTCCCGGAACGGCCGGCCCGGCGGCCCGCACCGCGCTCGCGCACCTCGGCGGGGCCCAGCTCGGCGGCCTGTCGTTGCCGGGACGGCCGACCCGGCTCACCGTGGCGGCGACGACCACCGTCTCCGACGGTGCGCTGCCGACCGGCTCAGTACTCGAACTCACGATCGTGGACGCCTCGGGGCTGACCATGACCCGCTCGGCGCCGCTGACCACGAGCGATGCGGTGTTCGACCTGAGCGGGGCCGGGGCGCTGTCGTATCCGTTGCGAGTCACTGGAATCAGTGCACAGATACCCTTCTCCTCCATCACCCACCTGGTCCACATCGACTTCCGCGCCATCACCGGTACTGACGCCGACGGTGCCCCCACCGGTCCGGCCACGGCGCCGGACGACAGCAGCTGGCTGGTCACGAGCACACAGCGCGGCCTGTCCGGCGACGGAGCCGACCCCGCCGCGTGTCCGGACCCTGTCCCGCAACCCGGGCCCGGTCAGGGGGGCGGCGGCAGGCTGTGCCGGAGCAAGACGTCCGCCGGCGCGCTCGTCACGTTCGCGTTCCTGACACCGGCGTACAACGCCCCCGACGGGACGGCTTCGCAGCCGCGCGACCCGTTCGGTGTGAACGCCACCCTTCCGGTGCCGCTCGCCGACGGTCTGGCGCCCGCGCTGCCCGCCGTCGTCGACCAGGATCTGCTCGACCAGACCGGGACGCACGTCGGCGACACGCTCACCTTCACCGCCGACGACGCGCCGGCGGACAGCCCGGTGCCCGACCCCTCCGGAACCTCCGACGGCACGCCGCAGCTCAGCCTGCGCATCACCGGGGTGGTCGCCGCCATCCCCGGTCAACCCGCCGGTCCCGCCGCGATGCTCGACCTGGCCACGCTCGCCGACCAGCTTCCCACCCTCGGCCTGGACCCGCCGACCGATGCGACCTGGCTGCTCAAGACCGCGCCGGGCAGCGACGCAGAGGTCGAACAAGCCTTCGCCGCGCGTCCGGCTCTCGGTGCGCCGGTGCTGAGCGGCGCGGCACGTGCCGCTGGGCGTGACGACGTCTTCCGCGCGGGCTCCTCCGGGCTGTTCACCGCGTGCATCGTCCTGGCGCCGCTGTTCGCGCTGCTGGGCTTCGCGATGGACACCGTCATCTCGATCCGCGAGCGCTCCCGGGGCTTCGCCGCGCTGCGGGCCTTCGGGGCGCGTCCGCGCCAGCTGGCCTCGGCGCTGCTGATCGAGCAGGGGGTGGTGGCCGTGGTGGCGCTGCTGGCGGGCACCGTCATCGGCGCCGGGGTCGCGGCGATCACCGAACCGCTGCTCGCCACGTCCTCCGACGGCTCGGCGGCGCAACCTGCCATGGCGGTCCTGATCCCCTGGCTGCGCGCCGCGGGCCTGGGACTGGCCACCGTCGCGGCGGTGGTGGCGGTGCTGTCGGCCATCGCCCGCGCCGCCGCCGCACTCGACCTGGCCTGCGTGCTCCGGGCGGGGGAGGACATATGAGAGTCCGCGCGGCACGCCGCGAACTGCGCGCCGACAGTGCACTGCTCGGCTGCCTGGCCGCCGTCATCACGCTCAGCACCCTGATGGTCAGCGCCGGTCCCGCCCTCGTCGCACGCCTGGATGACAAAGCCCTGCGACAGAACGTCACGACCGCAGCCGAGCGGGGACGCGGCGTCACGGTGACGCTGAGCACGGTCGGCCTGGACCCGAGCGCGGGCTTCGCCGCCTTCGTCGGCCGACTCCTCGCCCCGCTGCCGACCTGGGCCCGCCCGATGCTCGGCACCCCGGCCATCGACCTGGCCACGCCCTTCACCGACGCCACGGCGCCCGGCATCACGACGACCGGCGGAGTCCCACCCGAGATGCGGGTGGAGTATGCGAACCCGGTGCCGGGCGGCCTGCGCTATGTGGAGGGCGGCGCGCCGCCGGACGGGCCGCTGGCGGCCGGTGTTCCGGCGCCGATCGCCGCCTCGGCCGCGACCCGGGACGCGCTGCATCTCACGCTGGGGCAGGTGATCACGCTCGGGCAGAGTGACTCCGCGGTCGGCGCCGACAGCGGCGCTGCTTCGGGAACTTCGACCGGTGCCACGACCGGCGCCTCGACCGCCGGCACCCCGCTGCCCCCCAAGCCCGCCACCGCCCGCGCCCGCATCGTCGGCTTCTTCGAGCCCCTCGACACCACCTCCGCGGCCACCACCACCTTCTGGTACACCCACCCCTGGCTCCGCGCTCCCGTCTCCGGCCAGGGCCCCGCCGTCAACGGATTCAGCCCCCTGATCCAGCGCGCCACCGTCCTGACCAGCGTTCCGGGGCTGGCCTCCGTGCTGCCGGCGCTCGTCGCCGCGGGGCCGGTGACCAGCACCATCGCCTTTCCGCTCGACCCCGTCGCGCTCACCGCCGACCGGGCCGCCGCCTTTTCGGCGCAGCTCGGGCGGATGACCGATCCCGCGTTCGAGGATCCGTGCGCGCCGGCGCCTCGGGGGTTGCCGCGGCAGTGCGGGCCGTTCACCGTCACGCGCAGCGGCCTGGTCGTCGCCGCCGACATCAAGCCCACGCTGGACCGCTTCGTCGCGGCGCGCGCCGAGGTGTGGGTCGTGGACTCGTTCTCGCTGGCGAGTCTGGCGACCGTCGCGCTCATCACGCTGTTCAGCGCCGCGCGGTTGGCGGTCGGGCGGCGCGAGCGCGATCTCGCGCTGCATCGGGCGCGCGGGGCGACCGTCAGGGACCTGATGACGGTGCGCGCCGTGCACGGTGCCGTGGTGACCGTTCCGGCGGCGCTCGTGGGCTGGCTCGCCGCACGCCTGGTGCTCCTCATCGGCCGCCATCCCGTGCAGAGCAAAGGCCCCGGCGCCGCCTGGCTGCTCGCCGCCATCGTCATCGCAGGCCTCGTACTTCTGCCCGCGCTCACGTGGGCCCGCAGCCGTCCACGCCCGGCTTTCGTCGACCGCGCCGTGGCCCGGCGCCGGCGCCTGGCGTTTGAAGGCGGCCTCGGGATCCTCGCCGTCGCGGCGGTCCTCTCCCTGCACAGCCGCGGCATCGACGGCCTGCGCACGGCCGGCGTGGACCCGCAGATCAGCCTGGTCCCGGCGCTGCTCGGCGCGGTCGGCGCCGTCCTGCTGCTCCGCGTCCATCCGGTCCTGCTCGGGGCCTGCCTGCGCTGGGCACGCCGCCGACGCTCGGCCGTGCCGGTCCTGGCTTTCGCGCAAGCGCGCCGAAGTGTCGGGCTCGGCGCCGCCGGGCTGCTCGTCCTGGTGCTCACCCTCGCCGGGCTGGTCTTCGGCGGCCTGGTGACCAGGACGGTCACCGGCGCGCACAGCGACGTCGCGGAGTCGGTCAGCGGCGACGCCGTCATCTCCGGACGCGGCCTGGCCCCGGCGGTGCGTACCGACGTCGCCGCGGTGGCCGGAGTCCAGCACGTCATCGCCGAACAGTCCCTGTGGCTCACGCCCGACGCCCCGGCCGGCCAAGCCGCCTCGGCACCGATCAGAACCGTCGCCGTGGATGTCAAAGCTCTGACTGCCGCCGATCCGAGCTCCCCGCTTGCGCGTCTGCTTGCTGGTTCCGGCCAGCCCGCCTACGCCTCGGCCGCAGTTCCGCACCACGCCGCAGGTCCGCCCCACCCCGCTGACAGCGCTGCCGCCACCGGCCTGAGCGTCAACACCCCGACCGGCTCCACCACGCTCGACCTTTCCGCCGTCGGCACCCTCAGCGCCACCGACCTCCGTGTCATCGCCACCGACCTCGACGGCCTGACGCCCTCCGACCCGTTCCTGGTCGTACCGCTCACCGTGGCCGCCAAGCTGACTCCCGGCGCCGACCCCGACACCCTGGTCATCGACGGTCCCGGCGTCGCCGAATCCGAGCTGCGCGCAGCGCTTCCGGCGAACATCGACTACCAGATCCAGACCCGCGCCGACCTGGCCGGCAGCCTGGACGCCAGCACCCTGACAGACTCCCTCGACCTGGTCGCCAACGCCTGCGCCGCCCTCGCGTCGGGCTTTGCCCTGCTGGCCGTCGTCCTGGAACTGCTGGCCGGCGCCCGGGCCCGCGGCGACGCCGTGTCCTTCCTGCGCACGATGGGCCTGCGCAGCCGGGCCGCGACCGGGATGCTGATCGTTCAGCTGCTGCCGCCGGCCTGCCTGGCCGCGCTGGCCGGGGTCTGTCTCGGGGTCCTGATTCCCCCGGTGCTCGGCTCGGCGCTGAGGCTGCAGGCGGTGACCGGCGGCGCGGCCGAGCCCGTGCTGCGGGTCGATTTCGCCACCGCCGCCGCCCTCGGCGCCGGGATGGTCGCGCTGGTCCTGCTGGCCGCGCTGATCGACAGCCGGCTGGCGCGCCGCCGCAAGCTCGGCTCCGTGCTGCGTTTCGACGCCCGATGACCCGAAAGGCGATCATGACCGCTTCGAACGACCTCCAAGGCCTTCAAGACCTCCAAGCCCTCGAAGCGCAGGCCGCCGGCCCCCGGCAGCGTTTCGGCCAGGACGCGCACATCGTCTGCGACAGCCTGGTCCGCATCTACCAGACCGAGGGCGTCGAGGTGCAGGCGCTTCAGGGCCTTGATCTGCTCGTCGATCGGGGCGATCTGGTGGCGGTCGTCGGTGCCTCCGGCAGCGGCAAGTCCACGCTGCTCAACATCCTGTCCGGCCTGGACACCCCGACCGCCGGCGGTGCTCGCGTGGCCGGCTGCGATCTGTTGACGATGAAGGCCAAAGACCGCCTGCGCTACCGGCGCCAGGTCGTCGGCTTCGTCTGGCAGCAGACCGGCCGGAACCTGTTCCCCCACCTGGACGCCCTGGACAACGTCATGCTCCCGATGAGCTACGCCCGCACGCGCGGCGCCGTAGCCGAGCGCCGCGCCGGCGAACTGCTGGACCTGCTCGGCGTCGGCCACGCCCGCGACCGGCGCCCCTCCGGGCTCTCCGGCGGCGAGCAGCAACGGGTCGCGATCGCCGTGGCCCTGGCCAACACCCCCGACGTGCTGTTCGCCGACGAGCCGACCGGCGAGCTCGACAGCGCGACCGGGCACCAGGTCTTCGAGGCGCTGCGGACCGCGAACCGGGAACTGGGCGTGACCGTGGTCGTGGTCACCCATGATGCGAACGTGGCCGGCCAGGTGCGGCGCACCGTGGCGATCCGGGACGGCCGGACCAGTTCGGAGACCGTGCGCCAGGTCGCGGTGGACGAGGACGGCGCCGAGCGGAACGTCGCCGAGGAGTACGTGATGCTCGACCGCGCCGGACGCATGCAGCTGCCGCGGGAGTACGTCGAGCGACTCGGCATGCGCGACCGGGTGCGGGTGGCGCTGGACGAGGATCACGTCAGCGTGTGGCCGACCGAGTAGGGCAGTAGAGCGCTCGAATTATTGCAAGTAAGCGTCGATAGTTTTCGATTTCATGTCGGACTCTTGTGGTATCAGAGTCCTGTCGTTACGCTGGGCGCACCTGCTTCGCATCGCACGGGGAGCGATGCGCACGACCCAACGGGGGGATGACGTGCGCTTCCAGATCCTCGGCCCGCTCAGCGTCGGCCGCAGCGACGGGCCGCTGCCTTTGGGCACCACCAAACAGCGCCGGTTACTGGCCGCGCTGCTCCTGGACGCCAACCGGGCGGTGCCCCTGGACCGGCTGATCGCCTCGGTCTGGGACGACGACCCGCCGGCCTCGGCCGTGGCCAACATCCGCACCTACGTCTCGCGCCTGCGCGGCCTGCTCGTCGACGAGCACGGGACCGAGCGGATAGCCCGCCGCGGCCCCGGCTACGCCCTGGACATCGCCGAGGAGGAGCTCGACCTGGCCGAGTTCCGCTGCCTGGCCCGCGAAGGCCGCACGGCCGCCGCGGCCGGCGACCACCGGCACGCCGCCGCCGTCCTGGGCGCCGCGCTCGCGCTGTGGCGCGGGGCGCCCGCCGAGGACGTGGCACCCTCGAACTTCCTGCACCGGCGCCTGGAACCGCTGGCCGAGGAACGGCTCGCGGTGGTCGAGGAATGGACCGAGGCCCGGCGCCACGCCGGCGGCGACTCGCGGCTGATCGGCGACCTCCGGTACTTCGTCGAGGACCATCCGCTGCGCGAACGGCTGTGGTACGAACTCGTGCTGGCGCTGTACCGGCGCGGCGACGCCCCCGGCGCGCTGGCCGCCTACGCGCAGGCTCGCAAGGCCCTGATCGACGAACTGGGGATCGAGCCGGGACGGCCGTTGGCGCGGTTGCAGCAGGCGGTGCTGGCTCGGGATCCGGCGTTGGAGGCGACCGGTTCCGGGGCCGAATCCGGATCCGAGGTCGGATCGGGCGTCGGCGGGGCTCCGGACTCGGGTGCGGGCACTGGTGCGGGCGGGGACGCCGGTACCGGCATTGTCACTGGAACTGGAACTGGAACTGGAACTGGAACTGGCAACGGCAGCGGATCGACGGGGCGCGCGCTGGTGATCGTGGTCGTCGGCGAGGCCGACCCGGAGGACATCGGCGAGGTGCTGTCGCGGCTCGGGGGCGGCGATCCGGGGGTGGACGTGCACCGGATCCTGGCGCCGCGCCGTGGGCCCCGGCTGCGTCACCCGGCGTAGAGGTCGACGATCTCGTCGAGCAGGACCAGTGCCACGGCGCCGAGGGCACCGGCCAGCGCGCACAGGGCCCATGCGGGTACTGAGACACCGCTGGCGTCTCCGTGCGCCCCGGCCGTCCCCGTCAGCCCGACCAGCGCGACCACGCCGAGCAGCACGTCGCGCACCACGTGCCGGATCCCGAACTCCCGCGGCGTGGTGCCGAAGCACATGCACGCGGCCGACGTCCCGCTCCGCAGCACCCTGATGATGACCGCGAGGAAGCCCGCGTCCAGGACCACGGCGAGCGCGAAGCCCCAGGCCGGCGTCGCCGGATCCGCCAGCAGCACGACCACCGCCGCCTCGGCGCCGAGCACGCCCGGCACCGCGAGCAGGTGCGACAGGCGAGTCAGACCCAGTAGACCCGGTAGACCGGGCAGGCCCGGCAGGTCGCGGATCGAAGCCGCGAAGCCCCGCACGTCGCGGGCCTTGCCCACCACCGCCGCCAGGAACACCAGGCCGACCAGGACTCGGGCCGCCGAGGTCACCAGGTCCACGCCACACCGCCGTTCCGTCGCCGATCATGCCTTGAGCTCACGGCACGGTATGCCGGGGGCGTACACGCCGGATACAGGCGGGATACTTCCTCAGTATCAGGGTTCGGGCATAGTTGCCTGCCATGAAGAAGAACCGCATCATCGCCCTGCTCGCCGCCGTCGCGGCCGTGACCACCGTGTCCGCCAGCGGCGAGGCGCTCGCCACCTCGGGGTCCGCACTGGCGTCCGACCCGTCGCAGACCACCGCGACGCTGGTCGCCAAGGTGGCCGACCCCCAGCCCGGCCCCTTCGGCACGAGCCTGGAGGGCGCGGCCTTCGACGGCAAGGGCACGTTCTACTTCGTCGACACCACCGCCGCCACCGGCCAGCCCATGCTGATGACGATGGATCTGGCCACGGACCAGGTCAGCACGCTGTACAAGAACGCGCCGGGCCAGAACACGATGCTGAACTGCATCGGCTTCGCCCCCGACGGCGTCATGTACCTGTGCGACCTGCGGGGCCGGATCGCCACGTTCAACCCGGCCACGCAGCAGCTGAAGACCGTCCTGGACCGGGTCGGCGGCCAGCCCGTCGTCCCGGACGACCTGACGATCGCCCCGAACGGCGACATGTACATCGCCGACTACAAGGGCACCCCCGCCGCGCCGGCCGGCCGCGTCCTGCTGCGCCCGGCGACCGGCAAGCCGAGCGTGGCCGCCGGCGGGCTGGCGCATCCCAACGGGATCGTGCTCACCGGGAAGCTGGACGGGGTGTGGGTCGACGAGGACCTGGCCGGGCGGCTCGACCACATCGGTCCCGGATTCTCCTCGCCGGCCTCGACGACCCTGGAGAACGTCGTGCACACCGTGGCATACCTCGGGCTCGGCGCCTCCGACTTCACCGACTCGCTGACCATCGACGGCGCCGGGAACATCTACATGGCGGTGTACGGCGGCAGCGAGGTGCTGGAGTTCGATCCGAACGGCGTGCAGATCGGCCGCGTGGTGGTCCCCGGTGACGCGCCGAACGTCACTCATGTCGCGATCCAGCCCGGGACACAGAACGCTTATGTCACCGCCTCGGGGAAGGGCGGCGGGTACATCTACCGCTTCACGGCCCTCGCGGCCGCGCCGGCCAACACGCCCAACGGTGGGTGAGGGTTCTTGTCCGGCAGCTCGCGGCCGACCTCGGGCCGGCCGGTGGCACGACCGCGCGTGCTTGTCGTGAGCTGGAGCAGGCGGGGCTGCTCAAGGGGCGGGGCAACCGTCAGTGCGTTCATTCAGGCGCTCCTGACCGGTGCGGCTGGGGTGGGTGGCTTGCAGGCGTTTCTTGACGGCTTCGCGCATGGTTGGCGGGATCCGTTGGTGGCGCGGGTCGGGGGTGGTGCTGGTTTCGCCGGGGCGGTGGTGGTGTGGGTAGATGGTTGGCTCTACTGCGAAAACCAAGGGCAACTGCGACAGTCAAGGGCAAGGTCAAGGGCTACAGGCGCCTCCGGCGGCGCCTGCGCGGCGAGCGGCCTCGCTCCGGGGAGTGGAGGTCGCGCTGCTGGCTGCCGGACCTGCTTGTGGTCGCCTTCGTCCCGGATTCCCCGTCGCTTCGTCGCCTTACGGAAGCAGACCGGTCCGGTGGTATCAAGTCGGATCGCAGAGCTGTTGGTCCAGTATCAGTGACTTGACACCACCGGCCCGGCCTGCTTGGCTTCGCCCGCCGAAGCGACGGGGAATCCGGGACAACCCCGGTCTGTGGTGTGGACTCGGTCCACTCGGTGAGGCACAGCGGCGGCCGGGTGGTGTGTGCGTGTGGTGCGGGAACCGTTCCCACAGGCGGGGGTTGTCCCGGATTCCCCGTCGCTTCGGCGGTGCTTGCACAGCCATCCCGGCCTGGGCGGTGTCAAGCCGCTGATACTAGGCCACAGCAGCGTGTGATCCGGCTTGACACCGCCCAGGCCGGGATGGTTCCCTCCGGGCGACGAAGCGGCGGGGAATCCGGGACAGAGGCGACCACAAGCAGCGTCCGCCGGCAGCCAGCGCGACCCCCACTCCCCGGAGCGAGGCCGCTCGCCGCGCAGGCGCCGCCGGAGGCGCTCTTCAAGCTCTTGACCTTGACCTTGCCTGTCGCATTTGCCCTTGACTGTCGCAGTAGACCCGACCACCTACCCACACCACCACCGCCCCGGCGAAACCAGCGCCACCCCCGACCCGCGCCACCAACGGATCCCGCCAACCATGCGCGAAGCCGTCAAGAAACGCCTATGACTGTCAACCCACGAACAAACCGCAACCAGCCATACCCACCCACACCTAAGTCAGGAGCGCCTCATTCAAGGTCTGCTTGAACTCCGGGCACGCGACCAACGGCTCGTGATCGCACTCCACGGCGTGCCGCAGCCCGGCTCGCATCCGGGTGAGGCGCGCGATCAGGACGTCCAGCTCGTCGGCCTTCGAGGCCATCCGATCGCGCAGGTCCTGATCTCTCGGCCCGGCGGCCAGGAACCGCGCGATCTCGGCGATGCCGAAGCCGGCCTCGCGGGCGCAGCCGATGAGGGCCAGGCGGTCGAGCACGTCCGCGTTGTAGGTGCGTCGCAGCCCATTGCGTCCGGTGGAGGCGATCAGGCCGCGCTGTTCGTAGAACCGGAGCGCCGAGGGCGCCAGTCCGGTGTGCGCCACGACTTCCCCGATGTCCAACGCCGTCTCGGTCATGGGTCCTCCTCCCGGTGCGGGCTTGACCTCAAGCGCGCTTCAAGTCGCAGTGTAGGCGCATGCGAATCCATCACATCAACTGCGGATCGATGCGTTCCATCGAGGACGAGGACGGATCCAGCCTGCCCGCGGTGTGCCACTGCCTGCTGATCGAGACCGACCGCGACGGCCTGGTGCTGGTCGACACCGGCCTGGGCACCGCCGACGTCGCCGATCCGGAGCGCACCCTGAGCCAGGAGTTCATCGGCCGCGCGCAGCCGGTACTCGACCTGGAGGAGACCGCCCTGCACCAGGTCAAGGCCCTGGGATACGACGCGGCCGACGTACGGCACATCGTGCTGACCCACCTCGACATCGACCACTCCGGCGGCCTGCCGGACTTTCCCGACGCGCGCGTGCACGTCCTGGACACCGAGCAGCGCACCGCGCTGGCCGGCACCGGCAGCCACCCCGAGGACCGCATCCGCTACCGCCCGGCGCACTGGGCGCACCAGCCGCTGTGGCAGACGTACGCGCCGGGGGTGGGGGCGGGGGTGGGGGCGCCGGCGGGGGAGTCGTGGTTCGGCTTCGACGCGGTCCGGCCGCTGGCCGGGCTGGACGCGGAGATCGCGCTGGTCCCGCTCGGCGGACACACAGCGGGGCACAGCGCGGTGGCCGTGCGTGCGGCGGATCGCTGGCTGCTGCATTGCGGGGATGCCTACTACTTCCACACCGAGATCGACCCCGACCGTCCGCGTGGCCACCCAGGGATGGACATCCTGCAGCAGATCACGGAGGTGGACCGGCCGCTGCGGATGGCGAATCATGCTCGGCTGCGGGAATTGGTTCGGTTGCACGGGGATGAGGTCTCGGTGTTCGCCGCGCATGACCCATGGGAGTTGGACCGCTACCGCACCACGATCTCGTACTCCAAAAACGCCCCCGCCAGATCCTGATCCTGCGCGCAAGCCACATCCTCCCCCGCGCACATCCGCCGAGCCTCGGGCTGAAGCCCGAGTCGCAGGTACAGGCTCAGCGCCCGCCGCAAATGCTGCTCGCCCTCCTGAATCCGGCCGCGCCGCACCAGGATGGCGCCGAGCCCCTCCAGCGCCGTGGCCTCGTCGTCGGGCTGGCGGACCTCGCGGTTCAGCACCACCGCCTGGCCGTAGGCCTCCACTGCCTCGTCCTCGCGGCCCGCGGCGGTCAGGGCGGCGGCGTGCTGATTGAGGGCCCAAGCCTGCTCGCCGCGGGCGTCGCAGTCGCGCAGGATCCGCAGTGCCTCGGCGGTGTGCGCGACGGCGCCCGCCGGGTCGGCGAGGCGGCGGCGGACGTTGCCCAGCTCGGCGATGGCCACGGCTTGGGCGGTCGGGTGGGTCAGGCCCCGGTACAGCTTCAGGGCCTGGGTCAGGGCGTCCTCGGCGCCGAGCGGGTCGTCGGTGAGCAGGCGCAGGCGGCCCAGCTCGATCAGTGCGCCGGCCTGGCCCAGGGGGCTGTCCAGGCGCCGGTACGTCGCCAGCGCCTGCGTGACGTTCTCGGTCGCGGCGCGGTGGTCACCGGTGCGGCGCTGCACGATGCCGAGCGAGGTCCGTGCGTTGGCCTGGCCGAGCACGCTGTCCAGGCGCCGCCACAGACGCAGTGCCCTGCTGTACGCGGCGGTCGCGGCGGGGTAGTCGCCGGTCAGGTGCCGGATCGCGCCCAGCTGGGTCAGCACCTCGGCCAGGCCGGCGGTGTCGTCCAGGCGCTGGTAAAGACGTTGGGCGCGGGTGCAGGCGTCGGCGGCGGCGATGTAGTCGCCGGTGAGGCGGTGGACGCGGCCCAGTTCGTTCAGGGCTCTGGCTTGTCCGGGGAGGTCGTCGAGGTGGAGGGCTAGTTCCAGGGCCTGAGCTCCGGCATCCCCGGCGGCGGGGTGGTCGCCGGCGAGTTGGGATACCCGGCTCAGTTGGGTCAGGACGAAGGCCTGCGCGCGGAGGTTATCCGATGCCTGATAGAGCTTTAGGGCTTCCCGGTGGGCCTCGACCGCGCTGGGGTAGTCGCCGCACATACGCCTGGCGACGCCCAGATTCGTCAGGGCGCAGGCCAGCGCGGGAAGGTCCGCGCGGCGGCGCGCCAGATCGGCGGCGGCGCCGTGCAGCTCGACGGCCCGGGCCCAGGGGCCGTGCGAGTACAGATGCGTGGCCACAGCGGCCGGGAGCGCGATCGCGTGGACCGGGTCGGGTCGGCTCGCGGCGTGGTGGGCCGCGGCTATCAGGTTCTCGATCTCGTCGCTCATCCAGGCCTGCGCGGTTTCGCGGTCGCTGATGGCGGGGTGGTGGCGCGGCGGGTGTGCGGGAGCGGCGGTGTGCAGCGCCGGCAGGGTTCGAAGATAGCTGTCGGCCAGTTGTGCGGTGTGCTGGTAATAGTCGAACAGGCGGTCCAGGTTGGGGTTGCGAAGGTCCTGGTTCGGTATGCGCGAGAGCGTGTAGGAGCGCATCAGATCGTGGATGCGGAATCGGCCCGGAGCGGACTCGGTCAGCAGGCTGCGATCGATGAGGTCGTCGAGCAGCCGCCGCGTCGAGCGCAGATCGGCGTCGAGCAGCGCCGCGCACGCGTAGACGTCGACGTCCCGGCCCGGGACCTGCGTGATGTTGAACAGGACCGTTCGCTGCGCCCGCGTCAGATTCCGGGAGGACAGCTCGAAGACCGACGCCAGGCTCCGCTGACCGTCGTCGAAAGCCTCCAGCGCACCGGAGTCCTCTCGCAGTTCCCTGATGACGTGCTCCAGCTGCCAGCTGCGCCGATGCCTCAGCAGCGCGGCTGCGATGCGTACCGCCAGCGGCAGCCGCCCGCACATCTCGGCGACCTCGGCCACCGGCGCGTCGTCGACCGGCGTGCGGCCCGCGCCGGCGGTGGCGCGGAACAGGCTCACGGCGTCGTCCACCGGCAGCACGTCCAGGCTCAGCGGCTCGGCGTCGTCCAGCGCCTTCAGCCGTTTGCGGCTGGTGACCAGCACCAGACAGCCGCCGCTGCCGGGAATCAGGGGCCGGATGTGGTTCTCGTCGGCGGCGTTGTCCAGCACGATGAGCGTGCGGGTGCCGGCCAGCAGGGCCCGGTATTTGGCCGCGCGGGCGTCGAGGTCGTTCGGGACCGTCTGCGGCGGTGCGCCGAGGGCGGCCAGTGCGCTGCCCAGGGCGTCGAAGGCGGTGCGGGTCGGGACGCCGGGGGAGTGGGCGTGCAGCTCCAGGAACAGCTGCCCGTCCGGGAACCGGTCGGCCAGCAGGTGCGCGGCGTGCACGGCCAGGGCCGTCTTGCCGATGCCGCCCATGCCGTCGATCGTGCAGATCACCGGTGCGCCGGGCGTTCGGTCGGCCTCGGCGCGCCGGGCCAGGCGGGCGAGTTCGAACAGCTCGTCCACGCGGCCGGTGAACGCGCCGGTGTCGGCGGGCAGTTGCTGGCGAGGGTCGGCCGGGTGGGCTGGGACGCGGCCGGCGAGTGCGTCGCTGTGGGCTTGGCGCAGGGCCGGGGTCGGGGTGCGGCCCTGGCGACGCAGGGAACGTTCGGCGCGGGAGCCGGTCTCGGCCGCCTCGTCCGTCTGGCCGGCCTGTGTCAGGGCTCGAATGAGGGTCGCCGCCACGGCTTCGTCGTCGGGTCGGAGCGAGGCCACGTCGCGCAGGACCGTCGCGGCCTCGGCGGGTCGGCCGGTCTCCAGTTCGATCTCGGCCAGCAGCATCGCCGCGTCCCGGCGCCGGCGCTCCAGCTCGGCAGCGCGGTGCCGCAGATAGGGGGTGTCGAGTCCTTCGAGCGGACGGCCGTGCCACAGGTCCAGCGCCTCGTGCAGGCGCTGCGCCGCGATCTGGTGCTCCTGCCCGGTGCGGGCGTCGCGGGCCCGGCCCAGCAGCACGCCGAACCGCTCGGCGTCGATCAGGCGGGGATCCAGCAGCGCGGTGTACCCGGGGCGGCGGGCCACCAGCCGGACCTGGTCCTCGATCGGCTCCAGCGCCTTTCGCAGGGCCGAGACATAGTTGGCGATCTGCCGGTCGACCGTGTCCGGCGGCGAGGAGGGCCAGGCCCATTCGGCCAGGTCGCTGCGCGAGACCGTGCGGCCGTGGTTGAGCACCAGGACGGCCAGCAGGCACAGCCGTCGCTGGCCGTCGAGGGGGAGCGGAACGCCGCCGTGGTGCACGGTCAGCCCGCCGAGCAGCCGGATATCGGGATCCATCGGTCCATCCCCTGCGGAGCGGAAGATAGCGATGGCAAGGCTACTCACCGTGTCAGTACGTTCACAACGCCGTAGTGGGGGACCGGTCCTCCGCTGCGGCTTGTTTGCCTCTTGCGGTCCTGGAGATACGTGCTACCTACCGACGATCGAGAGGATTTGCGAGATGCAGGACACCCTCGAATACGTGATACGCAGCCGCGTCCGGTGCGCCGGGGAAGAATGCGGTGAGGTGGCGTTCGTGGTCGTCGACCCGGTGGCCGACAGGCTCACCCACCTCGTGGTGCAGCCGGACGACGACAGCGGGCAGGCCCGCCTGGTCCCGGTGCACATCGCCATACCCGGACCGGAGGGCGTCGACCTGAACTGCACCCGGGCGCGGTTCGACGAGTTCGAACCGGCGGTGCAGACGTATTTCATGCCCGACATCGAGGCCGTCGGGCCCGCGCGCGGCGACCGCGTCCTGGCCTGGCCGCTGTACGGGCTGGTGATGACCCCGACCGCGCTGACCGGCTTCGTCCCCGGCGTGGACCCGCAGCTCGCGGCCACGATCGTGGAGCACCTCCCGGCCGGCCAGGTCAGTGTGCGGCGCGGGGAGCGTGTGCACGCCGAGGGCGGCGAGATCGGGCGGGTGCAGGGCCTGGTGGTGGTCCCGCCGGACAGCGAGGTGACCCACGTCCTGCTCGACGAGGGCCACCTGTGGGGCCGCAAGCGGGTCGCCATCCCGATCCGGGACGTGCTCGGGATCGACGTCGACGGCGTGTCCGTGGGGCTGACCAAGGACCAGATCAAGGACCTGCCCCCGGTGGACGTCGATGGCCTGGAGGCGTCCGCGGACCCCCGGTGATTCCCGCCGACCCGCGCTGACCCTCCCGCGCCCGGGCCGGGGCGGCATGACCGGCCCGGCCCTGGGTAGGCGGACCGGAGCGTGACCGATCGTCCGGCCGAACAGGCCCTGAAACGTAAACGGCGGAACCATCATGCAGAAGCTTTCGCTCGAAGCGCTCTCCCGGCAGCACCTGGAGCGCGCCGCGTCCTCCTCGACCGGCCGCAGCTCGCAGAGCGTCTACGGCGGCCACGAGCGCGTCCTGCGCCAGACGCTGATCGCTTTGCGCTCCGGCAGCACGCTGTCCGAGCACGAGAACCCCGGCGAGGCCACGGTGCTGGTGCTGCGCGGCCGGGTCCGGCTGGTCTCCGAGGACGCGTCGTGGGAGGGCATGGCCGGCGACCTGCTGATCGTGCCGGAGGCCCGGCACAGCGTGGAGGCGGTGGAGGACGCCGCGTTCGTGCTGACCGTGGCCAAGACTTTGTGAGCCGGGAAATGCCTTAGTCGTCGTCGGCTGCCTCGGACCGGACACCGTCACGCCGGCCGCTCGGCCTCACCCGGTCGGCCGAAGCCGCATCATGCCCGGGACAACGGTGCGCCCCCGCTTGTCGGAGGCGCACTGTTTGATCGTTCCGGAACTGGTCACACGTAAAGATATGAACAATGTCCGCCGATTGAACGAGGTGGCCCGGACCGGCCGGATCACGGTGCCCGAGGCCGCGTCCGTGCAGCTCGCCGTGCCGGCGGACAGGCACTACATTGTGCTCGTCCGGTCCGCGGTGGCCCAGCTCGGCGCCTGTTTCGGCTTCACCATGGGGGCGATCGGGGATCTGCGCCTGGCCGTGGACGAGGCGTGCAACCTGCTCGTCGCCGGCGGCCCCGACCCCGCCGTCAGCGGCCTGGAGTGCCGGGCCGAGGTGCGCGGGGACCTGCTGCGGGTGACGGTGTCCGCCTCGGCGGTGGCCGTGGCGCCGCCGGACCCCGAGGGGCTGGGCTGGAACATCCTGGCCGCGCTGGTGGACACGCTGGCGTGGGAAGAGGACGGCGACGTGGTGCGCGTCGAGATCGAGAAGCGGCGCGGCACCCGCGGCAGATGAGAGCCATGGTCAAGGACGGCGTCCACGACGGACGGCCCGATCGGCTCGGCGCGTACGCCGCGGCCCTGGCCGCGCTGCGCCGGCTGGGTACCCTCGCGCACTCCGATCCTCAGCGGCCGGCGCTGCGGGAGTTCGTGATCGGCGAGTACATGTCCTACGCGCGCTACGTCGCCGGGCGTTTCCGCCGCCGCGGCGAGGCCTCGGAGGACCTGGAGCAGGTGGCGTACGTCGGCCTGGTGAAGGCGGTCGACGGTTACGACGTGGAATACCACACCACCTTCCTGACCTACGCGACGCCGGTGATAGCCGGCGAGATCAAGCGCCACTTCCGCGACACGACCTGGGACGTCCACGTCCCGCGCCGGATGCAGGAGCTGTCCGCGGCCCTGCGCCAGGCGCGCGAACACCTGGCGCAGACGCTGGGACGCGACCCGACCGCGGCCGAGCTGGCCGAGCACCTGGACGCCACCACCGAGGAGATCGTCGACGCGATGGAGGCCTCGGCGGTCTACAACACCGGCTCCCTGGACATCCCGGTCGGCCTGTCCGACGGCGACGGCGCCACCCTCGGCGAGCTGATCGGCGGCGACGACCCCGCCTACGGCATGATCGTCGACCGCGAATCGCTCAAGCCGCTGCTGGCCGAGCTCGACGAGCGGGACAAGCGGATCCTGCTGCTGCGCTACTTCCGCACCATGTCGCAGACCGAGATCGGCGACGAGATCGGGGTCTCGCAGATGCAGGTGTCGCGGCTGCTGGCCAGGATCCTCGGGCAGCTGCGGGAGGGACTGGGCCTGCAGACGGCCGCCGGGGCGGCGGACTCCAAGCGATCAGCAGGCTAAGGGCCCCGCCGATCGGCACGCCGCGACGTCCGAGCGAGCCGCCGTCGCTTGATGGTGGCCCGTTCGCGCGCGGTGAACCCGCCCCAGATCCCGTAGCGCTCCTGCTTGGCCAAGGCGAACAGCAGGCATTCGCGGCGCACCGGGCACTCCGCACACACTGCCTTGGCGGCCCGGATCCGCCGGGCGCGCGGCGCGGCGCCCTCGCCCTCGGCCTCGAAGAAGAGCCGCCACGCGGCCTGGCGGCAGGCCGCGCGGGCGAACCAGCTCCGCTCCCGGTCGGACTTCGGGCTCGGGGGCGCGGGCGTCGGCGCCGGCGCCGACGCGACAGGGCTCTGCTGCATGGTCAGATGTCCTGGACGATCGCGTGCTCGACCAGGCCGCTGATCCCCGGCGGCAACACCCGGGCCAGGTCGGACTGGCTGACGATGCCGACCAGGTGCGGTCCGTCGACCACCGGCACCCGGCGGATCCGGTGGTCGGCCATGGCACGCTGGGCCGCCAGGACCGGATCGGACGCGCGCACGCACACCGGCGGCTTGGACGCCAGCGTGGACGCCGCCACCCGGCTCAGGTCCATACCCTCTGCCACGCCGCGCACGGCGATGTCCCGGTCGGTCAGCATCCCGGTCAACTCGCCGTCGGCGCCCCGGACCGGGACGGCGCCGACGCCCTTGTCGCGCATCAGCCGGGCGACCTCCTCCAGCGGCTGGTCGCCGTCGACGCACTGGACCGGGGTGGTCATGATCTCGGAGATCGTCGTGGCCATGAAGGCTCCCTTCTTCGCGATACGGCGGATTCTTAGCCCGGTGACCGGTTCCGGCGGATCGAAACCCGCTGGGGCGGGGCGCGCTCAGCGGTTCAGCTCAGCGGATCGGCTCAGTGGTTCGGCGCGGCGGTACTGATCCGGCCCAGCACCGACTCCGGATCCCGCAGCCGCGCCAGATCGCCCAGCGAGATCACCCCGACGGCCACCCCGTGGTCGACCACCGGGACGCGCAGCACGGCGTGCTCCCGCATGGTCTCCAGCGCGGCGTCGACGTCGTCCTCCGGGTGCAGGCACAGCGGATGCATCGTGCAGACCGCGCTGACCATGGTGGCCGGGCTGCCGCCGTCGGCCAGCACCCGGACCACCAGGTCGCGGTCGGTCACCACCCCGGTCATGTCCCCGCCGCCGTCGACCAGCACCGCGCCGATGTCCCGCTCCCGCATGACCGCGGCCACCTCGGCCACGCTGTCGGTCGGTTTCACTGTCACCGGCGCCAGGCTCATGACGTCGACGATGCGCTCGGTGCTCATCGCGATCTCCTCGCCGCGGCACGGCTGTCCGGCGCCGCGGTTCCACGGGGCGGCGTGCCGTCGAGCCTCGCGCGTACCCGGGATTATGGGGGATATGCGCCTCAAGGCGGGGGTTTGCGCCACAGATCACCGGGCACCGGACCGGAATGGCCGGAATGAACTTGGCGCGCAAGCTGATCGAGGCACATCTGGTGGACGCCGACGCCGACGCCGACGGCGCCATGACGCCGGGTTCCGAGATCGCGTTGCGCGTGGACCAGACGTTGACCCAGGACGCCACCGGGACCCTGGTGATGCTGGAGCTGGAAGCCCTCGGGCTGAACCGGGTCCGCACCGAGGTCTCGGTGCAGTACGTCGACCACAACCTGTTGCAGACCGACGAGCGGAACATGGCCGACCACCTGTTCCTGCGCTCGGCGGCGCAACGCTTCGGCCTGTGGTTCTCCCCGCCGGGCGGCGGCGTGTCGCACCCGGTGCACATGCAGCGCTTCGGGATCCCCGGCAAATCGCTGATCGGCTCGGACTCCCACACCTGCGCCGCCGGCTCGCTGGGCATGCTGGCCATCGGCGTCGGCGGCCTGGAGGTCGCGCTGGCCATGGCCGGGGAGCCGCTGTACCTGACCATGCCCCGGATCTGGGGCGTGCGGCTCACCGGCGAGCTGCCGGACTGGGTCAGCGCCAAGGACGTGGTGCTGGAGATGCTGCGCCGCCACGGCGTGAAGGGCGGGGTGCACCGGATCATCGAGTACCACGGGCCCGGGGTGGCGACGCTGTCGGCGATGGACCGGCACGTCATCGCCAACATGGGCGCCGAACTCGGGGCGACCGGGACGGTCTTCCCCTCCGACGACCGGGTCCTGGAGTTCCTGCGCGCCGAGGGCCGCGAGGCGGACTACGTCGAACTCGCCGCCGACCCCGACGCCCAGTACGACCTCACCGACGAGATCGACCTGTCCACCGTCGAACCGCTGATCGCCAAGCCCAGCTCGCCCGGCTCGGTGGTAGCGGTGCGCGAGGTCGCCGGCACCGAGGTGCACCAGGTGGTGGTGGGCTCCTCGGCCAACCCGGGCCTGCGGGACTTCGCCATGGTCGCCGCGATCCTGCGCGACCGCCGCGCCGACCGCCAGGTCTCGCTCGACGTCAACCCGACCTCGCGGGAGATCCTCGCCGACCTGACGAAGTCCGGCGCCATCCTGGACCTGATCCACTCCGGCGCGCGCCTGCACCAGACCGGGTGCCTGGGCTGCATCGGCATGGGTCAGGCCCCTGCGAAGGGCCGCAACAGTCTGCGAACCTTTCCGCGCAACTTCCCGGGCCGCTCCGGGACCGACGACGACCAGGTGTGGCTGTGCTCCCCGGAGACAGCCGCCGCGGCCGCTCTGACCGGACGCATCACCGACCCGCGCGAGTTGGGGTTCGCCTACCCTGACGTGCAGCTGCCGGAGTCCTCCTCGGTGGACGTCGTGGTGCTGGAACACCCGCTGCCGCCGGGCCTGGCCGCGGAGGTCGAGCTGGTCAAGGCCGAGAGCATCGGCAGGCTGCCGGAGCTGGACCCGCTGCCGGACCGCCTGGACGTCCCGGTGGTCCTCAAGGCCGGCGACAACGTGTCGACCGACGAGATCCTGCAGGCCGGCGCCGCGGCGCTGCCGTTCCGCAGCGACATCGAAAGGCTCGCCGAATTCTCCTTCACCCGCCTGGACCCGACGTACCCGCAGCGGGCCCGCGAGACCGGCGACCACGCCGTGATCGGCGGCGAGAACTACGGCCAGGGCTCCTCGCGCGAGCACGCGGCACTGGCGCCCCGCTCCCTGGGGCTGCGCGTCGTGATCGCCAAGTCGTTCGCACGGATCCACGCCTCGAACCTGGTGAACTTCGGCGTGCTGCCCCTGGAGTTCACCGACCCGGCCGACTACGACGGCATCCAGCCCGGCGACGAGCTTCAGCTCGACGGACTGAGCCGGCACCTGGCCGACGGCGAGTTCACGGTCAGCAACCTCTCGCGGAACACGACCTTCGGCGTCCGGCACCGGCTCTCGCCACGGCAGATCGCGACGATCCTGGCCGGCGGCCGGATCGCCGAGCACCTGGGCGGTCGGAGCAAGAGCTGAGGTTCTCAGGGCTCGATGTCTGAATCGGGCGCCTCTGGCGTATGCGTGGGTGGGGGTGGCGGGTGCGGTTTGTTTATGGCTGACAGGCACGGGCGTTTCTTGACGGCTTCGCGCATGGTTCACGGGATCCGCTGGTGGCGCGGGTCGGGTGTGACGCCTTTTCGCGGGGCGGCGGTGGTGTGGGCAGATGGTGGGGTCTACAGCGACAGTCAAAGACCACAGTCACTGCTCGGAAGCGATACCGCGGACGCCGTCGCGCCCGCGCCTCACCAGCCGATGACCCGTCGATCGGCCTGTGCCTCGCGGAAGCGCATCCGGGTGGCGGACAGCCAGTTCTGCAGCTGCTCGGCCAGCAGGTCGCGCGATTCGGAATAGGAGTCCAGCGCGGCTGCGCAGGCCTGTTCGGCCCTTTTCAGCTGGCGTGCGGTCTCCTCGATCGCCGGCGGGTCGCCGACCCGCTGCGCGACGCGGAGTCGGTCGGCGAGCTGTTGCCGGGCTCGCGTGCAGACGTCCACGGAGATGTGTGCTTCGTATTCGGCCACCAGAAGCTGCCCGATCCAGGCGTCGCCCACCGCCTGTTCCGCGCTGCGTACGGCCGCGCGCTGGTCCGCGCCGTGGCCGTCCCGGTCGATTTCCATGTGTTGTCACCTCCAACACTTTCGACTTGACCGTTCTGCTCGGATCGAAACTGGGGACTAAGCGGTATTTCACCCTACGGAACAAGCGCCGGACGCGCTTGGCGGGCAATGGCCCGCCGGGCGCGTCCGGTGAGGTGACGAAGAACCCTGATGTCTGCCCCGCTCTACTTCACCGCCTCCGTCTCCCGTACCTCGACGGCCCGGACGGCGTGCCGGCGACTGTAGCCGAAGTACACGAACAGTCCGACCACCATCCACACGCCGAACCGGATCCAGGTGTCCACCGGCAGGTTGAGCATCAGCCACAGGCAGGCCAGGATCGCCGCGATCGGGACGTAGGGCACCGCCGGGGTGCGGAAGGCGCGCGGCAGGTCCGGGCGCGTGCGTCGCAGGATGATGACACCCAGCGAGACCAGGATGAAGGCCGCCAGGGTGCCGATGTTCACCAGCTCGGCCAGCGCCTTGAGCGGGATGACGGCGGCGAAGCAGGCGACGACCCCGCCCAGCAGGATGGTCGAGCGGTACGGCGTCTTGAACCGGGGGTGGACCTTGGAGAAGGTCTGGGGCAGCAGGCCGTCGCGGCTCATGGCGAAGAACACCCGGGACTGGCCCATGAGCAGCAGCAAGGTGACCGAGGTCAGACCCAGGACCGCGCCGGCGCTGATGAAGCCGCTGAGCCAGTGCGCGCCGGTGGCGTTGAAGGCGTCGGCCAGCGGGGCCTTCTCCGAGAGCATCGTGTACTTCTGCATGCCGGTCACGACCAGCGTCACTGCCACGTAAAGCACCGTGCACACCGCCAGCGAGGCCAGGATGCCGCGCGGCAGGTCGCGCTGCGGCTTCTTCACTTCCTCGGCGGCGGTGGCCACGACGTCGAACCCGATGAAGGCGAAGAACACGACGGCCGCGGCGCTGAAGATGCCCATCACGCCGAAGGAACCCGGCGCGAAGCCCAGATGCTGGATCAGCGGCGCCGAGCCGCCGCTCGCGGTGCCGCCCGTCTTGGAGGTCGGCGGGATGAAGGGGTGGTAGTTCGAGCTCTTGATGAAGAACAGGCCGGCGATGATCACCATCAGCACCACCGCCACCTTGATCGTGACGATCACGGCGGTGACCCGGGCCGACTCCTTGACCCCGGCGACCAGCAGCGCGGTCACGGCCAGCACCAGCACCGCGGCCGGGATGTTCAGCCCCCAGTGCTGGTCGGTGCCGCCGCCGATGGCGCTCGGGATGTGGATGCCGATGTCGCCCAGCAGCGTCTGGATGTAGCCGGACCAGCCGACCGCGACCACCGCCGCGCCGAGCGCGAGTTCCAGGATCAGGTCCCAGCCGATCAGCCAGGCCGGGAACTCCCCGAGCGAGGAGTAGGAGAAGGTGTACGCCGATCCCGCGACCGGGACCGTCGAGGCGAACTCGGCATAACACAGGGCCGCCAGGGCGCATACGAGCCCCGCGGCGGCGAAGGACAGCGCGACGGAGGGTCCGGCGTAGTCCTTGGCGGCTGTTCCGGTCAGTACGAAGATCCCGGTACCGATGATCACACCGATGCCGTAGACGGTCAGGTCGAACGCCGACAGCGCGCGTTTGAGGCTGCGCTCGGAGTCGTCCGTGTCCTTGAGGGTCTCTTCAATACTTTTGGTGCGGAATAGGCCCTTCGTCGCGTTCTGAGTGTCCATGGGCCCCGGCTACCCCGAAATCCGGATCTCTATCACGGCGGTATCGGGGAAATTCAAGGAAAATTGGCCTGTTTGCCCCGGGGCGCGCCGGCACCGGGAGGTGTTGGCAACGCCATGGAGTGGTTCGACTACGGTATGTCCACCTCCGGCACGATCACCTCTGGCGCTGGTGGCCGTCGGGTTCATCGTCCGCCCGTTCGGCGGAGCGTTGCTGCGGCGTGATCGGCGGTCAGTTTCGAAGCAGAAGAGCGAGCGCGGGGCATTCGTTGACGGCTCTGCGGGCCCGACGCTGGGCTTCGGGCGGGATCGGCCGGTCGCCGATGATCGGGTAGCCCCACTCGTCGAGGGTGATGACTTCCGGGAGGAGGTCGGCGCAACCGCCGTAACCCCGGCAGGTGGTCCAGTCGACGGCCGCGCGCGGCGGCCGGGGTGCTTCGGTCATGTCAGGCCTCTCATTTCCCAACGGGCAGCATCGGCGGTCGCCCGGGTGCGGTGCAGCGGCCCCGGGCGTGGGCGTCGGCTTCCCGCGCGAACGTGGTCAGGGCACTGTGAGCCAGCCGCGCCGAGCCGTCGGGGTGGCGGCACGCGCCGCGCCCGGTGATCAGGCCGGCCCAGCGCGACAGGTCCGTGTGGATCTGGCGGAAGTCGGTGCGCGGCGTCGGATGGGCCAACTCGGCGAAGGCCGATGCCATGCGCGGCAAGCCATTCAGGCACGGTCCGCACTGGCCGGCCGATTCCAGGGCCGGGTAGCGCAGGATCGAGGCGGTTTCGATCAGACCGCAGCGGTCGTGGGGGAGGACCGCCAGCATCCCTGCTCCCAGGGGGACGCCCAGCGTCTCAAGGCTCGATGATGCCGCATCGGCCCAGGGCAGCCAGGTGCCGTGGTACCCGCCGATCAGGACTGCCTGGCTGCTGCCCGGATGCGGAACCGTATCCGTATCCGTATTCACCAACTGCCGCACCGGCGTGCTCGGCATGGCTTCGACCACGGTCGGCGTGCCGTCCGCGTGCCGCACCGTGAACAGCGACGTGGCCGCGCCGGCTCGGTACCATCCCGGGCCGTGGCGGGCGATCAGGGCCAGATGCGCCAGCGTCTCAACGTTCTGCACCAGCGTGGGTGCGCCGCCGACGCCGTGCTCGTACACCGGCCGGATCTGGAACCGGGGCCGGGCCGCTCCTCCGTCCAGGAACGACACCAGTGCGGTTTCCTGCCCCGACAGGAAGCGCTGCGGCACCTCGACGATCGTGACCGGCACCGTCGGCGCGGGCCGCTGCCGGCTCACCTCGGTCAGATACCGGCCCAAGCCGTGCCCGGCTTCCACAGTCAGAAAGGCCCGATCGGCGCCGACCGCCGCCGCCGCGAGGGCCAGGCCGTCCAGCACAAGGTGCGGCGCCAGCGACATCAAGGTTTTGTCTTTCGCGCTCGCCGGTTCGCCCTCCGAGCCGTTGGCCACGACCACCGCCCGGCGCCGGCCGCGCCGAGCCGCCTCGCGCACCGCGCTCAGCTTCCGGTGGGTCGGGAACGCCGCGCCGCCGTGCCCGCGCAGGCCCGCCAGCTCGGCGGCCAGGATGATCTGCTCGCCGTCGAGGTACGACAGGCCGCCGTAGACCGCGCAGTGCGCCTCGTAGTTCAACGGTTCCGAGGCGAGCAGTCGCCGCGCCGCGTTCGTGGCGTACGAGCGGATGCGCACCGGCAGGACAGTCGTGGTCATGGTGGTCATGGTGGTCGTCGTGGTCATCGTCGGGCTCCCGCCGCGAGAAGGTCTGCCGGGGTCTGTATCTGTATCTGTATCTGTGTCTGTGTCACGCGCCGGCGCCCGGCGAGGAAATGATGTGCGGTGGTGGCCAGCACCACCGCGACGCAGCCGAGGGTCAGCCCCAGGGCCCAGCCGTTCATCGCATGCCCCGTGCCGCTGCCGAGGGCCACGCCGTGCACGACCGCCGCCGGCCAGCAGCCGTAGGCCAGCCAGTGCACGGCCCGCCACGTCCGCCGGCCCAGCCGGGCCCGCAGCAGGCTGGTGACCGTCACCGCCAGGATCAGGTCCAGCGCGACCGTGCCCAGGCCCACCCACAGCGGCTCGTAGGAAGAGGAGAACGGCACCACGGCTGCCAGTGGGCTGATATCGACATAGGAATCGACGACCGCCGTCAGGATGTGCACCGTCAGGAACGCCACCGCCAGCAACGAGATGCTCCGATGCAGCGCCACCGCCGCCAGGCGCGGCATCCCCGGGAGCCGTACCTGGCGTCGCACGCCGATCCCCAGCACCATCACGATGCTGAACAGCACCAGGCACACGATTCCTGTGGCCTGCCCGGCGTACCAGATCACCGCGGAGTCCACGACGGCACCCCCTTCGGATCCAGGGCGTAGGCGAAGCCGGTGCTGCGCGGCGCGGCGGGCCAGCGGCCGACCGTGCACACCGTCCCGTCCTCGGCCAGCAGCCGCGCGTCCAGGCCGCACTCGGCGAGCCAGGCCGGGGCCCGGCCGCCGCGGATCACGGCGGCGGTGCTCGCGATGTTGGCGTCCAGGCAGCTGGCCGCCGTCACGCTCACCGTGCGCCACGGCGTCCGCGCCGACAGGCCGGTGGCCGGGTCGACGATGTGATGCAGGGTTCTGCCATCGCGGGTCCACCGGCGGGCGGCGGTGCCCGAGGTGGCCAGTCCGCCGTCGCGAATCAGGACACTGGTGAAGGCCGCGTTCGGGTCCGGGTCGTCGGTCCGATCCTGGACGCGGATCGCCCAGCCGTCCTGCGGCGCCGGCCCGGCCACGGCGATGTCGCCGCCGAGGCCGACCAGCACGCCGCAGCCGAACGTCGCGGCCAACTCCGCGGCCGCGCGGTCGGCGGCCCACGCCTTCGCGGTGGCTCCCAGGTCCAGCCGGATCCCGGAGGGCACCGCCAGGGTGCGCCCGACGGCGTCGAACCGGATCCGCCGCCAGCCCGGCACCGGCCGCACCACCAGCTTCACCGGGCTTCCGCCTTGCTGCACCAGGTCGAAGTCGCGGTCGTACCCCAGGCCCGCCAAGGCCGAGCCGACCGTGGGATCGACGTCCCCGCAGCTGAGTTCCGCGCCGCGCAGCGCCGCGGCCACCGCGTCGGCCAGCACCTGGCTGACCGGCAGGTCGCGTCCGGCCGAGCGGTCGAACGCGGCGATCTCGGAGTCGTCGCGGAACCGGCTGCAGGCCAGATCCACCCGGGCCAGCCAGGTTTCCAGCGCCTGCCGGGCATCGGTCAGCGCGTCCGGATCGGTGACCGCCAGCCGGACCGCGCAACCCAGCGCGCGCCAGTCGGCCGCCGCGGCACTCATGACGCACCCGAGGTGGCGGCGTGGCCGGACGACGATGACGAAGAAGACGAACCGGATGACGAGGATGGCGAGGACGACGATGACGATGACGATGAGGAAGACGAAGAGGAATTCGAAGAAGTCGTGCTCGTGGTGCTCGTGGTACTCGGCGCGGTTGTCGCCGGCTGTAATCCCGAGCTGCCCGGGTTCGCGTGCGCGGCCCGGGGCACGGTCGCGGCGATCGCCACCCCGCCGGCCACGCTCGCCGCCGTGACACCCCAGGTCACCGCGGAAATCCGGACCAACCTGCGTCGTGCTTCGCGCTCCATGACACCACCTCCACAACCGTTGTTCGGATCACCGCCAACGGTGGCTTCGTGAAGTGAGAGAGCGATGAGGGGCGCGTCAACGTCCGCTTTGAGAAAAAGCTCAGAAGATCCCGTGAGAACAAATAGTCGAGCGCTCGTGAGGTCGGCGGGTCACACCCTTGTGCGGTACTGTCATGGCCCGTAGATCTGGTGCGCGCAAGCGTGTCAGTATCAGGCAAAAAGGCATCAGCGTGCCGTTTCGCTTCACACCAGACCTGATTGAGAAGACGGATGAATGCTGATATAGCACTGTGGTGCACGGCTGCCGCCCTCATCATCGCGATAGCTGTCGCCGTGTACTGGGCCCGCGGTGCCGGGCAGTTGCGGGCGCGGGTCGCCGGCCTGGAAGAGGCCTGCGCGGCCCGGGACGCCGCGGTGGCGCAGCTGGTCGCCGCCGGTCTGCCCTCGGTCGGCGAGCTGACGGGCGATTCCCCGGCGGGCCAAGCGGTCCATCACTTCCCGGCCGTGCCGCCGGTCCTGGAGCGGACCGCTTTCGCCGGCGACATCCAGGTCCTGACGCGGCGGTATGGTACCGGTCTTCGTGATCTGCAGCGCGGCGTGGCCTCCTCGGTGCGTCAGCGCGTTGAGGAAGAGGCCCACCAGACCACCGAGTCGGCCGTGCGGTCCTTCGCCGAGACCGTGGTCAGCCTCGGGGCGAACCTGAGCAAGGTGGTCGCCGAGGCCATGCGCCGCCACCGGGGCGACGAGACCTTCGAGACCCTCACGCTGATCGACCACACCGTCCAGCAGATGATCCGCCAGGCGCAGTCCTACGTCGTGGTCTGCGGCGGCCTGCCCGGCCGGCGCTGGCCGGCCCAGCCGATGACCGACGTGGTGCGCGGCGCGATGGGCCGCATCCAGGACTACCAGCGGGTCCGGCCGCGCGAGCTGAGCCGCCAGGTGGTCGGCCAGGCCGTGGAGCCCGCCGTGCACGCGGTGGCCACGCTGCTGGACAACGCCGCCCGCTACTCCCCGCCCGGGTCCTTCGTCGACGTGACGTTCCAGGAGGGCCACCACGGCGTGACCGTCATCGTCGACGACGCCGGCGTGGGAATGAACAGCGAGCAGCTGGACGCCGCGCGCCGCATCCTGTCCGGCCAGGAACCGGTGGACCTGCACGCCCTGGGCCCGCACCCGAAGATCGGCTTCCCGACGGTGGCCGCGCTGAGCCGGCGCTACGGCTTCCAGGCCTCCATCGACGGCTCCAGCAGCCCGTTCGGCGGGACGCGCGCGGCGCTGTTCATCCCTGAGTCCCTGCTCGCCGCGGAGGTCCCGATCGACGACGGCTCCGACGCCGCGCCGCCCGCGCCGGAAGACCTCGTGGAACTGGACACCACCGACGCCGGGCTGCCGCGCCGCCGGCGGCACAGCGCCACGCAGGACACCCAGCCCCTCCCGCCGGTGCTCAGCGCCTCGCCGCCGCGGCCCGGCATCGCCGCGGCGTGGCAGAGCGGCGCGCACCGCACCGACGGCGCGGACACGCCCTCCGACCCCGCAGAAGGGACTCGATAGCCCGTGAGCACCACCGCCCCGCCGGCTGACGGGAACAACAAGCTGACCTGGATGCTCAGCAGCCTGGACATCGAAGGGGTGCGCTACTCGGTCCTCATCTCCGGGGACGGGCTGCGCATGGCGCATTCGGACTCGATCTCCCGCGACGAGGCCGACGCGTTCGCCGCGGCGGTCAGCGGGGTGCAGTCCCTGGGCAAGGCGCTGGCCACGATGACCGGGGACCAGGACAACCGGCTGCGGCAGAACCTGATCGAGTACGACCAGGCCCTGGTCCTGGTCACCGCCGCGGGCCAGAACGCGATGCTGGGGGTGTGCGCGGAGCCCACCGCGGACGCCGGGCTGATCGTGCACCGGATGAACGATCTGGCCTCGCGCCTGGGCAACGAGCTGACCAGCGAGACGCGCCGGCCATGAGCCGGCCGCGGCGCGACCCGGACCTGGTGCGCGCGTACGTCGTGACCGGCGGCGTGGTGCGCCCCAGCCGCAAGCTCGGGCTGGTGACGCTGCTGATCGCGCAGGACGTCCCGGCCCAGGGGCTGGCCCCCGAGCAGCGCCGGGTGCTGGGCGTGTGCAGCCGGCACGGCGCCCTGTCGGTCGCGGAGATCGCCGCGCACCTGGATCTGCCGCCGTCGGTGGTCTCGATCCTGGCCTCCGCCCTGATGGACTCCGGACATCTCGCCGTCCCCGCTCCGACCGCCGACGTCCCCGAGATCGACGTGCTGAAAGAGGTTCTCCGTGGGCTCCGCCAACTTGTCTGAGGTCGCCTACCTGCCCGGCACCGTCACCCGGTCCGTGAAGCTGCTGGTGGCCGGCCACTTCGGGGCCGGCAAGACCACGTTCGTGGGCAGCGTCTCGGAGATCAAGCCGCTGCGCACCGAGGAGCCGATCACCGAGGCCAGTCTCGGCGTGGACGACCTGGCCGGGCTGCCGAAGAAGACCTCGACGACGGTGGCCATGGACTTCGGGCGCCGGACCTTCGGGGACGTGGCGCTGTACCTGTTCGGCACGCCGGGGCAGCACCGGTTCCTGCCGATGTGGGACGAGCTGGCCCGCGGCGCGGCCGGTGCCCTGGTGCTGGTCGACACCCGGCGCCTGGACCACTCCGACGAGATCCTCAGTGCCGTGGAGAAGCGCGGCCTGCCCTACACGGTCGCCGTGAACGAGTTCGACGGCGGGCGCCGCTATCCGGCCCAGGAGATCCGCGAGGCCCTGGACCTGGCGCCGACCACCCCCCTGACCGTCTGCGACGCCCGCGACCAGACCTCGTCCATCAAGGCCCTGATCATGCTCGTCGAACACCTCACCAGCCGACCGGAGACGCTCGCGTGACGACCCAGACACCCCCACAGAGCACCGCCATATCGCGCATCCCCATGTACACGCCCGAGTTCGCCGCCGACCCGCACGGCGTGTACGAGCGGATGCGCAACCTGCACGGATCGCTGGTCCCGGTCCTGCTGGACCCCGAAGTGCCGGCCACGCTGGTGATCGGCTACCAGACCGCCATCCGGATCCTGCACGACCCGGAGCGCTTCCCGGCCGACCCGCGCCGCTGGGAGGGGGCGAACCTGTCCCAGACCTGCCCGGTCCGGCCGATGATGGAGTGGCGGCCGAATGCGTTGCGCAGCGCGGGTATGGAGCACTCCCGGTACCGCAGCTCCAACGTGTACAGCCTCAACGGCGTCGACCTGCACGCGCTGCGCCGGGTGGTCCAGGACGTGGCCGGGGACCTGATCGCCGGCCTGAGCCGGGCCGGCCAGGCGGACCTGATCACGCAATACGCGTTCCCGTTGGCGTTCCGCGTCCTCAACCGCATGCTGGGCTGCCCGCCGGAGATCGGCGAGCGGGTGGCGATCGGCATGGCCAAGATCTTCGAGGGCATCGACGCCGAGGCCGGCAACGCCATGCTCGCCGCGGCGCTGGCCGAGCTGGTCATGATGAAGAAGGAGCGCCCGGCCGACGACATCACCACCCGGATGCTGCAGCACGAATCAGAGCTGGAACTCCCGGAGATGGTGCACCAGCTGGCCTGCGTCTACGGCGCCGGCATCGAGCCCCAGCAGAACCTGATCGCCAACACCCTGCTGCTGATCCTCACCGACGAGCGGTTCTCCGGGGACGTGCTGGACGGCAACCTCACCGTCCGCGACGCGCTGGACGAGGTGCTGTATCAGGACCCTCCGATGGCCAACTTCGGCATCTCCTACCCGCCCTACCCGGTGCAGATCGACGGCGTCTGGCTGCCCGCGGACCAGCCGGTGGTGATCAGCTTCTCGGCCTGCAACAACGACCCGGCCATCGCCTCCGACCAGCGCGCCGGCAACCGCGCCCACCTGGCCTGGAGCGTGGGCCCGCACGCCTGCCCGGCCCAGTCCGCGGCCTACCTGATCGCCCAGGCGGCGATCGACCAGATCCTGGACGCCCTGCCCGAGATGGAGCTCGCGGTCCCCGAGAAGGACCTGGTGTGGCGGCCCGGGCCCTTCGCCCGCGGGCTGGCCGCGCTGCCGGTCGCCATCCCGGTCCCGAGGCAGAACCCTGTTCGCTGAACGCCCCGCGCACCCCGGCCGTTGTGAATCAGTAGCCTGTCCTCGATCGCTCCTGTCCGCCATGGAAGGCCCCAGCATGGACCAGCACGTCCTGACCCTCGATCCCACCGGCGCGAACCGCCACACCGAGGACGCTCATCTCCGGGCCCACGGCCCCGCCACCCGCGTCGACCTGTTGGGCCAGGAGGTGTGGGCGATAGCCGACCCGGCCGTGCTCAAGACGCTCCTGGTCGACCCCCGGGTGTCCAAGGACGCCGCCCGGCACTGGCCGAAGTTCCCCGACGAGATCGTCGGCAAGTGGCCGCTGACCCTGTGGGTCGGCGTGAGCAACATGTTCACCGCCTACGGCGCCGAGCACCGCCGGCTGCGCCGCCTGGTCAGCCCGGCCTTCGCCGCCCGCCGGATGGCAGCCCTGGCCCCGGCGATCGAGGAGATGACCCGCGCCCTGCTCGACGAGCTGGCCGCCACCCCGGCCGGCCAGAGCGCCGACCTGCGCGAGCGCTTCGCCGTCCCGCTGCCGATCCAGGTCATCGGCTCCCTGATGGGCCTGCCCGCCGAGGCCCGGCAGGCGTTCCGCGGCTGCGTGGACGCCGTGTTCGACACCACCTTGTCCGCCGAGGAGCAGACGGAGAACGCCACCAAGGTCTACGGCATCCTGGCCGGCCTGGTCGCCGACAAGCGCGAGAACCCGGGCGAGGACATGACCTCCGTCCTCATCGCCGCCCGCGACGACCAGGACGAGGAAGGCGACGGCTCGGCCCTGACCGAGCAGGAGCTGCTCGACACCCTCCTGCTGGTCGTCTCCGCGGGATACGAGACCACGGTCAACCTGATCGACCAGGGCATCACCACCCTGCTGTCGCACCCCGCCGAGCGCGCCAAGGTCGACGCCGGCACCGCGCAGTGGCGCGACGTCGTCGAGGAGACACTGCGCTTCGAGGCGCCGGTCGCGCACCTGCCGCTGCGCTACGCGGTGGAGGACATCGAGCTGCCCGGCGGCGTGACGATCCGCCAGGGCGAGGCGATCCTGGCCTCCTACGCCGCGGTCGGCCGCCACCCCGACCTGCACGGCCAGACCGCGGACGTCTTCGACGTCACGCGCTCGGGACAGGACCACCTGTCCTTCGGCTACGGCGTGCACTTCTGCCTGGGCTCGCAGCTCGCGCGGATGGAAGCGGAGATCGCACTGCGCATGCTCTTCGAGCGCTTCCCGGACCTCGCGCTGGCGCCGCAGACCACGCTGCGTCCGCTGGGGTCGCTGATTTCCAACGGACACGACGCGCTGCCGGTGGTGCTGCGGCCTGCCGCATCGTAGACGCCCGAGTTCCATCAGCCCCCGGATCTTGTAGCCCCCGGACCTTGTCCGGGGGCTGATTCACTCCTGCTCCCCGTCCGACAGCCGGCGCACCGACCACGCCGCGAGCAGCGTCGCCGCCGTCAGCGGCAGCCACAGCGCGGCCGAGCCGTGCGCGGCCAGGGCGGTGATGACCGACGGGGAGACGGCCAGGCCAATGCCGTTGGACAGCTGGAAGCGGGCCAGCGCGCGGCCCAGCACCGGCGCCGGGGTGATCGCCATCAGCAGCGGGCCTACGGCGCCGGCGTACATGATCTCGCCGATGGTGCAGAGCACTGACACGGCGGCGACGGCGGGGGCGGCCAGGCTGTGGCCGAGTGCGGACGCGAGCAGAAAGCCCAGGTAGGACACCGAGATCACGCCCCCCGACGCAGCCAGCGCGACGCTGCGCGGCCAGCGTCCCAGCCACACCGTCACCGGGACCTGCAAGGCGACCACCAGCGCGGTGTTGGCGACGAAGATCCCGGCGGCCCAGGCGGGGGAGGCGTGCAGCATCCGCACCACGATCAGCGGCAGCGCGATCTCCGGGACGTTGAGACAGAACACGTAGATGACGTTGGCGGCCAGCAGCTTGAGCATCACCGGCGTCGGTGCGGTACGGATGCCGGATCCCTTCACCGGCGCCGCCTGCCCCCGGATGCGGACCGTCCAGGCCAGCAGCGCCGAGACCAGGAAGCTGGCCCCGGTCGCCGCCGCCAGCCACCGCATCGCGGTCGGCCCGCCGGCCATGGCGGCGGTCGCGGCCAGCGCTCCGAGCCCCATGCCGCCGTTGCGGACAGAGCGTGCGGCGGCCGCTGCCGCGTCGCGCTCGCGGCCGGCGGCGACGGTGGCGATGAGCGCGGCGTGCGCGGTGGGCATGCTCTGGTTGCCGATGCCCAGGAACAGCGCGGCGGCGGTGAACCAGGGGACGCTGCCCGCCGGGGCCGCCAGCAGCACCAGGGTGCCCAGGACCCGGATCAGCATCGAGGCGGCCACCACAGTGCTGCGCGCGCCGCGATCGAGCCACCGGCCGGTGAGCGGTGTGGCGCAGAGCCCTGCGATGATGCCGGCGGTCATCGCGGCGCCGGAGACCGGCGCGGACAGGCGCATGACGTCGATCCCGTAGAGCAGCAGGAAGGGGCGCAGCATGCCGTTGCCGAAGGAGTCGACGAGCAGCGCGACGGCGTAGCGGGGGCCGCCGGTGGCGCGCAGGAGCGCACGTGCGCCGACGCGGGGGCGGGCCGGTGCTTGGGCCGGGTCCCGGGCAGAGTCCTGGGCCGGGCCCTGGGCCGCCTTCCGGGCGGATAGCTTGACGGCTTGCTCGGCGGTTCGCTCGACGGCTTCCTTGCCAGGTTCCCCGCCGGTCTCCGGCGGTGTTCGCGGGGGCGCGCTCATGGTCATGGCCCAACGGTGCGCGGCGCGGCCCCGGTCCGTCACGTGGATTGACCAATGGCGTCAACCGACGTGCCGTCCACGGTCCCCACCAGCGACAATGGCTGAGTGACCTTGCGCATCGACATCACCGGCATGCCGCCCGAGCGGCTGCGGTTCGCCGTCTCGCCGCTGGCCGAACTGGCCGCGATGCTGCACGCGCTGGCCGGCACCGCCCACCACCCGCGCTTCGCGGCGTGGGCGGCCGGCGTGCGCGGGGCGCTGCGCCCGGAGCTGGCCGAGCGGCTTCAGGAGGCCGAGTTCCTGTGGCGCTCCTCCCGCGCGGACTTCCTGCTGCCGGCCCGGCCGAAGGGCAGCCTGAAGCAGGAGCTGGACGACGTCGACGCGATCGACGACGAGGCCTACGTGCTCTCGGCGCTGGTCACCACCTGCGGCAGCAACCGCGTCCACTTCGGCGACGCCTCGCCGCTGACCGACGCCGGCGCCCGCGAGCGCGCCCTGGAACAGGCCCAGGCGCGCGGGGCGGTGCAGGAGGCCTTCGCCGAGCGGCTGCTGACCGACCCCGGCGTGGTGCGCCGCAGGGTCCGCGAGACGCTGGAGCAGTGCGGCGAGGCCTTCTTCGAGGCCGCGTGGGCCGACGTGGTCCCGCGCCTGGCGGCGGACGTGCAGGTCAAGACGAGCCTGCGGGAGCGCGAGGGGATCGGCCCGGCCCTGGCGTCGGTCTCGTCCGCGGTGACACTCGCCGCCCGCGCCGACGGCGACGCGTCGATCGTCGTGGACAAACTCCAGGACAACGCGACCCGCGCCCGCACCGACGGCGTGACCCTCATCCCGACCGTCTTCGGCAGCCCCCACCTGGTCGCGGTCCACGCCCGAGGCTGGCGCCCGGTGATGCAGTACCCGGCGGCCGAACCCGGTGCCGCCGAGCACGCGGTGTCGATGGACGTCATCGAGCGGCGGCTGCAAGCGCTGTCGCACCCGGTGCGGCTGCGGCTGGTACGCACCCTGGCCAGAAGCCCGCACACGACCGGGGAACTGGCCGCCGCGTGGGAGCTGACGGCGCCGGAGGTCTCGCGCCACCTCGCGGTGATGCGGAAGGCGGGGCTGCTGGTGGCCGAGCGCAGGGGGCGCTATGTGTACTACTCGCTCGACGCGTCCGCGCTGACGGCGCTCGGCACGGATCTGTTGTCGGCGATGCTGCGGTAGGGATTGTCGCCGGTGCTGACCAAACCGTTCTCGTACGCGACGATCACCAGCTGCACCCGGTCGCGCGCGTCCAGCTTCACCAGCAGGCGCGTCACGTAGGACTTGACCGTCGAGCCGCTGATGCCCATCGCCTCGGCGATCTCGGCGTTCGTCAGGCCGCGGGCGATGAGGGCCAGCGTTTCCAGCTCGCGGCCGGTGACGCCCAGGTGCCGGCCCCGGTCCGCCGGGGGCGGCTCGGTGCGGGTGCGGCGGGCGAACTGCTCGATCAGGCGGCGGGTGACCTTGGGGGCGATGAGCGCGTCGCCGGCCGCGATCACCCGGACGCCGGCCAGGATCTCGGTGATGCCCATGTCCTTCACCAGGAAGCCCGAGGCGCCGGCGCGCAGGGCGTTGTAGACGTTGTCATCGTCGTCGAAGGTGGTCAGGACCATGACGCGGGCCGTGTCCGGGCCGGCGGTGATCAGACTGGTCGCCTCGATGCCGTCCATGCCGGGCATGCGGATGTCCATGACCACCACGTCCGGACGCAGCGTACGGGTCATCCGGACCGCCTCCAGCCCGGTGCCGGCCTCGCCGACGACGTCGAGGTCGGGCCGGTCCGTGGCCGCCATGACGAGCGCGGAGCGGATCAGGGGCTGGTCGTCGGCGAGCAGAATGCGGACCGCCATCAGGACCGCCCCGACACCGGAACCGGAACCGAAACCGGAACCGGAATCCGCGCGGCTACAAGGAAACCGCCCCCGGCACGCGGCCCGGCGCTGAACTCGCCTCCCAACAGTTCGACCCGCTCTCGCATCCCGGCCAGGCCGTAGCCGGCGCCGTAATCAGTGCCACAGCCGGCGCGCCTGCCGTCGTCGGCCACCTCGATCGCCAAGTCTTCCTCCCCGTACTCGAACCGGACCTGACAGCCGCGCGCTCCGGAATGCTTTAAGACGTTCGTGACCGACTCCTGCACGATCCGAAAAGCAGCCAGATCGACCTCCGGCGGCAACAGCCGACAGACCCCGCGCCGCTCGACCTCGATGCGCACCCCCGCCTCGCGGGCTCTGTCCACCAGCTGCTCAACGCCGTCCAGCCCTTCCGGCGGCGCATCCGCCCCCGGCTCGTCATCGTGCAACGCGCCGAGCATGCGCCGAAGCCCCGCCAGCGTCTCCCGCGCCGCGTCCTCCACGACCCCCAGCGCCTTCACCGCATCGTCCGGCCGCCTGCGCACCACCAGCTTCGCCGCCCCCGCCTGCAACGCGACGACCCCGATCGTGTGCGCGACCATGTCGTGCAGCTCCCGGGCGATCCGCAGCCGCTCGGCGACCACCGCCTGCGACGCCACCCGGGCTCGCGTCTCCCGGACATGCGCACGCTCCCGCCGCCGCGAATCCCCCACCACCGCAGCCAAAGCGACGCACAGCACCACGACGGCCTCGACCGCCGTATCCACCCTCAGGCCCCTGACAAGGCACACCACCACGTACCCGAGAACTCCGGCGCCCGCGACCGCCGCCGCACAAGCCCCAGTCCGCTGGGATTCGCCGGCGGCGACGAAATAGAGCGCGGCACACACGGGAAGGTACTGATCCGGCGCGATACCGGCCGAGTGGATGTCGTAGTTCAACGCGAGCGCCCCGACCACCAGCGCGGCCATCGCCCCCAACGGCCTACGGGCAAGCCACCGGCACCCGCAGGCCACCACCACACCCGCCAACGCCAGGACGACCCACTCCCGATCATCCATTGCCCACGACGACCGGTGCCCCGGCCCCACCCCCACCACGGGCCCCCACGGCCGCTGCATCCGCTGCGACTGCGCCAGCAACAGGTACGACGTCGTCAGGACCCAGACACACGCCACCACCAACGGCGGCGGCACCCGCGGGAGGAACGGCCGGTTCTCGGACATGCGGCCAACCCTAGGTACGCACCCGCGCCACCACATCGGACCCAGGGCGTACGCCCCGAGACGGCATCCCCTGGCGCCCGATGCCTGCCCAGCTCCGATGTGCCGCCTCGACCGCCGTCGGCACTGTCGTCCCATGACGAATGCGAAACCCTCCGAAGACGCAGATCTCTTTGAAAGCACAGCTGTAGACCCGGACCCCGTCGTCCACCTGACCGACCTCCGCAAGGACTTCGGTGACCACGCCGCCCTGGACGGCGTCACCCTGACCATCCGCACCGGCGAGTCGGTAGCGGTGATGGGCCCCTCCGGCTCCGGCAAGTCGACCCTGCTGAACATGGTCTCCGGCCTGGACCGCCCCTCTGCGGGCCGCATCGTGGTCGGCGGCCAGGACTTGACCGCGCTGTCCGAGAAGGGCCTGGCGGTCTTCCGTCGCCGCCGGATCGGCATGGTGTTCCAGTTCTTCAACCTCCTCGACGACCTCCCGGCCCTGGATAACGTCGCCCTGTCCGGCCGGCTCGCCGGCATGCGCGCCCGGCCGGCCCGGGCACGCGCCGCCGAGTTGCTGGACGAGCTCGGCATCGCCGACCGCGCGGCCATCCACCCGGCGTCCCTGTCCGGCGGGGAACGGCAGCGCGTGGCCGTTGCCAGGGCCCTGATGAACAAGCCCGCGCTGCTGCTCGCCGACGAGCCGACCGGCGCGCTGGACAGCCGTTCCGGGGAGGCGGTGATGAGCCTGCTGACCGACCTGAACCGGCTCGGGCAGACCCTCGTCCTGGTGACTCACGACCCCCGGCTCGCCGCGCGGTGTGCGTCCCGCGTGGTCGAGATCGAGGACGGACGCATTGCTCGCGACCGTTTCCTGCCGGCTCTGCAGGACGCCCGATGAGCGCGGTGTGGACCGCGGCGTCGGCGGCCATCAAGCGCCGCAGGCTCCAGACTTTCGTTCTGGCCGTCGTGGTCCTGCTGTCCACCGGAATGGCGGTCGTCACCCTCGGTCTGCTCGCCGCCGTATCAGGCCCCTTTGACAAGGTCTACGCCGCAGCTCATGGCGCGCACATCGTCGCCGAATACTCCGACTCCAAGGCGAGCGCGGCCCAGATCGCGCAGACGGCTCACGCCCCGGGCGTGGTCGGTTCCGCCGGACCGTATCCGGTCGCATACCTGCATCAGCCCACTGAGACCGGCACTCCTTCGATCGGGCTGGCCGGGACGTTCACCGTCGTCGGCCGCGATCGTCCGGACACGGCGGTCGACACGCTGAAGCTGGCCGAGGGACGCTGGCCCGCAGGCCCCGGCGAGATCGTCCTGAACCTCCCGCAGGGCGACGACCGCACGACCGTGCGGCTGATCGACGTCGAACACCATGTCGTCACCGCCGACGGCCTCGACCTGAAAGTCGTCGGCTACGCCAGGTCCGTCAGCGATTCCGCCGACGGCTGGGTCACCCCGGCCGAGGCGACGGCGTTGGGCGCCACCGAGACCCAGATGATGTATCGGTTCCAGCAGGCGGGATCGGATGCGTCCTTGCGAGCCAACATGGCTGTCGTGGCCGCGACCATGCCCTCCGGATCGCTGATCGGAACGAGCTCCTACCTCACCATCAAGGCCCACCTGGCCACCGGCCCCAATACCTACGTGCCGTTCCTGACCGCCTTCAGCATCCTCGGTCTCGTCGTCTCGGTCGTGATCGTCGGCACGGTCGTCAGCGGCGCCGTGGTCGCCGGCTATCGGCACATCGGGATTCTCAAAGCCCTGGGATTCACGCCGGGCCAGGTGACAGCTGTGTACATCCTCATGGTCATGGTCCCGGCCGCGATCGGGTGCGTGCTCGGCGCCGTCATCGGCTCGGCCGCCGGGTCCTCGATGGTCAGCCAGGCCTTCTACGGCATCTCCGGCAACGACGTTCTCAGAGGGAGTGAAACCCTTCCGGCGTGGGTGTATCCGGCCGTGCTGCTCGGCATGCCGGCCCTGGTCGCGGTGTCAGCCCTCCTTCCCGCAATGAAGGCCCGCCGCCTGCCGGCCGCCGTGGTGATCAGCGCGGGTGCCGTGCCGCAGACCGGACGCGGTCTGCGGGTCCAGCGTGCGCTCGGCGGTTCGCGCCTGCCGCCTCCGGTGAGCCTCGGGCTGGGCTGGCCGTTCTCGCGGCCGGGGCGGACCGCGCTGACGCTGTCGACGGTGGTGCTCGGCGTGACGACCGTGACGCTGGCGATCGGCCTGTCGGCGACGGTCGTGAAGTACGACCGGACGCAGAGCGGCCAGGACAAGATCCAGGTGACGGCCACCGTGGACGATCCGGCCGCGCCCTGGCATCCGGCCGCCCCGGCCCACACCGACGACGAGTTGTTCAGCCTCCTGCGAGCGTTGCCCGGGACGGCCCATGTCTCAGCCGACGCGCCTTTCCGCACCCACCTGGCCGGCAGTACCGACGCCGTCGCCATGGACGTCGAGACCGGCGACACCGCGGCGCTGCACCCCGATCTGGCGCGCGGACGCTGGATCGAGGGTCCCGGAGAGGTCGTCGTCGGATCAGAGTTCTGGCACCAGCACCATCTCGCCCTCGGCCAGACCATCGTCCTGGGCTCCGCCGATGGTCAGGTCCCTGAAAAGGTCGTCGGCGAGGAATCCGGCGGTTGGGACGTGACGAGCACCGACTGGAATCGCTTTGTGGGCCTGCGTTCCACGCACCGTGCCATGACGTTCTATATCGGCCTGACCAAAGGCACCGAACCGAACGACTACGCCGCAAAGGCCGCCGGCCTGGACCCCGCGCTGAAACCGGCGCTGAACGACGGCATCGACACCACCGAGAAGGTGATGATCAGCGTGATCTCCACCCTCACCGGCATGCTGATCGCCGTCTCGGCGCTGGGGGTGTTCAACGCGGTCGTCATGACCACCCGCGAGCGGCGCAAGGATGTCGGGGTCCTGAAATCGATCGGGATGACGCCGCGCCAGGTGATCGCGCTGGTGGTGACGGCGATGGCCGCGCTGGGCCTGCTCGGCGGGCTGATCGGGCTGCCGGCGGGGATGGTCGTCCACCGGATCGTGGTCCCGGCCACCGGTCACGGCACCGGCCGCGACCTGCCCGCCTCGCTGCTGCACGTGTGGGCCTGGCCGACGGTGGCCGCGCTCGCCGTCTCCGGTGCGGCGATCGCCGCGCTCGGCGCGTTCCTGCCGTCGGTGCGTGCCTCGCGCTCGTCGGCCGCGGAGGTGCTGCGCACCGAATAGCGTCCCGTCTCCGCGAGGGCCCTGACCGGCTCGACGCAGCTGAGCATGACGTCGATGGCGTCGGCCCCGACTGCGCGGCCGGTCAGCCTCCGTTGCGCGCGCAGCGGTTTGGCGATCTGCTCCAGCAGCGTGGCGGCTTGCTGGAAGCGGGCCTGGCGGCGGCGGATCTCGGCCTGGTCGCCGGTCGGGGCGCTGAGGAAGGCGCTGAGGGCGGCGTGTGCCTCGCCCATGCGCCGCTTCAGGACGTCCCCGGTACGGATCGGCAGGACGAACCAGGAGGCTGCGATGCCGAGCGCCGCGCCGACCAGGATCGCCTCCAGCCGGGTGGTCAAAAGCCCCGTCGCGCTCTGCCCGAAGTAGCCGTACAGCAAAGACAGGACGGCGGTGACGCTCCCGGCCCAGAACGCGTAGCTGATCTCCCGCAGCCAGCTCGCCATGCCCAGCACCACGAAGATGATGACGACCGACCAGCGGTCCGCCGGCGGGAAGGTACCGGCGATCGCCGTCGCCAGGACGGTCCCGGCGGCCGCGCCCACGGCGCGCAGGACGCCCTTGTGCAGGACGTCGCCCCGGCTGCGTGCGCCGCTGCCGACGATGAAGGCGGTGAGCACGGCCCACGGCCAGTGGTTGTGGAAGGCGGCGTGGCCGACGGCGCAGGCGGTGCCCAGGGCCACGGCCATCTGGCAGGCCATGCGAGTGCTGGGCGGTATCCGCCTGGCACTGGACGATGCGGTGCGGGGCCGTGGTCGTTGTTGCGGCGTCGGCGGGCGCGGGCCTTGTCCGGGCAGACCCAACGCGGCGGCGCTCAGCTGGTACAGCGCCACCCAGAGCGCCGAGACCAGCGCGATCAGCGCGGACCACAGGTCGTGGTCGAGGTTGCTTGGGGGAGTGCCCTGGCCTTGCGTGAGCAGCAGCGTGATGAACGGGACGACCATGACCGCCCCGGCGGTGGCGGCGCGCGCTCCGAAGCGCCGGATCCAGATCGCGCCGGCCATCGCGGCGGTGAAGGCGGCGCCCCCGATGACGGGGTGCAGCTGAAGCAGAGAGCTGATTTCGGAGGCGCCGGCCGCCGACACGGTCAGAACCGCTGTGCCGATCAGGCGGTTCCGGGTGTCGGTACCGCGCTGGACGCGGGCCAGCGTGATCGTCATCGCCACCGCGGTGATGACGATGTCCAGGTGCTGGTGCGCCCGGTGCTCGATCCAGATCGCCGAGCCGTACGCCGACAGGACCGCCGCCATGGAGACGGCCGCGGCGCTCAATTTAGTACTCAATATGTACTACCTCGAAGGTGAGGGTGTCGTGCAGGCAAGCTTGATGCGAGCTTGGCGTCATCGAGATAGTAAGTGATAGCGTAGTTGTATGACAACCGCCCGGGACCGGCCGGACCAACCGGACTTGCTGGACGCCGCGACCGCGATCCGTCAGGGTACGGTGCGCCTGGCCCGCCGCGTCCGCGCCGTCCGCTCGGCCGGGGCGCTGAGTACCAACAAAATCAGTGTTCTCAGTCACCTGAAGCGCCTCGGACCCTCCACACCGGGCGAGGTGGCGGCCCTGGACCGGCAGCAGCCGCAGTCGCTGACGCGCGTGTTCGCCGAACTGGAGCGGGACGGCCTGGTGGTCCGCTCCGCCGACGCCGGGGACCGCCGGCAGTCGATCATCACGATCACCGACGCCGGCGTGGAGGAGCTCCAGCGAGACGTCGCCGAACGCGACGCCTGGCTCGCCGCGGCGCTCGCCGGGCTCAGCGAGACCGAGCGTCAGGTGCTGGTTCTCGCTGCGGCGCTTATGGAACAGATCGCAGACGGCTAGGGCAGGATGGTGCGGGTGAACGAACCGAAGATCCGCGAAGCGACGATCGCCGACGTCCCCCGGATCGTCCACCTGATCGAATCCGCCTACCGCGGCGACTCCAGCCGCACCGGCTGGACCACCGAGGCCGACCTGCTCGACGGCCGGCGCACCGACGAGGGCGACGTCACAGCCGCGGTGGCCGACCAGGACAGCCGGATGATCCTCGCCGAGGACGGCGACGCCCTGATCGCCTGCTGCCTGGTCCGCCACCGCGGCACCCACGCCTACTTCGGCATGTTCGCCGTCAGCCCCGCCGCCCAGGGCGGCGGCCTGGGCAAGCACCTCCTGGCCACCGCCGAACGCCTGGCGCACGACGAACTCGGCCTGACCACCATGGAGATGACCGTCATCCGCCAGCGCACCGACCTGATCGCCTGGTACGTCCGGCGCGGCTACACCCAGACCGGCCGGATGCAGCCGTTCCCCTACGGCGACATCCGCTTCGGCGAGCCTCGTCGCGACGATCTCGAATTCGAAGTGCTCGTCAAGGACCTGACTTGATGAGCGTATGCGGGTCGCCGTGGCTGGGCGAAGGCCGGGTCTATCCCGACCCGCCAGGACGGTGGCCGGCGCTCATGCGTGGCCTGCGGGTCGGTGATCCGCAGGTATGTGTATCGAGGTCCTTGATCGAGTATCTCGACATGACCGGCTCCACAGCCCTCACCGCCGCGGTTCGAACCGCTCCACGCTCAGGCCGTAGACGAACTCCCGGGCCGTCGCGATGAAGTCCTGAGGGAATCCGAGCTCGAAGGAGCAGGCCTCGTCCAGGCGTTGCAGTGCTTCGGCCGGCAGTTCCACGTCCAGTGCGGCCACGCTGTCGGTGAGCTGCTCGACGGTGCGGGCGCCGATGATTGGGTGGATCCAGCGGTGGCGGGCGCGGGTCCAGGCCACGGCGGCCTGGGAGGAGGAGACACCGAGGTCGTCGGCGACGGTGTCGAGCACGGCGGCGACGTGCAGGTCGTGCTCGGAGAGGTTCTCTTTGCTGGTGCGCGAGCCGGTGGTGGCGCCCTCGCGGGTGAACTTGCCGGTGAGTACGCCGCGGGCCAGGGGTGCCCACGCCGCGACCGACAGGTGCAGGGCCTCGGCCATCGGCAGGAGTTCGCGCTCGATGCCGCGTTCCAGCAGGCTGTAGTTGAGTTGCAGGCCTGCGAAGGGGGTCCAGCCGCGTAGTTCGGCGATGGTCTGGGCGCGGGCGGTGACCCAGGCCGGGGCGTCGGACAGGCCGATGTAGAGGACCTTTCCGGCGCGCACGAGGTCGTCCAGGGCGCGCATGGTCTCCTCCAGCGGCGTGTGCGGATCCCAGATGTGGACCCAGAGCACGTCGAGGTAGTCGGTGTCCAGGCGGCGCAGGCTGTCCTCGACCGAGCGCCGCAGGTTCTTGCGGTGGTTGCCCGAGGCGTTGGGGTCGGTGCCGTCCATGGTCAGGGTGTACTTCGTGGCCAGGACGAAGCGGTCGCGCTCCTGGCCGAGCAGTTCGCCGACGATGCGTTCGCTGGAGCCGTCGGTGTAGCGGTTCGCGGTGTCTATGACGTTGCCGCCGGCCTCGGCGTAGGCGGTGAAGATCTTCCGGCAGTCCTCGACGGAGACGCCCCAGCCCCAGTCCTCGCCGAAGCCCATCGTGCCGAGGAAGGCCTCTGATACGCGCAGGCCGGTGTTCCCGAAGGTCGTGTATCGCATGGGGCGAAGATACCCAGCGTCTAGACAGTCTGTCTAGACGTTATGTCTAGACGCCATGTCCACGGCGCTCGCTACCATGACGGCCATGGCACAGGAGGCGAATCCGGCACGTCGGACGGCAGCGGCCCGAACAGGACACGACGACCGGGAGGTTCGCGAGGCCATCCTCGCCGCGACCCGCCGCCTGCTGGACGAACGCCGCTTCGACGAGCTCAGCGTGGCCGACATCCTCACCGCCGCGGGCGTGGCGCGGGGCAGCTTCTACTTCTACTTCGCCGGCAAGCACCAGGTCCTCGCCGAACTGACCCGGCGCGCCGTCTCCCGCGGCCAGACCGCCGCCGAACCCTGGCTGGCCGTCACCGACGACCCCCGCGAGACCATCCGCCACGGCATCAGCGAAGGCGCGAAGCTGTGGCGCGCCGAGGCACCGGTGCTGCGGGCGGTGGTCGAGAACTGGCGGAGCGATGAGGAGCTCGGCGAGCTGTGGCTGAGCCTCATGGGCGCCTTCACCGGCGCGACCGCCGAACGGATCGCGGTGGATCAGGGCGCTGACGCTGGCGCCGATGCCAGTGCAAGCACCGATGCCGGCGCCAATACCAACACCGGCGCCAACACCGAGCACCTGGCCGCCGCCCTGACGTGGCTCGGCGAGCGCCTGTACTATCTCGCGGCGATCGGGGTCGAGCCGTTCGACGACGAGGATGCCCTGGTAGACGTCCTCACGCACATCTGGATGAGCGTTCTGCACCCGCCCGGCCACCGCTAGCTACGCGGCGTCGCTAGGATCACACCCATCGGGTTGGGGAACGCGCCGTCGGTGCCCTGGTTTCGGAGGGCGACACAGAGCCGAGCTAGACCCAAGCCGAAATCTTGTTGCGGCGGACCATTTCGCCCGTCAGGATCGCGCCATGACAACCCCCGCACCCGACGGACGCGCCGGCATCGACGCCGCCCTGGTCAAGCGGCTGATCGCGGCGCAGTTCCCGCAGTGGGCGCACCTGCCGGTCATCCCGGTGGAGGTCGACGGCTGGGACAACCGTACCTACCGGCTCGGCGCCGCCATGACCGTGCGCCTGCCGACCGCCGCGGGGTACGTCGCCGGCGTCGCCAAGGAGAACGAGTGGCTGCCGCGGCTCGCCCCGCAGCTGCCGCTGCCGATCCCGGAGGTGCTGGGGGTCGGGGAGCCGGGGGAGGGCTACCCGCATCCGTGGTCCGTCCGGGGCTGGCTGCCCGGTGCCACGCTCGCCATGCGGGAGCTGGCCGATCCGGAGCGCTTCGCCACCGATCTGGCCGCCTTCCTGCACGCGCTTCAGGCCGCTGACACCGCCGGCGCCCCGCTCGCCGGGGAACACAGCTTCTACCGGGGCACGTCCCCGGCCCACTACGACGCCGAGACCCGCGCCTGCCTGGCCGATCTCGAAGGCCGCATCGACACCCGCCGCGCCACCGAGGTCTGGGACGCCGCGCTGAAAGCCGAGTGGGGCGGCGCGCCGGTCTGGTTCCACGGCGACATCGCCACCGGCAACCTGCTCGTCGACGGCGGACGGCTGGCCGCCGTCATCGACTTCGGCACCAGCGGTGTCGGCGACCCGGCGTGCGACCTGGCCATCACCTGGGTGACGTTCACCGGCCCGGTCCGCGAGACCTTCCGCTCCGCCGTCGCGCAGGACGCGGCCACCTGGGCCCGAGGCCGCGGCTGGGCACTGTGGAAGGCGATGCTCCAGCTCAGCGGCCGGTCGCACACCGACCCCGCGCTGGCCCCGGAGTTCGAACGGGTCATCACCGACATCCTCGACGACCACGACCACGACCACGACCACGACCACGACCGCGACCGCGAGCACGACCGCCACGGCTGAGCCGCTTGCGCACATTTTCCGGATTCCGGTAGGGAAGGTCCAGGACTGGACGCGCACAGTCCGGCCGCACGCATTCCCAGAGACCGTAGAACGGTAGACCGGAGTCCCGATGACCGCCCTGCCCCGCTCCGCCCCGTCATCGCAGGCCACTGACGCCCACGGCATCGTCGCCTTCCTCGACGCCCTCGACGCCCTCGAAGCCGTCGATGGCGTGGCCGGCATCGAGCCGCACAGCGTCATGCTGCTGCGCCACGGCCACGTCATCGCAGAGGCCTGGTGGTCGCCGTACAGCGCGCGAGGGCTGCACCAGCTCTACTCGCTGAGCAAGAGCTTCACCTCCACCGCCGCCGGACTGGCCTGGGCGGACAAGCTCCTGGACCTCGACGCCCCGGTCCTGTCCTACTTCCCGGAACTCGACGCCGAGGTCACCGATCCGCGCAGCCGGTCGATCCTGGTCCGGCACATCGCCTCCATGTCCGCCGGGCACACCACCGAGCAGTGGAACCGGGCCCTGGACATCGACCACGACGAGCCCGTCCGCGGCTTCCTGCTCGACCCGCCGGACGGCACCCCCGGCGTCACCTTCGCCTACAGCCAAACCACCACCCACGTGCTCGGTGCGATCGTCCAACGCGTCACCGGATCCACCCTGCTGGACTACCTGCGTCCCCGCCTCCTCGAACCGCTGGGCATCGACGGGATCGATGAGATGTTCTGGCTCCAGCACCCGCCCGGCCGCGACATCGGCTTCGCCGGACTGCACGCCACCACCGAAACCGTCGCACGCCTCGGCCAGCTGTACCTCCAAGGCGGCGCGTGGGAAGGGCGGCAACTACTGGCGCCGGAATGGGTCGCCGAAGCCACCCGGACCCAGGTCGACAGCAGCAACTGGGGCGGCCCGGAATCGGATTGGGCCCAGGGCTACGGCTTCCAGTTCTGGATGTCCCGCCACGGCTACCGCGGCGACGGCGCCTACGGACAGCTCTGCGTCGTCCTGCCCGAACAGGACGCCGTCCTGGCCATGACCGGCGAGGCCGAGGACATGCAAGCCGTGCTCGACGCGGCGTGGACGCACCTGTTGCCCGCCTTCGACCGCGAGGGCTCGGAGGCGGCCGACGCAGCGCTCGCGCACCGCCTGACCGCATTGCAGCTGCCGTTCCCCGACGGCGACGAGGTCTCCGAATCAGAGTTCACCGCCGCCACCTCAGTGCTTCGCAAACTCGAGCGAATCAGCCTCACGCCACACACCCTGACCCTGCACGAACAGGACGGCACCACCACGACACTGCCGCTCCTCGCAGGCGCCTGGCCGCCCCCGACCGGCCACCTGACGGCCCGCGCCACCCGGACCGCCGAGGACACGGTCACCGTGCACCTGCAGTTCACCCAGACCCCGCACAAGCTCCTCATCACCTGCGACCTGCGCACCGGAACCTTCGACGCCCAGTGGCGCACGATGCCGCTCATGGCCCGCTCGATCAGCTCGCTGGCCGCCGTCGCCGATCCCGGGCGCCGCCAGGCCGAGTGGCCGGCACGCCGGAGCTGACGCGGGCGACTGACGTGGGCGGCTGACGCGGGCGATTCCCTTCTCGGACCATGCATTGATTCGGCGCGCGCCGGTGCTCTTAGGGGACGGAGGCACACCGCCGAGGGGGGATCGATGCGCGCGGACAAAGACGGCCACGACGCCGAGTTCCACGGGTTCATGGTCGGCCGCTGGCCGTCGCTGGTCCGGTTCGCCTACGGCCTGACCGGCGATCACGGCCACGCCGAGGATCTGGCACAGGCCGCGCTGGCCAAAGCGCTCGTGGCGTGGCCGCGCGTCCGCCGCGCCGATGATCCCGACGCCTACGTCCGCCGGATCCTGATCAACCTCAACCGCCGACGGTTCCGCAGACGCCGGGTGGAGGAACATCTCGGCGGCGAGGCGCCGGAGACGCCCGCCGGCGACAGCCCGGACACCGACCGGCTCGAAGAGCGGATGACCCTGATCCCGGCCCTGATGGACCTGCCGCCTGGCCAGCGCGCGGTGGTCATCCTGCGGTACTGGGACGGCCTGACCGAGACGCAGGCGGCCGCGATCCTGGGCTGCTCGGTCGGCAACGTGCGCAGCCAGGCCTCCCGCGCGCTGGCCCGCCTGCGTACCGACCCGCGGCTGCACGATTGGAGCGCCTCATGACAGACGATGAACTGGCCCTGCAGCGCTATCTCGACGAGGAACTGAACCGGCTCCAGCCGCGTCCGGTCCCCAGCGAAGCGGTCTACGGCCGCGCGAGGGCGATCCGTCACACGCGGCGGGTGTGGGCGGCCGGGACGGTGGCGGCTGCGGCGGTGTTGGGGACGGCACTTCCGGGTCTGGGCCTGATAGGGCCTCGGCACATCGCTCCCGCCGGCGGGACCACGGTCACAGTGAACGCGCCGCATGCCGACAAGAAGGGCGGATATGTGTTCTCCGGTAGCGCGGAGGGCAAGCGTTGGACCATCAAGGCCGCTCCCGGTGGCTGCCCTTCCGAGGGCCGTTACACCGTGGTGTGCAGCGGGCGTCCTGGGGACGATCCGGCTGACTTCGCCTCCGCGGGCTCGGCCGGATCGACGACGACGTATGAGGTGTTCTTCGGCTCCAAGACCACTCGGATCGACGTGGCTCTGAGCGACGGCGAACAGGTGTCGCTGCTGCCGGGTGTTGTGCAGGGGAACCTGGTGGCATTGCTGGTGGTGCCGCCGAAGCTCGGGATAACGCGCGTCGACGCCTACGCAGCGGACGGGAGCCCGATCGCGTACTCGATACCGTTCCAGGCAGACGGCATGGCCCACTTCGCCATGTGGTACCAGCCGGGCCAGGTGCCGACCCAGGCGGAGGCCTCCGGGACGATCACCGGCACCACCCAGTCGGGCAAGCCCGCATCTGTCGAGGTCAGGATCGGACCGTTCGGGATCTGCTACACCGTCGCGCCGCGTCCCGCGCCCGGCGCGATACCCACCACGAATTGCCAGTCGCTCACCGCGCTGGCCGATGACATACCTTCCCGTTTTCCCGACTGGGTGGCGGTCGGCGGGCGGGTCAACGAACGGGTCGCCTATGTGGACTTCATGCTGAGCACCGGCACGATCCGCGCACAGTCCGTGCGCATCGGCGGCTACGCGTTCGCGGTGGGCTTTGCCGACTTCGGCTTCCAGTCCCTCGGTGAGGTCGACTACGACGGCGCCGGCTACGTCGTCCCCGCGCAGATAGCGGCCAAGCCCTGAGCTTTCGCACGCGAAACTCCGCCGCCGCGCCGGGAAGGGCGCGGCGGCGGAGTGTATTCGTCAGGCCTCTGTCATTCAGCTCGCCGTACACACCGGCGTCGGCGCCGGATTGCTGCCGCTGTAGCTCGCCTGGAACCCGAACGACGTGTTCGCCCCCGGAGCCACGGCCGCGTCCGAGCTCACCGCCGTGAACGTCTCGCTCTGGCCGCTGTGCGCCTCGGTCGCGTTCCAGGCGTTGCTGACGGCCTGGCCGCCCGGCCACGTCCAGGTGACCTGCCAGCTGTGGGTGGCGGCGGTTCCGGTGTTGGTCACCGTGACGTTGGCGGTGAAGCCGTTGTTCCACTGGTTCGACACCGTGTAGGCGGCGGTGCAGCCGGCGTTGGTGCCGGTGCCCTGCGTCGTCGTGGTCACCGCGGCCGAGGCCGGTGAGAGGTTGCCGGCGGCGTCGAACGCCTTGACCGTGTACGTGTACGCGGTCGAGGGGCTCAGGCCGTTGTCGGTGAAGGTCGTGCCCGCGGTCGTTCCGGCCAGGGTGCTGCCCCGGTAGACGTCGTAGCCGCTGACGCCGACGTTGTCCGTCGAGGCGGTCCAGGACAGCGCGACCGAGGTGGACGTCGTCGATGTCGCCGCCAGGTTGGCCGGCGCCGTCGGCGGAGTGGTGTCCCCTCCGCCACCACCGCCGCCGGCCAGGCCCGGTGCCTTGATCGAGGCCAGATACCCGTCCTTGACGGTGTCGACGGTGGTCCAGTCGTCTTTCAGGATGCCGCCGGTGTCGCCGGAGTCGGGGTTCCAGGACCAGAACGTCCATTGGAAGGAGTCGGCGCCGTAGGTGCTCGTCGGCCGCAGATACGACACCAGCGTCTTGAGCCAGACCTGGTCGGTGGTGGAGGCCAGGGTGGTACCGAACTCGCCGACCCATACCGGTGCGATGTTCGAGTTGAACAGGTAGCCCCAGTTCTTGTCCCAGATCCCCGGCATGTTCGAGGGGAAGGAGGGGTCGGTGAACCAGGGCTGGCTGGCCACGCTGGTCGCGTAGTCGTGCGCCGAGTACACCAGCTGGTTCGGGACGTTCAGCTGCACCGGGTAGGTCCCGGCGCCTTGCAGGTTGCCGCCCCACCAGTAGGAGCTGCCGTTGTAGGTCTGCACGCCCTCGACGAAGATCAGCAGGTGCGGGTTCGCCGCCAGCACGGCGTTCCCGGCGCGCTCGGCGGCCAGCCGCCAGTCGATCGAGACGTCCCCGCAGCCCCAGCATGCCGGGTCGTGCGGCTCGTTGTGCAGGTCGATGCCGACCACCGCCGGGTTGCCCTGATAGCGGGTGGCCAGCGACGTCAGGTCGGTGATCCAGGTCGACTCCGGGACCGTGGAGGTGTACCAGAGCGCTGACTGCCCGCTGGAGTCGGGCCGGTGCCGGTCCAGGATCACCTTCAGGCCGATGGAGCCTGCGTAGTCCACGATCTTGTCCATCACCTGCAGCGAGGTCAGACCCTGCAGGTCGGTGTTCATCTGGTAGAAGTTGATGCTGTTGGGCATGGTGCCGGGCTTGAAGATGTCGTCGCTGTACGGCAGCCGGATCGTGTTGTAGCCCAGCGATTTCATCTGGTCCATCATCGACTTGTAGTCCCGGGACCACAGGCCGTGCGGGACGTAGTTGGCCGTCTCGAAGCCGAACCAGTTGACGCCGGCGATGCGGACCGGCTGGTTGTTCGAGTCCAGGATGTCGCGGCCGCTGGTGTGCCAGTAGCCGGCGCCGGCGGCCGCGAAGGGCTTGGCGGCCGCCGAGGACGGTTTCGCGGCTGTCGCCGGCTGCGCGAGTGCCCCGGCGAGCATCATGATCAGAACCGAGAGCAGGGCTCCGGCCGCTCGCCGCGCGGACAGACATCGAAGGCTGGTTCGACGCATAGTGACTCCCGTATGCATGGTCTGCTTGTGCAGCCCACTACAGGGCACGTACATCCCCTCGGCAACCGACCAGCCCCCGGTGCGATGTCGCGCGCGGCGTGCGGCTGAAACTTTCGACCCGATCAGCTCGTCGTGCAGTTCAGCGTGGGGGAGGTGTTCGCCCCCGAATACGTGGCCTGGAAACCGAAACTCGTGCTGCCGCCGGCCGCCACCGAGCCGTTGTAGGTCGCGTTCGTGACGGTCACCGGCGAGCCGCTGCCGGCCGGCACGCCGTTCCAGACATTGGTGATCTGCTGGCTGCCGCCCCAACTCCAGCTCACCTTCCAGCCGTTGGTGGGCGCCGTCCCGGTGTTCGTGACCGTCACCGAGGCGGTGAAGCCGGTGGCCCACTGATTGGTCACCGCATAGGCCGCGGTGCATCCGCTACCGCCGCCGGTACCGCCACTGCCGCCACCGCTTCCGCCACCGGTACCGCCACCGCTTCCACCACCAGTGCTCTGATCCAGCCCGAAGAAGTAGATCGCATCAGCGGCCATGCCGGTCAGCGGCAGCACGTGGCCGGTGTTGGCGATGCTGTACGCGTCGACCTGAGCCGTCCCGGAGGCGTCGTCGTACGCGGTGTGCGTCCAGCCGGACTGTGGCGAGTCGGTCGTACTCGGGGTCTGCGAAACCCCCAGCACGTTGGTCCACTGCTTGATCTCCTCGCCGAAGTTCACATACGACAGCGTGGTGTCACTGGTCCCGTGCCACAGCTGCATCCGGGGACGCGGCCCGCTGTACCCCGGGTCGGCGGCGCGCACGAGATCGCCCCACTGCTGCGGCGTCTTCGTGATCTGCCCCTGCGCGCAGGCGGTGTTCCACAGAGAGCCGTCTGTCGTGGCGAAGCATCCGAACGGCACCCCCATGAACGCCGCGCCGGCCTTGAACACGTCCGGGTAGTCGCCGAGCATGACGTTCGTCGCCATGCCGCCGGACGAGGCGCCGGTGACGTACACCCGGCTCGCGTCCGCGGCGTTGTGCTGCTCGACGTACTGGACCATGGCGATCAGCCCGGCCGGGTCGCTGGATCCGTTGTGCGTCAACGCGGCCGGGGAGGACACGTCCCAGCAGTCGCCGCTGCGCGTCACCGACGGATAGATCACGATGAAGCCGTACCGGTCGGCCAGCGAGGCGAACTCGGTCCCGGAGTAGAACGCCGGGCCCGAACCGCCGCAGTAGTGCAGCGCCAGCAGGATCGGGGGATGGGCCTGGACGCTCGCCGGGACGTACTCGTACATCTGCAGGTTCGTGGGGTTGGCACCGAAGTTCGTGACCTGCACCAGCGATGCCGCCGACGCCTCGGGTGCGGCGTCCACGGCGGCCACGACCGCCGCGAGGGATGTGAGCATCGCCAGCACCGCGGCGACGATCCGTCTGCCGGATCTCATGGGACCTCCTGCGCACTGCGAAGTGCCGCCGAGTCGGTTCAGCGGCCTGCGCCTCACGCTAGGAACGGACGCGCCCGGGAGCCAAGCGATGCGGCGGGAACGGGACGTTCGCCCTGCCTGCTCGCATGCCAGATATGAAAGTTTCGCCGAACCTGGTCCGGACGTTCCGCAGAGCCTTGACGGGCCTGGCCGCCAGGCTTAGGCTCCCACAGCATCTCATATATGAGATCTGACGAACCTCTCTGGAGTCGCGATGCCCGATCTGGCTCTGTCATCCCCCATGGGATCCCCGCCCGGCGCGCTGCCGTCTCGCACCGAGGCGGTGCTGGCGGCTATCAAACACGCGATCCTGGCCGGCGAGCTCAAGCCCGGGCAGCCGCTGGTGGAGACCGAGCTGGCCGCCCACCTCGGGGTCTCCAAGACCCCGGTGCGCGAGGCGCTCAAGACGCTGGCCGGGACCGGACTGGTGACGATGAGTCCTTATAAAGGCGGCGCGGTACGGGAGATGGACCGTGCGCACGCGCGCTGCATATACGACATGCGGCTTCTGCTGGAGCCGGTGGCGGCCGGACGGACCGTCGCGGCCAGCGGCGACTGGTCGGCGGCACGGCGCGCGCTGGAGGCCGCCGACCGCTCGGCCGACGCCGCCGAGCGTTCCCTGGCCAACCGGGTGTTCCACCGCGAGATGTACCTCGGATGCGGAAATCCGTTGCTGGTACGGACTTTGGACGACCTGCGCGACCAGACCGCCCTGGTGTCCGCTGCGGCGTGGGCCCAGCGGCCGTCGTGGGAAAGGGAGGCCGCGGAGCACCGCGCGATCCTCGCGGCGGCCGAGCGCGGGAAGGCCGAAGAGGTCAGGAACCTGATGCGCAGCCACATCAGCTCCTTCGTGGCGCGCAACTTCGCCGAGGACGCCGCATGAACCACCTGAGCCGACCGGCCGAAGAAGAAACGGAGCGGATATCCATGACCACCGCATCGGAAGACGCTGCGCCGTCCCCGTTGGACAGCCTGCGGGCCCGGCTGGCGACGGTGGTGGCGATCCCGGCCACCCCCTTCGCCCCCGACGGCGGCGTCGACTGGCCCGGGCACGCCGCGCTGATCCGCCGCCTGGTCCAGGACGGCGTCCAGGCCGTGACGCCGAACGGCAACACCGGCGAGTTCTACACTCTCAGCGAGCCGGAGAAGCGGCGGGCGGTGGAATCGACGGTCGAGGCCGTCGACGGCCGGGCCGAGGTGGTGGCCGGCGTCGGCCTGGACATCGCCAGCGCGGTCGACGCCGCACGCCACGCCGCCGACGTGGGCGCCAGTGCCCTGATGATCCACCAGCCGGTGCACCCCTACCGCTCCGCCGAGGGCTGGATCGAGTACCACCGCGTCATCGCCGACGCGGTGCCCGGGCTCGGCGTCATCCTCTACATCCGCGACGAGCGCGTGGCCGGGGAGCACATAGCCACGCTGGCCCGGCACAGCCCGAACGTGATCGGGGTGAAGTACGCGGTCCCGGACCCGGTGCGCTTCGCCTCGGTGGCGCGCGACGCCGGTCTGGAGGCCTTCGCCTGGATCGCCGGGCTCGCCGAGCTGTCCGCGCCGGGCTACTGGGCCGTCGGCGCGACCGGTTTCACCTCCGGGCTGGTCAACGTCGCGCCCCGGCTGTCCGCGGCGATGCTGGACGCGTTGCGCGGCGGCGACTTCGCCAAGTCGATGCTGCTCTGGGAGACGGTCCGGGAGTTCGAGGAGCTGCGGGCCGCCGATGCCAGTGCGGACAACGTCAGCGTGGTGAAGGAGGCGCTGGCCCAGCTCGGCTTCATCGGCCGCGACGTGCGTCCGCCCTCGCGCGCGCTGCCGCAGCCGGTGCGGGACCGGATCGCCGCCGTGCTCGACCAGTGGCGGAGCGGAGGATGGCTGTGACCGGCGCTCCCGACCGAGCTACCCGACAAGCTGCCCACGGGACTACCCAAGAAGCTGCCCACAGGACTACCCACCGAGCTACACACGAAGCCGGAAACGCTGATGGCGCCCCGGTTCAGCTGCGCAGCGCGGCCTGGTTCGGCGAGGGCGCGACCGGCGGTCACCTGCGTGCCTTCAGCCACCGCTCCCGCATGCGCCAGCTCGGCTACCTGCCGGAGGAACACCTCGGCAAACCGGTCATCGCGATCCTGAACACCTGGTCGGACATCAACCCCTGCCACATGCACCTGCGCGAGCGGGCCGAGCAGGTCAAGCGCGGGGTGTGGCAGGCCGGCGGGTTCCCGCTGGAGTTCCCGGTGTCGACACTGTCCGAGACGTTCCAGAAGCCCACGCCGATGCTCTACCGCAACCTGCTGGCGATGGAGACCGAGGAGCTGCTGCGCTCCTACCCGGTGGACGGCGCGGTGCTGATGGGCGGCTGCGACAAGACCACGCCGGCGCTGCTGATGGGCGCCGCCAGCGCAGGGCTCCCGGCGCTGTTCGTCCCGGCCGGGCCCATGCTTCGCGGCCACCACCGGGGCAAGACGCTCGGCAGCGGCACCGACCTGTTCGGGTACTTCGACGAGTACCGGGCCGGGCGCGTGGGGGAGTGCGAGATGGCCGAGGTCGAGTGCGGCCTGGCCCGCTCGCCCGGGCACTGCATGACGATGGGCACGGCCTCGACCATGACCGCCTGCGCCGAGGCCCTGGGCATGTCTCTGCCCGGCGCGTCCTCGATCCCGGCCGTGGACTCCGCGCACCACCGGATGGCTGCTGCCTCCGGCATGCGCGCGGTCGCGATCGCGCTGGAAGGGCTCACTCCGGACCAGGTCATGACCCGCGAGGCGTTCGAGGACGCGGCGGCCACCGTGCTCACGCTCAGCGGCTCCACCAATGCCCTGATCCACCTGATCGCGATGGCCGGCCGGCTCGGCGTGGAACTGCGGCTGGACGACTTCGACGCGATCGGGGAGCGCGTCCCGGTGCTGGCCGACGTCCGGCCGGTCGGGCGGTTCCTGATGGAGGACTTCTACTACGCAGGCGGCCTGAAAGCCTTGCTCCGCCAGCTTTCCGAGGTCCCGGGGATCCTGCACCCGGACCGGCCGACGGTCGCCGGGACCTCCTTCGGCGCGTACTACGCTGATGGCCAGATCCACGACCCCGAGGTGATCCGCACGCCGGACAACCCGGTGGCCGAGCACGGCGGCGTCGCGGTCCTGCACGGCAACCTGGCCCCGGACGGCGCGGTGATCAAGCACCTGGCCGCCGAGCCGCGCCTGCTCACCCACTCCGGACCGGCGGTCGTCTTCGACTCCTACCCCGACCTGCTGGCCCGCATCGACGACCCGGATCTGGGCGTCACCGAGGACACGGTCCTGGTGCTGCGCGGCGCGGGCCCGCTCGGCGGCCCCGGCATGCCGGAGTACGGGATGCTGCCGATCCCGGCCTACCTGCTCAAGAAGGGCGTGAAGGACCTGGTCCGGATCTCCGACGCCCGGATGAGCGGCACCAGCTACGGGACCTGCGTCCTGCACGTCGCGCCGGAGTCGCACGCCGGCGGGCCGCTGGCGCTGGTGCGGACCGGCGATGTGATCACCCTGGACGTCCCGGCGCGCACGCTGCGCCTGGAGGTCGACGACGCCGAACTCGAACGACGCCGTGCGGCCTGGCAAGCCCCGGCGCCACGGTTCGAACGCGGATACGGATCCCTGTACGCCGAGCACATCACGCAGCCGAATCAGGGCTGTGACTTCGACTTCCTGGCCCGGCCCGGTGTGAACCCGGTGCCGGACCCGCACTGAGCACGTAGTTCCAGTCTCAGCATCAAGCCCCGCCGCACATCAGCGGCGTCGGCTCCGCACCGACACCAAGCGAAGGACACCCCTATGTCCGTGCGCAAAACAGCCATGTCCCGCCGCACCCTGCTCGGCTCGCTGGCCGCCGGCGCCGCCGCCGCTCCGGTTCTGTCCGCCTGCGGGGCACCGGGATCGTCGAGCTCTGCCAAGGCCGCGCCGCCGAGCACGCTGGCCACCGCGCCGTCCAAGCCGGTGGCGCTGACCATCCTGGACGTGGCCGGGAACCTGCAGCTGACCCAGCCGATCCTGGACGCGTTCAAGGCCCGGCACCCCGAGGTCGTCTCCGGCATCACCACCAGCACCGGCACCGCGCCGGAGCTGGCTCCGAAGGTGCAGGCGCAGCAGCAGGGCGGGAACGTGCAGATCGACCTGGTGCTCACCGGAACCGACGGCTTGGCCGCCGGGATCGAGAAGCAGCTCTGGTACGACCTCAAGCCCTACTACGACACCTTCTTCCCGAACCTGATGGCGAACTACCAGCCGGCCGCCGCCTCCATGGCCGCGCTCGCCCAGGACCAGGGCATCGAACTGGTGGTCACCCCCTCCGGGCCGCTGCTGGAGTACGACCCGGGCAAGGTCGCCACAGCCCCGACCACGCCGGACGCCCTGCTGGCCTGGGCCCAGGCGCACCCCGGCAGGTTCCAGTACGCCCAGCCCCGCAACTCCGGACCGGGCCGCACCTTTCTCATGGGTCTGCCATACCTGCTCGGCGACTCCGACCCGAGCGATCCGACCAACGGGTGGGCCAAGACCTGGGACTACCTGGCGCAGCTGGGCAAGTACGTCGAGAGCTACCCGACGAAGACCTCCGCGACGATGACCGGCATCGCGCAGGGCACCGTCTGGATCATCGCCTCCACCGCCGGCTGGTACATCAACCCGCGCGCCACCGGCACCGTCCCGGCCGGGGTGAAGGTCGCCAAGTTCGACAACCTGACCTGGGTCAGCGACGCGCAGTACGGCGTGATCCCCAAGGGCATCCCGGCCGACCACCTCACCGCGGTGCTGCGGCTGCTGGCCTTCGCCCTGACCCCGGATCAGCAGGCTGCGACGTACGACCAGGGCTACTTCTACCCGGGCCCGGCGGTCAAGGGCGTGACCCTGTCCCAGGCCCCGGCCGCCTCGCAGCAGGTCGTCCAGAAGTACGGCGACCCCGACTTCGACACCTGGACCTCCACCGGCCCGATCCGCAACTCGCTGCCCGCCGGGGCCCAGGTCACCGCGTTCGACCTGTGGGACAAGAAGATCGGCGCGGCGAAGTGACGACGACCGCCGCGACCTCCCCCTCCCCGCAGGCCTCGCCCCCGCGCCGGCCCGCCTCCCAACTCGGCCGGCTCACGCTGCGCGGCGTCAGCCGGGCCTACGGCGCCCACACCGCCCTGCACCCGCTGGACCTGGAGATCACCGGCGGGGAGTTCATCGCGCTGCTCGGGCCCTCCGGCTGCGGCAAGACCACGGCGCTGAACTGCCTGGCCGGCCTGCTGCCGCTGACCGCCGGCGAGATCGAGCTCGACGGCCGCCGCGTGGACACGCTGCCGCCGGAGAAGCGCGGCTTCGGCATGGTGTTCCAGAACTACGCGCTGTTCCCGCACCTGACCGTGCGCGCGAACGTCGCCTTCGGCCTGAAGATGCGCGGCGTGGCCAAGGCCGAGACCGAACGCCGCGTCGCCGACGTACTGAACCTGGTCCGCCTCACCGAGCACGCCGCCAAGCACCCGGCGCAGCTGTCCGGCGGCCAGCAGCAGCGCGTCGCGATCGCCCGCGCCATCGTGACCGAACCGGCCCTGGTGCTGATGGACGAGCCGCTCTCGAACCTGGACGCCGCCCTGCGCCTGGCCATGCGCGGCGAGATCCGCCGCATCCACCAGGACTTCGGCCTGACCACGGTGTACGTCACGCACGACCAGGAGGAGGCGCTGTCGCTGGCCGACCGGCTGGTGGTGCTGCACGACGGCCGGGTCAGCCAGATCGGCACGCCCGCCGAGCTCTACGAGCACCCCGCCGATCCGCACGTGGCGGCGTTCATGGGGTATCGCAATCTGCTGCCACTGCGGGCGAGCTCGGTTGAGGGCACGACGGCGCTGGCCGAGGGGGACGGGCTGCGGGTGGTGGGCACCAGGGCCGGCAACCCGGCTGGTACCCCGGTCGACGGCGCGTTGTCGGCCGGGCAGCAGGTTTTGGTCGCGATCCGGCCGGAGGACCTGCGGGTCGCCGCCGAGGGCGAGACCGCGATCGGCGAGGCGGTCGCGGAGATCGTCGAGTACCACGGCCGGGTGCTGCACGTGGAGGCGGCCACGGACCAAGGGCGGCGTCTGCACCTGAAGGCGCACCAGCCGGTACGCCCGGGCGACCGGCTCCACATCGCCGTGGATGCCGAGCGAGCTTTGGTCTTCCCGGCGGAGGCGGTTGCCTCATGACCGCCGCCACAACCACTACTCCACCCACTGCTCCACCGCGTCTGGCGCTGCGCCACCGCCTGGCTGAACGCGGCGTAGACCGTACCCTGCTGCTCGTCCTGCCGGGAGCACTCGCACTGATCGCGCTGTTCTGTTACCCGTTCCTGTACGGGTTGCAGCTCTCGTTCCAACCTACGGCCGGCGGGGTGTTCGGCGCGTACCGGAGCTTCTTCAGCGACCCCTTCTCACGCAAGTCGATCTGGGCCACGTTCTCCCTGGCGATCCCCGCCTCGGTCATCAACGTGGGCGTCTCGATCCCGATCTCGTACCGGATGCGCCGCGACTTCCGGGGCAAGCGCATCATGCTCGCGGTGCTGGTCGTGCCGATCACCCTCGGCACGGTCCTGACCGCCGAGGGCATCCTGGAGTTCTTCGGCCCGGCCGGCTGGTTCAACCGGACGCTGCACCTGTTGGGCCTGGCAGCCTCGCCGATGAAGCTGACCATGAACTACACCGGCGTCCTGCTCTCACTGATCATCAGCGGCTTCCCCTTCGCCTACCTGCTGACCCACTCCTACCTCTCGGGCATCCACCCGAGCCTGGAGAAGGCCGCCGCCACCCTCGGCGCCGGTTGGTGGCAGCGCTTCCGGTACGTGACCCTGCCGCTGCTGTTGCCGGGGCTGCTGACCACGTTCAGCCTGACGTTCGTCATGGCCTTCGCGGTGTTCCCCTCGGCGTTGATGGTCGGCGATCCCGACGGCCGTACACACGTGATCTCCATCGAGGCCTACGAGGCCGCACTGGAACGCTTCGACTACGCCCAGGGCTGCGCCGACGCCATGATCATGACGGTCCTGATGCTGGCCGTGATCGGCGCGCTCGCAGCGGCCCGGTCGCGGATGTACCGGGGCGCGACGGGAGGCAAGGGATGAGTACTCCGACCGAATCGCTGCCCGACCCGGCTGGCCCGGCAGGCTTTGCCGAACCAGGTCCGGCCGGCTCAAGCCTGCCCGCTCCCGGGCTCGCCGCCGACCGCCCCCGCCACCTCGCCCTCCGCCCCGGCACCTGGCTCACCTGGGCCGTCCTCGCCTTCTTCCTCCTCAACCTGGCCGGCGTCATCGCCACCGTGCTCCTGAACTCCTTCGGCAGCCGCTGGTTCGACTCCTGGCTTCCCGGCGGTTGGACCAGCCACTGGTATACCGACGCCTGGAAGGAGTTCAGCCTCGGCCACGTCTTGGGCGTCACGCTCGAGGTGACTCTCCTGGTCGTCGCGATCTCGCTGGCTCTCGGCGTGCCCGCCGCCTATGCGCTGGCCCGGCGCGACTTCCCCGGCAAGAAGGCGCTGAACCTGCTGTTCATCCTGCCGATCCTCGTACCGCCGATCGCCTACGGCATCCCGCTGGCCACCATGCTCTACAAGGTGCACCTGGCCGGGACGCTGACCGGCGTCATCCTGGCCAACCTGGTGCCCTCGATCCCGTTCGTGGTGTTCACCATGACGCCGTTCATCGAACAGATCGACCCGCGGATCGAGGCCGCCGCGCGGGTGTGCGGGGCCCGGACGCACACCGTCCTCGGACGGATCCTCGGACCGCTGCTGCTGCCGGGCATGCTGGCCGCCGGGATCCTGGTGCTGGTACGTACTTTCGGCATGTTCGAGCTGACCTTCCTCACCTCCGGACCCAGCAGCCAGACGCTGGTGGTGACCCTGTTCTCGGCCGTGAACTCCGCCGGCATCCGCTCGACCCAGTCCATCGACGCCATGGCCGTGGTCTACACCGGCTCCATGGCGGTGCTGCTCCTGATCGCGCTGCGCTTCGTGAACCCGACCCAGCTGGTCGCGAGGTCCGCAGACTGACCACGAAAGAGGCCTGACATGCCCGAGCACACCAGCCGCCGGGAGCCCACAAACCGCCGGGAGCCCACCAGCCGACGTGACGTGCTGCGCCTGGCCGCCGTCGGCGGGACCGTCGCGCTCACCGGCGCGCTGAGCCCGGCGGCGCGCGCCGCCACGAGCCCGAAATGCGATACCGATCAAGCCGCTGACAAGGCGGCGGACCGCGCCGCTGACCGGATCGTGCGCTCCATCGAGCGACCCCGCATCCCGCGCCGGGACTTCCTCATCACCGACCACGGCGACAGCATCAACGCCGCCATCCGCGCGGCCTCGGCGAAGGGCGGCGGCCGCGTGGTCGTCCCGCCCGGGACCTGGACCACCGGCCCGATCCGCCTCGCCTCCCGCATCGACCTGCACCTCGCCGAAGGCGCCACCCTGCTGTTCGCCACCGACCCGAACGCCTACCTGCCCACGGTCTACAGCCGCTGGCAGGGCATCGAGCTGATGAACTACTCGCCGCTGATCTACGCCTACGGCGAACACGATGTCTGTGTTACCGGTAAAGGTGTGCTCGACGGCCAAGCGTCGACCGCCAACTGGTGGGCCTGGAAGAAGCAGGGCGACGCCGACTTCACCACCTTCGAGGCCAGCGTGAACGCCGGTCTCCCGGTCGCTCAGCGCGACGGCGCCAAGTACCACTTCCGCCCGACCTTCATCGAGCCCTACAAGTGCGAACGCGTCCTGGTCGAGGGCGTGACGCTGCGCAACTCGCCGTTCTGGCACCTGCACCCGACCCTGAGCCACGACGTGACGATCCGCGACGTCACCGTCGCCTCGACCGGCCCCAACACCGACGGCTGCGACCCCGAGTCCTGCGACGGCGTCCTGATCGACGGCATGTCCTTCGACGTCGGCGACGACTGCGTGGCGATCAAATCCGGCCGCGACGCCGACGGCCGCCGCGTCGACGTCCCCTGCCAGAACGTCGTCATCCAGAACAGCACCTTCGCCGCCGGCCACGGCGGCATCACCATCGGCAGCGAGATGACCGGCGGCGTCCGCGAGGTCTATGCCAGGGACCTGACGATGACCAGCACCGGCCTGCAAGCCGGGCACCGGTTGAAGACCAACTCGGTGCGAGGCGGGTTCATCGAGGGCAGCCACGTCTGGCGCGTGAACGTGAGCGCCATCGGCGGACCGTTGTTGCTCATCGACTTCAACTACGGCGAGGGCAACACCGGCACCTACCCGCCGACCGTCACCGACATCAACCTCAGCCACTGGACGGTCGCCGCCGCGACCCAGGGCTGGGACATCGCCGGCTACCCGACCGACCCGGTCGGCACCGTCCGGCTGCGGGACGTCACCGTCACCGGCCCGCTCACCGCCGCCAACGTCGCGACGAACATCAGTGACCTGCGACTGACCGACGTGGTGATCGACGGAGTCCCGCAGTGAGCTCGGTCCTGAGTCCGGTCCCGAGCCCGATCCCGAGCTCGGTCCTCGTGACCGGCGCGGCCGGCCGGATCGGCAGCCTTCTGCGCTCCGGCCTGCCGCCGCTGGGCTGGCGTCTGCGCTGCCTGGACCTGGTCGGACCGGTCGAGCCCGACGGGCTGCCCTGGACGATCGCGGATATCGCCGATGTGGCCGCCGCCGAGGCGCTTCAGGAAGCTATGACCGGCGTAGAGACCGTCGTGCACCTGGCGGGCATCCCCACCGAGGCCGCGTTCGCTGACCTGCTGCCGGCGAACATCGACGGGACCTACCAGGTGTTCGAAGCGGCGCGGCGGGCCGGGGTGGCGCGCGTCGTCTACGCGAGCAGCAACCACGCGGTCGGGTTCCACGCGACCGGTTCGCTGCTGACCACCGAGGTCAGAACGCGCCCGGATTCCCTGTACGGGGTTACGAAAGTCTTCGGCGAGGCGCTGGGTTCGTTCTACGCCGACCGGTACGGCATGGACGTCGCGGCCGTGCGGATCGGCAGCTGCTTCGACCGGCCGCCGGGGGAGCGGGGCCTGGCCACCTGGCTGAGCCCGGGCGACACGGTGCGGCTGATCGATGCGTTACTGCACGCGCCGTCCTTCGGCTTCCAGGTCCTGTACGGCATCTCGGCGAACACCCGCGCCTGGTGGGACCTGGCTCCGGCGCTCGCCCTGGGCTATCGGCCGCAGGACGACGCCGAGGTGTTCGCACAGGAAATCCTCGCCGAGCACGAGCCTTTGCCCGACGGCGATCCCGACCTCCGCTTCGTCGGCGGACGCATGACAGTCAACGGAAGGACCTGACCGCATGTCCCCACGAACCGCACGCCGGATCCGTGCCATCGGGATCTGGTGCCTGACCCCCAGCGTCGCCGTCGCGGCGGCGGCGACGTTCCTGCTCGACGCCCCGGCCTCGGCCGCGCCGGCCGGCAGGGCATCCGCCACGCTGGCCACCGGCGACAGCCGCAGTGTCTCCGAGCCGAGCGTTCCGAGCACCGTCTGCGCCACGGTGTCGGCACAGCTGACGATCTCCGGCCGCACCTTCTCCTCCTCCCAGGAATCGAACCCGCCGGACACCTCGCGGATCCAGCAGAAGCTGGATTCGTGCGCCGGCAGCAGCGGAACCGTCGCGGTGAAGCTGGTCACCTCCGGCTCGAACAGCGCCTTCCTCAGCGGCCCGCTGACCGTCCACGCCGGGGAGGTCCTGCTGATCGACAGCGGCGCGACCTTGTACGGCTCCCGCAATCCGGCGAACTATCAGGTCTCCGGCAAGCCGACCTGCGGCACCCTGGCCACCTCCGAGGGCGGATGCAAGCCGCTGATCCAGGTGTCCGGTGCGAACGCCGGTATCGAAGGCGTGCAGAACTCCTCCGGCCACCAGGGCACGATCGACGGCCGCGGCGACACCGGCATCCTGGGGTCCTCGACCACCTGGTGGCAGTTGGCCGACCAGGCGAAGTCGCAGAGCAAGGACCAGCAGAACCCACGCCTGATCGAGGCCGACTCCTCGAACGACTTCACGATGTACCACGTGAACCTGGTTGACTCGCCGAACTTCCACGTCGTCTACAAGGGAGGCAACGGGTTCACGGCCTGGGGCGTGCGGATCAAGACGCCGGCCGATGCCCGCAACACCGACGGCATCGACCCCTCCGGTGCCACGAACGTCACCATCGCGGACTCCTTCATCCAGGACGGCGACGACGGCATCGCGATCAAGGGCGGCAGCGCCGCGTCGAACATGACCATCCGGAACGACGCCTTCTGGGGCACGCACGGTATCTCGATCGGCAGCGAGACCAACGGCGGGGTGAAGAACGTCCTGTTCGCGAACGACACGCTCAACGGTGTGGACAGCTCCGGCATCACCAGCAGCAGCGACAACGGGATCCGGATCAAGAGCTCGGCGAGCAACGGCGGGGTGGTCACGCAGGTGACGTACTCGAACATCTGCCTGAGCGGGATGAAGGCGCCGATCGTGCTGGACACGCACTACAGCAGCGGGAGCGGGTCCTCGATCCCGTCGTTCACCGACATCGTCATCAACGGGGTTCTGGCCACGTCCTCCAGCTCCAGCGCGACGTCGGTGCTCAACGGGTACAACTCTTCGCACCCGCTGGGGGTGACGCTGGAGAACGTGCACCTGGATGTGTCGAAGAGCACTGCGGATTACGCGGCGGTGCAAACCTACAACAGTACCTTGACACCGACGGGTACCGGGGTCACGGTGACTGCGACATCGGGGAGCGGCAGCGTGCCGTCGTGCTCGTTCCCGAGCTACCCGGCACTGTGAGGACGTCGGCCGCGGCGAAAACCAGCTGATCCGTGACCGTCGAGGCGGGATGATGGCCGCCTACGACGAGGAGAAGCATGCCGAACAGCACACCGGCAGGCCTGTTGGCGGCGCCGTCGGACTCGTTGCCGGTGCCGCCGGCGAGCGATCGCGGTGTGTGGTCGGCGGAGCGTCTCGATCAGCCGACGCTGGCTGCCGTGCGCAAGCGGGCCGCGGCCGACGTGGTTCGGCCGTGGCCCGTCCCGCTGGCCAGCGCCTTCGCCCGGTTCCGCCGCGACGGCGACCGGACCGAGTACGAGAACGCGGTCTGGGCGCGTGACAAGCGGCTGAGCCGGGCGGCGGTGATGGCCGCGGTGACGCTCGAGCCGGGGTGGATCGACGCGGTCGTGGACGGGGTGAGCCTACTGTGCGAGCAGAGCACATGGTGCTGGCCGGCGCACGACGACGTGTTCGAGCGTGGCGGGATGGTGCCGGACATCGCGCGGCCCTACCTGGATCTCGGGGCCGGCGAGGTGGCCGCGCAGCTGGCGTGGATCGACCACCTGCTCGGCGCGCAGCTCGACGAGCGGGCACCGGGCCTGCGGGCGCGCGTGCGGCACGAGGTGGACGTCAGGGTACTGACGCCCTTCGTCGCCCGCCGCGACTGGCACTGGCTCGGCCTGCACGGCGACGCGCACAACTGGACCGCCTGGATCCACGGCAACCTCCTGGTCGCCGGCCTGGTCCTGATGCCCGAGGGCGAGGCCAGGGACCGGCTGGTCGGCATGGCGGCCGAAGGCGTGGACCGGTACGTGGCCGACATCCCGCCCGACGGCGCGATCGACGAGGGCGCCGGCTACTGGTGGCTCGGGGCGTGCCGGGCCCTGGAGGCGCTGGACGTCCTGGCCCACGCGAGCGGCGGAGCACTCGGCGGCGACCTGCCGAACTCACTGCGCGAGACGATCGCCTTCCCGCACCGCATGCACCTCGGCGGCGACTGGCACCTCAACTTCGCCGACGGGCAGGCGCGTACGACGGCCGTCCAGCCGTGGGACGCGCTGCACCGCGCGGCTCGCCGGGCCGGGGACGCGTCGGCGGCGGCCTATGCGGCGACCCATCGGCGGCCGGGGAAGCCGCTGGCTCGGGTGGATGGGGGCTTGGGGTGGTTTCTTCGGACTCTGACAGACGCCGATTGGGCCGCGGTAGGGGTGTCGGGGGCTGTGGGCGAGTCGGAGGTGGCAGGTGACTCCGAGGCGGTGTCGGCGCCGCTTCCCCGCGACGTCTGGCTGCCATCGACACAGGTCTTCCTGGCCCGCCGCGCCACCGGCTCCTCCCACGGCCTGACCCTCGCCCTCAAAGGCGGCCACAACGGCGAGAACCACAACCACAACGACGTCGGCACCGTCGTCGTGGCCCTCAACGGCATCCCGCTGATCGTCGACCCCGGCCGCCCGACGTATACCGCGCAGACCTTCGGCCCCGACCGCTACAGCATCTGGACCATGCAGAGCTCGTGGCACAGCGTCCCCGAGATCCGCGGCACCCCGCAGTCCGCCGGCGCCGAGTTCCAGGCCCGCGACGTTGACACGTTCGCCGAGGACGCCGCCGCCGGGATCGCGCTCGACCTCGCCGCAGCCTACCCGCGGACCGACATCATCAGCTGGCGCCGCGAAGCCCGCCTCGACCGCGCCACCGGCCAGGTCACGGTCGACGAAGCGTGGGAACTCGATGCGGCCGACGACCCGGAGCCGACGCGCGTGCACCTCATCGTCGCCGGAGCGGTGGACCTGAGCGAAGACCAGGTAGTGATCACCGCGCTCGAAGGAGCCGGAAAGGCCCGCCTGCGCTGGGATCCGGCGACGGTGCCGCTCACCGCGACCGTGCGGGAACTGGACGATCCATACCTCACCGACATCTGGGGCGACCGCCTGACCCGGCTGGAGCTCGACGTCACCGGGCTCGGGCCGGTCGGCCGGCTCAGGTGGAGCTTGGCTGCGTGCTGACGTCGGGTAGCGTCTTGCAATGGACGCTCCCGCGAATGTCATCCGCAACCTCGATGAGGCTGCTTCGCAGAACACTGAAATAGTGCTGCGCTACTTGCGCGTCTTCGAGACCCGCCAGGTCGGCGAGTTCGAGCAGATCGTGGCCGAGGACGTGCGAGTACACGGCGCCGGAACCCACGTCCAGGGTCGCGAATATCCTGCGGGCTCGGTGCTCTCGCCCGGTCTGTCGGACTGTCGTGTGCGCATCGATGACCTCTTCGCGGCAGACGACCGCGTGACTGTCGCGGCCACGCTCACCTATCGCCACGACCGATCCGGTCGCGATGTGACGATGTCGGTGTGCAAGACGTACCGGCTCGCGAAAGGGGTGATCGTCGAGTTCTGGGGTGAGACGGATCTGTATGGTCTCCTGCGCCAACTCGGCCATGTTCCGCACGAGGTTCCCGAGTTCTAACGCCCGCCACGATCCGCGGTGCCGGCGTCGAATTCCGCGATGAGCTCTTCGTCGGAAGCCTCAGGCCGGGCCTGCAACAGATCGAGGAGCTCGAGCCAGCGGTCGGTGCGGCCGTCGAGGCGGGTGTGGATCAGGTCCTCCAGCGGTCGGTCCAGCTGCCGATCGAGGCTTTCGTCCGTGCGTGACGGCGAGGTCGGGACTTCGTCGGCTTCGGCCGAGCGGAGAGGGTGTTCGCGGACCGCCTCGATCAGCGGCACGGTGTCGCCGGTGGCCATGGTGGCGCGCACATAGGGTGCCATCGCCTCGAGGTTTCCGGTGGTCTCCAGCTCCAGCGCCCATACGGCCTCCAAGCCGACGACGTCGGCCAGCAGCGTGTAGGCGGCGATCCGGCCGCCGCCGTCGAAATCGTTGATGGTCAAGCGCAGGACGTTGAGGATGAAGTCCGGATGGTCCGCCTTGGCGCTCAGCGCCAGAAGCGCCGCTCCGGGATCGTCGTGTGCGCGATCCGAGATCCAGTTCTTCAGGGGGAGTCCGCGCCGAGCTTTGGTGCACGCGATGTCGCGGACGTCGCGGCCGACCTCTTCGCGGTGCAGGACCGTGATGGCGATGTCTGTCTTCTCCGACCGTTCCAGCAGGCGGGACAGGACCGAATCGGGGGTGGCCTCGTTGGCCGCCAGTCGTTGGCGCTGTGGCACGGTGCCGCGGGTGAGGACGTGCTCGACCAGTACGCGGCGCAACGGGGTCCCAGCGGCCAGGTCAGCGATGGTGGCCTCCATGTTCTCGGTGAGCAGGGCGCGCCGGGTGATGTCGGGAGGCGCGATCGCGAGCAGGACGTTGGCGGCGTCGAGGTCGGTGTGCAGGCGGGAGCTGAAATGCTGCGAGATGCTCCGATCGCGGGCCGAATCCGGATCGGCGAGCAGTTCGGGCAGGGTGCCCTGGTAGTAGTTCACCCAGGTGATGGTTTGGGCCCAGCCCTTCGGGTCATCGGCGAACCGCTCAGCGGCGCGCTCGGCGATAAGGGCCCGTATATCGTTCGCGGCTCGTCGCATCCCCGGCCGCTCGGGGTCGTCGGACTCGCCGGCGGCCAGCGCGACTGTGAGCGCGGCCGGGCGGGTGTGCTCCAGGACGTCGGCGGCCGCCATGGTCCCGGTCCGCAGCGAGAACAACGCCGCATCGCGGATCCGTTTGAGTTGGTCGGCCGAGGGCGGCGACTGGTCGGCGCCGACGAACCTGCCGTATGTGTCCGCGGGCAGGGGTGTCGGCATGCGATTCCACGCGTAGTCGAACCTGTCATGCGGCACGTATTTGGCCGACGGCTTGGCGAAGCGCCGCAATCCCAGAACGGTGAAGTCCCGACCCCGGCCCGCCCACAGCGCGCGATGCCGTCTCGCCTCCTTCTTCAGGCCGTGGGCCGCCAGGGTCGCGATCACGGTCGCCGCCCGGCGTGCGTTGAGCCGGCCGGCGAACGGCAGCAGGGCCCGGACCAGGTCCGGATCGTCGGCGACGGCCAGCTGGGATATCAGTGGCTCGCCGGGCTTGCCGTCGGCTGCGGTCACGGCGTCCAGCAGCTTCTGCTTGATCCGCGGAGCGATGACGGCGTGGCCGTCGGGTCCCTTGCGCCTTCGCAGGATGATGTCGCGGGCCTCCCGTTCCCTGAACGTGAAGGACTCGTTCTCGAAGAACACCGCGTCGACTTCCTCGTCGAAGCGCGTCAGAAGACGTTCCATGGTGTATCTGTCCCGGTCGCCGTGGAGCAGCACTTGGCGGGCCAGCGCGACCAGCGCGCGGGAGGGCCCATGGACGAGGACGTACTCGCGCAGCGGAGCGCTGAGTCGGCCCCGTGAGGCCTCGACGACCGCGGCGAGCTCGGCTTCCGACAGCGCGGACGCGACGACCGGTATGTCGACCGGACGTGCCGAGTCGAGCAGGTACTGCAGCCGGCCGAGGGCTGCCGCACGCTCGGGGCTCACCTCCGGTGTCGACGCGGTCGGGGAGTTCGCCGGGGAGCTGGGAACCATCCGCACCACATGCCTTTCGCCCGGGCCCGAAAATCCAGGCTAGGGGATCGGTCGGCGGCGCGGCCCGGGTTGCCCGTAGCCGCCTGTGTCATGGTTGTTTATATGAACATCCAGATACCCCTTGCGCAGGAGAGGGAAATCGGAGATGGTCTATCCGCCGCTGCGGGAGGCACCGCGGGATCGTGGTCTCTCCACCGCAGCGGACCAACTTGCCCTGCTGAACAGCACGCTGGACATCACCAAGACCACGACCGGTGACACCGGCCTGCGCGCCCCCGCCCGGCCGTGCTCGAGCTCAGCTGCGAGGACGGCACGACGGCCACGCTGACCCTGGCCCCAGGCCAGACCTCCGGCGCCTTCCCCCGCCAGTACTTCACCGGCCCGACGACCTGCACCCTGACCGAGAAGCACCCCGACGCCGCCCCCGCCGCCGGGCCCGCCGACCCCTCCGCACAAGCGGCCCGCGCCGCACGTGCCGCCGCGTCTCCCGACGCTGCCGCGTACGGGTATGGACTTGTCGGCGGCGGCGGTCTCGATGCTGGTGCTCGGTGCAGGGCTGCTGTTCGGCGGGCGGCGGCGCTCGCGGGGTTCGTCGCCGAGGTAGAACCGTGAGCTGAAACCCTTACTGGCAAAGGAAACGTCTCAGCGGCGACCGCCATCACACCGCCATCACACCGGCAGCCCGAGCAGCGCCTCCCGCGTTCCCCGCAGGTGCTCCTCAGCAGCCTGCCGGAACTCCTCGGCGCTCCCGCTCGCGATGAGCTCGGCCAGACGGGCGTGCTGCGCGGCGATGCTGTGCCGGCGCTCGGCGGTGCGGCGCAGGGCGTGGCTGCCCATGCGCAGCTGCCGGTCGCGCAGGACGTCGTAGAAGTCGGCCAGCAGATCGTTGCCTCCCGCGCGCACGATCAGCTCGTGGAAGGTGCGGTCCTCGGCGACGGAGGCGGCGTGGTCGCCGGCGGCGGTCAGGTCCTGCTGGCGCCGCATCGAGGCGGCGAGTTCCGCGGCCAACGCGGCGCGGGTCCCGGCATCGGCGGCGATGACCTGCTCGGCGGCGAAGGACTCGATCAGCAGGCGCGCCTGGAGCACCTGCCGGATCTCGGCCACAGAGACCGGGACGACCAGCGCGCCGCGCTTGGGGTGCAGACGCAGCGCGCCCTCGCCTTGCAGCCGCAGGAACGCCTCGCGCACCGGCGTGCGGCTCAGGCCGGTCGCCGAGGCGGTCTCGCCCTCGCTGATCAGATCGCCCGCCGCGACGGCGCCGGTGAGGATCTGCTGCCGGGTGTAGGCGTACGCGCGGTCGGCTGCTGAGGCCTTGCCGGGGTCGGTCATCGCCGCCTCTCTCGTGCTGCCGGTTCGCGTGCTGACACGTTCGTGTGCTGACAGAGCCGTCAGCGCCGGTCGCTGAAACGGATGTCCAGGGAACGAAGGTAAGTATGGAGCCCGGCGTCCTGGATCGGGATCAGGTGCGCGTCGGTGCTGGTCTCGTTGACGTGCGCGTGCCACTTGCCGGGCGGGGTGATGAACGCGCCGCCCGGCACCCAGTCCACCCGCACCGGGTCGACGATCTCGCCGCGCTCGTCGAGGCGGTCGCCGAGCAGGGTGTAGCAGCCCTCCGGGGTGTCCAGGATCAGGTCCAGGGCGACCGACTGGTGCCGGTGCGGGCGCTGGACCTGGCCGGCTGGGAGCAGCCCGAACATCGCCCAGAGAGTGTGGGTGATGGTCAGGGTCTGGGTCTGCTCGGCGTTGGCCAGCAGCACGCTGACGCGGTTCTTCGCGTTGGCACCGGGACGGCCGGCGATCGCGGCGAGCTCGTCGGTGAGGCGCCGGCGAGGGAACTTGGTCGGCAGGAAGCGCGCGGTCTTCGGGGTGACGCCGAGGTAGCGCAGCAGGGGCTCGTCCGTGACCCAGTACAGGGCGGCGTCGGTGAGGCCGTGGTGGGTCGCCGGGTGTGCGCGGGGAGCGTGAGGACGTCGCCCTTCTCCCAGGTGACGACGCGTCCTGAGATCTCCGACCAGCCGCGTCCGGAGAGCACGTAGTAGAGCTCCGAGGTCGCCTCGGGGTCGGTCGCCAGCTTCTCGCCGGCGTTGATGCGCACGAAGCTCGCCACGACCGCCGGACTGGTGGCCGGACCGCCGGTGATGCCGAGCTCGGCGGACAGACGGCGTCGTGCCCGGCCTGGGCAACGTCGATCCGCACGGCTACGCCCGCCTGTACGCGCTGGCGCAGGCCGGCGACTGGGACGCGGCCAAGCAGGAGCAGGAGCGGCTGATGCGCCTGTTCGAGCTGGTCGGCGTGGGCGGGGCCGAGCGCATGGGCCGGGCTTCTTCGGCGCTGGGCGCTTTCAAGGCCGCGTTGTACCTGCGCGGCGTGATCGCCAACCCGCGCACCGCGCTGCCCTACATCCAGCTCGACGAAGCCGAGATCGACCGGGTGAAGGGCCACGCCGCGGTCCGCGGGCACGGCCACCTGGATCTGCACCCGCGCCGACCGCTGGGACGGCACCGGCTCCACCGCCACCACCTTCCTGCCGCCGGGCAGCGCGCCCGCGCAGCAGACCGGATCAGAGGCCGAAGGCCGCGCGTGCAGCCGCTTCTCGCAGCACATCGTCGCCGACACCCGGTGGCGCTCGCCGCAGGGCAAGCAGTACCTGCTGGTCGCCGGGTCGCGGCACGTCACCTCGCTGCAAGTCGGCTCGGCGACCGTCGCAGTACCCGATCACACCGCCGCGCTGCCCGCCGCGAGCGCTGCCGCGCCGGCGATCACCGGGGTGTTGGACATCGGCGGGACCGTGTCGCCGCTGGCGCGCTGAGCAGAGTGCTGCCCTTTCGTACCTCCGCCGGAAACGGTCAAGCGCAGACGTCTTGACAGCCCCACAGGTCTAGTCCAATCTGCGTGCTAGCCGCAGCTCCGGAGCAGCAGGCGTATCCGCCCACTCGCCATGTAGTGCTGCCTGGAGGACGTTTGATGCTCAGGAATCTCAGTTCTCGCCGCCGACAACTTCTCGCCTCAGCAGGGGCGGCGGCCGGCGCGCTCGCGCTCGCGGGAGCTGCCGCGGGCTTCGCGACGGACGCCACCGCCGCCCCGGGCTCGGCCCCGGCGGCTGCGTCCGGCAACCTGCTGACCAACCCCGGCTTCGAAAGTGGGGACTTGTCCGGTTGGACGTGCGACGCCGGTACAGGAGCCGTCGTCGCCAGCCCGGTGCACTCCGGCAGCCACGCGCTGGCCGGTACTCCCTCCGGCTCGGACAACGCCCAGTGCACGCAGACCGTGTCGGTGCAGCCGAACACGGCGTACACGTTCTCCGGGTACGTCGAAGGGTCCTACGTCTACATAGGCGTGACCGGTGGTACCTCGACGTGGACGCCGTCGGCGACCAGCTGGCAGCAGCTGTCGGTGTCGTTCACGACCGGCGCGTCGCAGACCTCCGTCCAGGTCTACCTCCACGGCTGGTACGCCGAGCCGGTGTACTACGCCGACGACCTGGCGCTGACCGGGCCGGCCGGACCGCCGCCGACGACGCCGAGCACGACGCCCACCACGCCGTCGACCACGCCCACGACGCCCCCGACCACCCCGACCACGCCACCGACCACGCCCACGACGCCGACGAGCCCGACCAGCTCGACGCCGACCAGCCCGTCCTCCAGCAGCTCCTCCTCCGCGCCTGGCGGCAGCACCTGTCCGGTGAAGTCGCGCCCGGCCGGCAAGGTGATCCAGGGCTACTGGGAGAACTGGGACGGCGCGCTCAACGGCGTGCACCCGGGCCTGGGCTGGATCCCGATCGACGACCCGCGGATCCAGCAGCACGGGTACAACGTCATCAACGCCGCGTTCCCGGTCATCCTCTCGGACGGCACCGTGGAGTGGCAGGACGGCATGGACACCAACGTCAAGGTTGGTTCTCCGGCCGACTACTGCGCGGAGAAGGCGGCCGGCGGGACCATCCTGATGTCGATCGGCGGCGCCACCGCCAGCGTCGACCTCAGCTCCAGCGCCGCGGCCGACAAGTTCGTCGCGACGATCGTGCCGATCCTGAAGCAGTACAACTTCGACGGCATCGACATCGACATCGAGACCGGCCTGACCGACAGCGGCAACATCAACACCCTGTCGACCTCGCAGCAGAACCTGGAGCGCATCATCGACGGCGTGCTGGCGCAGATGCCGTCGAACTTCGGGCTGACCATGGCCCCGGAGACCGCCTACGTGACCGGCGGCAGCGTGACCTACGGCTCGATCTGGGGCGCGTACCTGCCGATCATCAAGAAGTACATGGACAACGGCCGCCTGTGGTGGCTGAACATGCAGTACTACAACGGCAGCATGTACGGCTGCTCCGGCGACTCCTACGAGGCGGCCACAGTCCAGGGCTTCCAGGTCCAGACCCAGTGCCTGAACAACGGCCTGACCATCCAGGGCACCACGATCAAGGTGCCCTACGACCACCAGGTCCCCGGCCTGCCCGCCCAGCCCGGCGCCGGCGGCGGCTACATGACCCCCTCGCTGGTCTCCCAGGCGTGGAACAGCGTCGGCGGCCAGATCAAGGGACTGATGACCTGGTCCATCAACTGGGACGGGTCGTTGGGATGGACGTTCGGGGACAACGTGAAGGGGTTGGAGGGACGCTGAGATAGCCGAAAGCGGTCGCGGGGTCCCACGCCCGAATCAGGCGTGGGACCCCGCGACGGCGACGGCCCTAGCGCTCGCTGTCAGCCGCGTCGCTGAAGAACGCCAGCACCTGCGGCGTGGCCAGCTCCGCGGAGGTGTTGTGGTCGACGTTGCCGACGTCGATCAGCTTGACGCGGTCGCCGTGCGCGGCCAGTTGCGCCTGGCACTGCTGGGCGTTGGCGAAGGCGACGCCGTCGTCGCCGTTGGCGGCGTAGATCTGCGTCGGGGCGTCCGGGTGCCAGTCGCAGGAGACGTCGTTCTGCGTCATCGCCGTCAGCAGGGCGCCGGTCGGGTGCTGGAGACGTGCGGTGTACTGCGGGGTCAGTAGTGCTGCGGGGTTGCTCGGCAGGGCCGACAGGATGTCCTGCTCGGAGTGGTCGCCGTCGTAGAGGCCTTCGACGATCGAGGCGTACGGCTGCTGGAAGACCTCCGCTGGGTTGGCGTAGAAGTGGTAGATCCGGTTCATCGCCACGGTCCAGAAGGAGATGTAGAGCACTTCGCTCTCCGGGTTGAGCGAGTTGCTGAGCAGCGCGGGGATCTCAGCGGTACGGACGTTGTAGGGGCCGCTCATCGGTGCGACGGCTCCCAGGCGCCAGTAAGTGCCTGCCTGGCCCTGCTGGATCGCGTGCGCGAAGCCCATCGCCGCCGCGCCGCCCTGGGAGAAGCCGGTGACCATGACCCGCGGATTCAGGCTCGTGTCGTGCTGGCCGGCCAGGGTGCGGCTCGCGGTGAGCATGTCCTCCGAGGCCGTGACCTCAGAGGCCAGATCCATGTACGGATGGACGCCGGGGCCCGTGCCCAGTCCGAGGTAGTCCGGGGCGACGGCGGCGTAGCCGGCCGAGGCGAACAGCTCGACGGCCTCCCGGTCGCCGCCGCCCGCGGTGACCGAGGCGACCGCGTCGCGGGTCGGGTTGGTGCCGTGGTCGTAGGAGATGACGTTCAGCCGGTCGCCGGCGCCGGTGGGCAGGGCGACCAGGCCGCTGGCGGTCGTCGCGCGGCCCTGCGGATCGACGGTGCTGTAGGTGATGCGGTAGTCGGTGACCGCATAGCGCACCCGCTTGGTGTCGCCGAAGAACGGGACCACCGCCGCCTGCACCTGATCCGGCGACAGCGCCGCGACCTCCGTCACGGACAACAACCGGCCGGGCTCGTGGTGCTGCCGGCCGTGCTCGAACGCACCGGGCCCGGATGTCGAGGCGTTCGCGACGGTGGCCGAGGCGGCCGAGGCGACGGTCAGCAGCAAGGCGCCCGCCGCGCCGATCGCGACGGACTTCGCGGCGTGCTGACGGAAACGGCTGTGGGAACGGCTGTGGGAACGCATAGCGATTCTCTTTCCCCGAGATGGATGGCTTGAGGTGATGCCTCAAGTCTGCGAGCCGGGACGTGCTCGCACGATGGCCCTACATGGTGTTCGTTGGGTGTATGTAGCTCCACCGCCCGGGAAAGCCCGGTGCGTCGACAGGTCGTCGGACCTAGCATGCGGAGGTGGATCTTTCGCAGCTCGGCGCACCGGTCGGCCCGATGATCCGCGTCCACGGCGGGTTCGCCAACCGGATGTACCGGCTCGACACCGATCAAGGGTCGTTCGCGGTGAAGGAGCTGAACCTGGGCGACCGCCGCTGGGCGTATCACGGCGAGGACGTGTTCGCGTTCGAGCGGACGGCCTTCGCCGCCGGCATCCCGATGCCGGAGCCGATCTCGGCCGACCGCGGCACGCTCGTCCATCGATGGGTTGAGGGCGAGAAGGTGCCGGAAGCGCCGGTGTCGGCGGCGTACGCGTTCGAGATCGGAGAGATCCTCGCGCGCATCCACGCGCTCGATGCCGCCTGGAGCGCCGGGCCGGTCGAGGAACCAGTGGCACGGGACTGGCCCGAGCTCGCGGCGCGGGCGGCGGCGACCGGACAGCCCTGGGCCGAGGAGCTGGCCGCCCGGGTCCAGACGTTCCAGGCGATCGCCCGCTTCGTCGACACCTGCGAACGGCCGGGCCCGGTCGTGCTGACCCACAGAGACATCCAGCCGTGGAACCTGCTGGCCCGCCGGGGCCGGCCGGTGGTTCTGGACTGGGAGCTGTCGGGATTGCTCGACCTGTCCGGTGAGCTCGGTTCGACCGCGCTGAGCCTGGCGAAGGGCCCCGGCCTCGACGGCATCGAGCCCGCCGTCTTCGCCTCGGTCCTCGACGGCTACGCCGCCGGCGGCGGAGTGCTGCCGCCCTCGGGCCCGAGCTGGTTCGCGCACATGATCGGCGGCTGGTTGGGACACACGAGGTGGAACATCCTGCGGTGCCTGGCGGGCGTCGAGGCGGCCACCGGTCCCGGCCTCGCGCTGTCGCACGAGTCCGTGCGCGACGGAGTGCGTGGCCTGCCCGTCTTGTTCGGCCGGCTCGGCGAGCTCGAGGAACTGCTCCTATGACGGTTCGACTGACGGTTCGGCCGTTGACGCTGGCATGGGTGAAGCAGCATCTCCACACCGGCGAGCAGATCGTCGGCGTCGAGGAGCTGCAGGGCGGGATCACCGCCGAGATCCGGAAGCTGACCATCGTCACACGGGACGGGGACACCCGTGAGCTGGTGTTGCGATCGTTCGTCGAACCGGCTCACAGGGAGCGTGCCGAGGACTCGCTGACCAGGGAAGCCGGTGCCCTGACACAGCTTGCCGGGACCGGCGTGACGGCTCCCGGACTGGTCGCCGTCGATCCGACCGCCGCCCACTGCGAATATCCCTCGCTCCTCATGACCTGTCTGCCGGGCCGGACGGTCCTCACCGACGGCGGGGTGGAGACGCGGGTGCCGCTCTTGGCGCGTCAGCTGGTGTCGATCCACGCACTACGGCCCGCAGTACGTCCCCCCGGGTACGTGACGCTGACCACCGCCGACAGCGTCGTGGTACCGACGAACGCCGACCTGGCGGCGTGGGCCGCCGCCGTCGACATGATCCGCAGACCCGCTCCGCCCTACCAAGGGCGATTCCTGCACCGCGACTTCCAGCCGGGAAACGTGCTGTTCGGCGTGCTGCCATCGAGTCCGGCCGACACGCACATCACCGGGGTCGTCGACTGGGCGGCCACCTCGTGGGGTCCCGCAGATCTCGATGTGGCGCACTGCTGCACCAACCTCGCACTGCTGCACGGCCCGGCATGGGGCCGGCGGTTCGCCGAGGCGTACGAGGAGGCCGGCGGCGTGCTGGCCGCGGACGCGAGCGAGCGGTCGTACTGGATGGTGCGGGACCCGCTGGCGTTCTCAGAAGAGGTGGCCGTCATCGCCCGGGCATGGCGGGAATCGGGGAGGCCGGAGCTGACGACCCGAGCCGTGGAGGAGCGGCTGGACGCCTATATCAAGATGCTGCTGTCCTGACGACCTGACGACCTGACGACCTTCAGTTCCTTCGGGCGGTCCGCCCCCGCGACTCCGCCAGCCGCCGCTCCAACAACCGCCGCTCGGCATCGGTCGGCGCCAGCTCCAGCGCGGTCCGCAGGCTCTTCGCCGCCTCGTCCTCGCGCCCGAGCCGGCGCAGGAAGTCGGCGCGCGTGGCGTGCAGGAGGTGGTAGCCGTCCAGGCGGCCGGAGTCGGCGAGGGCGTCGAGGTCGGGGAGCGCCGTCTCAGGGCCCTGTGCCATGGCCAGCGCGACGGTCCGGTTCAGATCGACCATCGGGTTCGGGAGCACGCGCCGTAGTTGGTCGTAGAGCCCGACGATCTGCGGCCAGTCGGTGTCCTGGAAGCGGGGCGCGGTCGCGTGGCAGGCCGCGATGGCCGCCTGGATCTGGAACGGCCCGGCGCGGCGGCGGCGCAGCGCGCGCTCCAGGATCGCCGTGCCCTCGCCGATGAGGTCGCGGTCCCACTGGGAGCGGTCCTGGTGCTCCAGGGTGACCAGTTCGCCGTCGCCGTCCAGGCGTGCGGCGTGGCGGGCCTCCTGCAGCAGCATCAGGGCCAGCAGGCCCTGCGCCTCGGGTTCGTCCGGCATCAGGGTGGCCAGGACGCGGGCCACCTGGATCGCCTCGGTGCTCAGGCGGGCCTTGTGCTCCTGGTCGCTGTAGCTCTCGTTGTAGATCAGGTACAGCACGTGCAGTACGGCCGGCAGCCGGTCGGGCAGCAGGTGGGCCGGCGGGACCCGGAACGGGATGACCGCGTGTGCCACCTTCTGCTTGGCCCGGAAGATGCGCTGGCCCATGGTGCGTTCGCTGACCAGGAAGGCGCGCGCGATGTCGGCGGTGCTCAGGCCGGCCAGCGAGCGCAGGGTCAGCGCCACCTGGGCGTCCAGGTTCAGGGCCGGGTGGCAGCAGGTGAACATGAGTTCCAGGCGCTCGTCCGGGATCTCGCTGTCGCGGGTGTACGGCGGCGGGGCCTTCGCCTCCCAGGCGGCCCACTGGCGCAGCTTCGCCGCCTCGGTGGAGGCCCGGCGCCAGACGTCGACGGCGCGGTTGCGCGCGGCGGTGGTGAGCCAGGCCAGCGGCTGGCGGGGGACGCCGTCCTCGGGCCAGCGGCGCAGGGCCTGGGCGAAGGCGTCCTGCGCGCACTCCTCGGCCAGGTTCCAGTCGCCGCCGGTGAACCGGATCATGGTGGCCACGATCCGGCTCCAGCCGTCGGCGTACAGGGCGGCGATGACCTCGCTCGCCGGTTCGTCGTCGGCCATCGCCGCCTCCTCTCCTCTGCTTGCCTTTGCTTGCCCTTGCTTGCCTTTGCTTGCTCTGCGCGTGTGCCCCCCCGGGCGTCCTACGCCTGGTCGCCGGACCAGAACGGCCGCAGCTCGATCACCCCGTACCAGGCCATCGGGTGCCGCGAGGCGACCTCGACGGCCTCGTCCAGGTCGGCGCACTCCAACACGTCGAACCCGGCGATCAGGTCCTTGGTCTCGACGTAGGGCCCGTCGGTGAGCAGCACCTCGCCGTCGCGCACCCGTACGGTGGTCGCGTCGCTGTCGGGGCGGATACGCTCGCCGATGAGCCGGACGCCCTTGGCGTCGTTGTCCTTGACCCAGTCCTCGACGTCGGGCGCCCCCGGGATCTCCTCCTTGGCGCCATCGGGCTCCACGCACACCAGCATCAAGTACCTCATGTGACTGCTCCGTTCACAGTTCGTCGGCCGGCGACTCGCGCCGTTCTCGTGGGCTTCTCGTGGGCTTTCGTGGGGTTGACGAACGGGCAGGCGGCGTTACTACAGGCTGGCCCAGAAAATCTTCGAGGGCTACCGGTCGCGAGGTTTCCGCGCATGCGGCGGGAGGGAACGTCGGTCAGAGTAGCTCCGTACGCACCCGCGGGCCCGAGCACGGCACCCCTGGCGACCCCGGGCCCGGGTACGTGCCAGGGTTCACCCCTGGGGTGACGCCCCCGTAGTCGCGGAATCGTTGTCGGCGGATGCCGACCGGCATCGCGCTGGGCGGAGGAGCGGACGATGGTGGACTTCAAACTCGAGGTCGTAGTGCTTCCGGTGTCGGATGTGGACCGGGCCAAGGACTTCTATGCCGGGATCGGGTTCCGGGTCGACGTCGACTTCTCCGGCCCCGGGGGCTTCCGGGTCGTGCACCTGACGCCGCCCGGGTCGGCGGCCTCGTTCATCATCGGCAGCGGCGTGACCGACGCGGCGCCGGGGTCCGAGCGCGGCGTGCACCTGGTCGTGGACGACGTCGTCGCGGCCCGCGAGGAACTGCTGGCGCACGGCGTCGCGGTCAGCGAGGTGTTCCACGACGCCGGCGGTGTCTTCCACCACGCCGGCACCGTCGACCGGGTTTCGGGCCCGCATCCGGACCGGCAGTCCTACGGATCCTTCGCCTCGTTCGAGGACCCGGACGGCAACGCCTTCGTCCTTCAAGAGGTCACCACGCGCCGCCCCGGCCGCATCGGGCACGTGGTCTACCGCTCGGCCGCCGACCTCGAACTCGCCCTGCGCGATGCCGAGGCCGCCCACGCCAAGTACGAGGGCGAACTCGGCCACCCCGACGCCGACTGGCCGGCCTGGTACGCGGCCCACATGGCCCGGGCCGCCGGGCTCGACTGAAGCCGTGGACGTCGTCGGGGAGCGGGCCAGGCATGGGTCGTCTCGGCCCCGGCCCCGGCCCCGGCATTCCGGCTTGTGGCACGACGAAGAAAGAAAGTGGGGAGGGCATGGAATCCATCGGCATGGCGATGGTGGGACGGGAGGCCGAACAGGCCGAGCTCGCGGCGTTCGTCAAGGCCGCCGCGGGCCAGGCCCTGATCCTGCGCGGCGAGACCGGGGTCGGCAAGAGCTCGCTGCTGGCCCACGCCGCCGCCGCGGCCGAGCAGGAAGGCCACGCCGTCATCCGCACGGCCGGCGTCGAGGCGGAGTCGGAGCTGCCCTACGCCGGGCTGCACCAGTTCCTGCACCCGCTGCTGGCCGACGTCGCAGACCTCGACGACGGCAGCCAGTCGGTCTTCGACGCCGTCTTCGGCCGCGCCGAGGGCATCCCGCCGTCGGTCATGGCCCTGGGCATCGCCGTGCTCAGCCTGCTGTCCCAGGCCGCCGCGCGCCGGCCGCTGCTCCTGGTCCTGGACGACGGCCAGTGGTTCGACGACTCCAGCGCCGACATCTGCGGCTTCGTCGGCCGCCGCCTGGCCGGCAGCCCGGTGAAGCTGCTGGTCGGGGTCCGCACCGACATCGGCTCGCGCTTCGACACCGCCGCGCTGCCCGAACTGCCCGTCGCCGCCCTGAGCGAGCAGGACGCCGAGAGCCTGCTCATCCAACGCTTCCCGACGCTGGGCAAACAGGTCCGCGCCATGGTGTTGGAACAGGCCCAGGGCAACCCGCTGGCTCTGCTGGAACTGCCCGCGCACCTCGGTGCCGCGACGCAGGGCGAGCCGTTGTTGGAAAGCCTCGTCGGGGAACTCGGGATGCCGCTGCCTCGGCGTCTGCAGCGGTTGTACGGCGCGCGTATCGAGGCTCTGAGCCAGGTCATGCGCGAGGAACTGCTGATGGGCGCTCTCGACGGCGTCGGCACCGGGCACGGATCGCGCGGCGCCGGCACCGGCAGCAGTATCGGCATCGGAGGTAGTACCGGAGCCAGTACCGGGGCAGGCCCCGGCGCGCGCTACCGCATGCGCGACGCCGACGAAGCCGTGGCCGCCGGTCTGCTGGAGATCGAGCCGGCCACCGGTGACTTCGCGTTCCGCCATCCGCTGGTGCGCTCGGCGGTCGTGCAGATGGCCACCCCCAACCAGCGCCGCGCCGCGCACCAGGCGCTGGCCCAGGTGCACCGCGAGAACCTGGAACGCCGCGCGACCCACCTGGCGGCGGCCACCGTCGACCCGGACGAGGAGGTCGCCGACATCCTGGAGGCGGCGGCCGAGTCGGCGACCAAGCGCGGCGGCGCCCTGGCCGCGGTGGCCTGGCTGACCCGCGCCGCCGAGCTCAGCGAGGAGCACACCGGACGCTCCCGGCGCCTGGCCGACGCCGCGTTCGTCGCCGGGCACGCCGCGCGCCTGGGCCAGGCGCACCGGCTCGTGCAGTCCGGCCTCGGGCCCGGCTCGGCCGACGCGCCGGCCTCGGTGCTCGCCTCGGCGTACCAGGCGCTGTATCAGGACGGCGATGTCCTGTCCACGCACCGCCAGGTGGCCTCGGCCATCGACAGACTTCGCCAGAGCGGTCCGGCCGAATCAGACGAGGTCCTGACCCGCCTGGTCAACCTGCTGCTGGCGATCAGCCAATACGCGGGCGAGCGCACGGCCTGGGAGCGTACCCACGGCCTGCTGGCTGATCTGGGGGACCTGATCACCGAGCGCTCGCGCCTGTACGGCAACACCTGGAGCGACGTGATCCGGCACGGTGCCGGGGGCGCGGAGGTGATCGAACAGGCCGCCGCGAAGCTCGCGGGCCAGGAGCCCTGGGAGGTGACGCGTCTGGCCGTGGCCGCGTACCACCTCGACCTGCTCAGCAGGTTCCGTCCGTACCTGCGCGGCATCGTGGACCGCGAGCTGGAGACCGGCGCCGTGGCCAGCGGCATGGTCATGCTCCACCTGATCATGCTGGACCAGATGGCGGTCGGGGAGTGGGACGGAGCGCAGGACACCGGCCGGCGCGTCCTGGACCTGGCGGTCGAGCACGGGCACGAGCTGTTCGCCAACCAGAGCCGCGCGTACCTCGCGCAGCTCGCGGCGCTGCGCGGGCAGCTGGGACCGGCGCGCGATCTGCAGGCCGAGGTGGACGCCTGGGCCCGGCCGCGCGGACTGGGCTTCCTGACGCAGCTCGCCGACTCCGCCGGAGCGACGGCGGCGTTGAGCGCGGGTGACTACGAGAGCGCATACCTGTACGCCATCGGCATCACGCCGCCGGGGGAGTTCCGTCCGTACGCGTATCAGGCCTCGCGCACCTTGCTCGATCTGGTCGAGGCCGCCCGCCACACCGGCCGCGCCGAGCAGGCCCGGCAGCACGCGCTGGCCGCGCGGGACTCCGGGCTGCCGGAGGTCTCGCCGCGCCTGGCGCTGATCACCCACGGCGCGCTGGCGATGACGGCCGAGTCGGAGAAGGAGGCCGCGGAGATGTTCGCGCTGGCCGAGGCGCACCCCGACGCCGCGCGCTTCCCGTTCGAGCTGGCGCGGATCAGGCTGGCGCACGGGATCCGAGTGCGGCACGTGGAGGGACGCGCGGCGGCGCGGCAGTACCTGGTGCCGGCGGCGGAGGCCTTCGAGCGGCTGGGTGCCGCCGGCTGGACCGAGCGGGCCCGGGCCGAGCTGCGCGCGACCGGCGCCGTGCCGCGGGCCTCGATGCTGAACCTGGCGTCGCTGACATGGCAGGAGCGGCGCATCGCTGATCTGGCCGCGAGCGGGCTGACGAACAAGGAGATCGGAAAGCGGATGCACCTGTCGCCGCGGACGGTCAGCTCGCACCTGTACCGGATCTTCCCGAAGCTGGGGATCACGACGCGCGCCGCGCTGCGGGATGCGCTGAGCCGGACGGAGGGGGAGGAGGGGCTGGAGAGCTGAGGCGTTCGGTGAACCGCGCCGGGTCGCGTCACTCGGCCGCCGCGGTGATCCCGTTGGCGGCCAGCCAGGCCAGCACGTAGTCGGCGACCGCCGGCCAGCCGCTGTCGATCACCAGCGAGTGGCCCCGGTCGGCGAACTGCTTCAGGTCCGTCACCGCCGTGGAGTCGCCGTAGAGCTTGTAGGCCGCGCGCGTGACGGCGTCGGCGACCATGCGGTCTTCCTGCCCCGAGATCAGCAGCAGCGGGCCGCGCGCCGTCGTGGGCGTGGGCGTCTGCTCCGTCTCCCGCCCTTCGCCGTCGAGCCCGAGGTCGGCCAGCAGCCGGTGCGGAGCCGGGACGACGTAGCGGGAGTACAGCTGCGCGGCCTCCTCCTTGCCCACCGCGTTGGCGATCGTGTGCCGGAACTGGGGCTGGGGGAGCGGTACGTAGTCCTCGGATCGCATTGCGAGCCCGCCGCCGGATGCGGCCGACTCCGGCCAGGGCCCGTGGCCCGGCATCGGCGCGATGGCCACCGCGGCCCGGGCCAGGCCCGCGTCGAGCAGCTGCCGGGCGATCAGGCCGCCGGCCGAGTGCCCGATCAGGACCGGGAGGCTGTCCAGCTCGTGGATCGCCTTCTCGTAGTGCGCGGTGAGCTCGTCCAGGCCGAAGCCGCCGAGCGGGCCCGGGTCTTCGCGGGCCTGCGGCACGGCGTCGGGTTCGCCGGGCCAGTTCGGGACGTGGACGTCGTAGCCGTGCGCGGAGAACCGATCCGACCAGCCCTTCCAAGACGACATGTGGAGCCACGCACCGTGGATGAGGACAACGGGGATGCGATTCACGGATCAAGCGTCGGTCACCGGTGGCGGCCCGGGAAACAGTCGGATGACTGAATGTGACGGTCGAAGGGGAGGTCAGAGTGTCTGGGCGTCATGTGACTGATGTGCTCGCCCGGGGCGGGGATGGAGGGTTGTGCCGTCAGCGAAGATCAAGGAAGGACTCCATATGATGAACAGGCGGACGTTCACCAAGGCGGTCGGGCTCGGTGTGGGCGCCACGGCCGCGACGGCTGTGTCGACCGGTGCGGCCTCGGCGGCCCTGGGCACCGGCTCCAGCGCGACTGGGAACGGCCACGGCCGCCCCGGCGGCAAGCCCCCGGTGATCCCGACCATCGCCCCGGGGACGCACACCACCTTCTCGTCCCTGAAGCAGGTGCGGGCCGGCGTGCTGGACATCGGCTACGCCGAGGCCGGCCCCAAGCACGGCCCGGTGGCGATCCTGCTGCACGGCTGGCCCTACGACATCCACAGCTTCGTCGACGTGGCGCCGCTGCTGGCCGACGCCGGGTACCGGGTCATCGTGCCCTACCTGCGCGGCCACGGCTCGACCACGTTCCTGTCCTCGGCCACCATGCGCAACGCCCAGCAGTCGGCGATCGCGCTGGACATCATCGCGCTGATGGACGCGCTGCACATCGGCAAGGCGGTCGTGGCCGGCTTCGACTGGGGCTCGCGCACCGCCGACATCATGGCCGCGCTGTGGCCCGAGCGCGTCAAGGCGCTGGTCTCCACCTCCGGATACCTCATCACCAACGTCGCGGCGCAGAAGAACCCGCTGCCGCCCAAGGCCGAGCAGGTCTGGTGGTACCAGTACTACTTCGCCACCGACCGCGGCCAGACGGCCATGCAGACCCCCGCCGACCGCGACGCCCTGTGCCGCCTGGTCTGGGACGACGTCTCCCCGAGCTGGAACTTCGACGACGCGACGTTCAACCGCACCGCGGCCGCCTTCACCAACCCCGACTACGCGGCGATCGTCATCCACAACTACCGCTGGCGCCTCGGACTGGCCGACGGCGAGCGCCGCTACGACCGGTACGAGCAGCTGCTGGCGGCCAAGCCCACCATCGGCGTGCCGACCATCACCATCGACCCGGCGCTGGACCCGTTCCTGGCCTCCACCGACGGCACCGCCTACCGCGGGTTCTTCACCGGTCCGTACGACCACCGCGTCTACACCGGCATCGGCCACGACGTGCCCCAGGAGGCGCCGACGGCGTTCGCGCAGGCCGTCGTGGACGTCGACTACATGTAAGAAGGAGGGCCCTGAAGTGAGCGACCCCAGCGTGCATGACGACGCGGTGGACGCGCGCGCAGCTCGATTCGGTGCGCTGCCCGATCGCGTCGCGTTCGAGGACATGGTTCAGGAGCAGCCCGCGCTGCCGGCGAACCAGGCGGTGGACTCTTACGACTCCGACAGCCTGGGGGTACGGTTCTCCTGCCTCGCGGCGGACCTGGGCTTCTGAAGCTCGCACGAAGAAGGGGCGGCGGTCTGCGGACCGCCGCCCCTGCTGTATCTGCACCTACATCAGGCTTCTGAAGCGCCCTCCAGCAGCGCGGCGGTCACCGACCGCACCACCTCGCGCCGCTCGGCGCGGTCGGTGACCGACACCGAGGACATCACGTCCGGGCTGCTGAACTCCCAGAACGCAGCAACATGCAGGATCAGCGCGAACAGCACGTCGGCGTCGAACCGGCCGCCGATCACGCCGTCGCGCAGCGCCTGTCCGATGAGCGTGATCCGGCCCTGGGCGTCGGGCGTCGTCGGGCTGACCGTCGCCAGGTCCTCGCGCTCCAGGCGCCGCCAGGTGATCAGGCGCGACAGCTCGGGATGGTCGACGTAGGCGTCGCACAGCAGGGCCGCGGCCCCGGGCAGGTCCGCGACGTCCAGCGGCAGCCCCTCGACGGTCTCCCGCAGGACGTCCTCCCACACCGCGTCGAACAGCCCGGCCTTGCTTTTGAAGTAGTGGTAGATCTGCGCCTTGTTGGCCTGCGCGGCCTCGGCGATGCGGTCCACCCGGGCCCCGGTGAGCCCGCGCGCGGCGAACTCGGTGCGGCCCGCGGCGATCAGACGCCGCCTGGTGGCGTCAGCGTCTCGCTGCATGGAATGGCTCCTGTGCTAACTAACTATTTGGTTGATATGCTACCGGGCGTGCCCCCGTTCCACCCCGCCGGCTCAGCTCGGCGCCAGCGTCCCGAACCGCAGGCCGTCACGGCCCCGACTGACCAGCGCGGTGTGCCGGTGACGCCGCCAGCCGCGGCAGCGCGCGCCGACGGCGACGGCACGCTCCGGATGGAAGGCGGCGACGCTCACCTTCCGGCCCAGGCGCGCCCCGCAGTGTTCGCACAGGGCGCGGGCGGCCATGAACTCATAGGCCTGCCGGGCGATCCACAGGTCGGCCTCGGCCAGCTCGACCAGTCCGGCCCGTCCGGCCGGTCCGGCCGATTCGGCCGCGGGTCCGGCCTCGACCGGCGGCACCGTCGGGTGCCACGGTCCGCAGAACATCGAGGACAACTCGGTGAGCAACATCCAATCCATAACGCTACGTTCTCCCGCCGCCGCCCGAGTTCGCCCCCGTGGCGGACCCTGGCCGGCGCGCGCCAGGGGACCGGCCCGGGAGGTATGCCATGAAGCTGCTGGGCCGGCGCACCGAGTGCGCACGACTGGACGTGCTCCTCAAGGCGATGCGTGGGGGGGCCAGCGATGTGCTCGTCCTGTCGGGCGAGGCGGGTATCGGCAAGACGGCGCTGCTGGACTATGCAGTGCGCTGCGCCGCCGATGTGCGGATCCTGCGGGCCTCCGGCGTCGAGTCCGAGATGGAGCTGCCCTACGCGGCGCTGCACCGGCTGTGCCTGCCGTTGCTCGACGGCGTCGATCATCTGCCCGGGCCGCAGGCCGAGGCGCTGGCGACGGTGTTCGGGATGCGGGCCGGGGATCGGCCCGGTCCGTTCCTGGTCGGTCTCGGCGTGCTCAACCTGCTCGCCGAGGCGGCGCGCGGCGGTCCGCTGCTGTGCGCGGTCGATGACGCGCATTGGCTCGACGAGGCCTCGGCGCAGGCGATCGCGTTCGTGGCGCGTCGGTTGCGGGCCGAGTCGATCCTGATGCTGATCACCAGCCGCACACCGATTCCGAGCATGCGCGGGCTGGTGGAGCTGGGGGTCGAGGGGCTTGCTCCGGCGGCGGCCGGGGAGTTGCTGGACTCGGTGGTGCGCTGGCCGTTGGACGACGGGGTGCGTGCGGCGCTCCTGGCCGAGGCACGCGGCAATCCGCTGGCGTTGCTGGAGTTGCCGCTGGCTTCGCCTGATCGGCTCGCCGGCGGCTTCGGGTTGCTGGAGGCCACAGCGCTGACGGGGCGGATCGAGGAGAGCTTCCGGCGGCGGATCGCGGAGTTGCCTGCCGATTCGCAGGAGCTGTTGCTGCTCGCCGCGGCTGAGTCGGCCGGGGATCCGGTGCTGATCTGGCGTGCTGCCGCGGCGTTGGGGCTGAGCCCTGATGCCGGGGGTGCCTGCGAGGACGCCGAGCTGCTCACGATCGGGGTGCGCTTCGCGTTCCGGCATCCGTTGGTGCGGTCGGCGGTGTATCACGCGGCGTCGGCTGAGGCGAGACGTCGGGTGCATCGCGTGCTGGCCGACGCGACGTCGCGCGAGGCTGATCCGGACCGGCGTGCCTGGCATCTGGGGCAGGCCGCGGAGCGGCAGGACGAGGCGGTGGCCGCCGAGTTGGAGGCGTCGGCCGATCGGGCGCAGTCTCGGGGCGGGTTGGCCGCGGCGGCCGCGTTTTTGGAGCGTGCCGCGGCGCTGACGCCGGATCCGGTGAAGCGGGCTGAGCGTGAGCTGCTTGCCGCGCGCGACAAGTACCACGCGGGTGCCCCGGAGGGGGCGCAGGTGTTGCTGGACAAGGTGGAATCCGGGCCGTACGACGAGCTGCGGTCGGCACACGTGCTGCAACTGCGCGGGCACTTGGCCTTCGTCACCGGCAGCGCGGCTCTGGCGCCGAGTCTGTTGTTGGAGGCGGCGCGGCGGTTCGAGGTGCTCGATCCGGTGCTGGCTCGCGAGACCTATCTGGACGCGATCATCTACGCGCTCAGGGTCGGGCGGTTCGCTGACGACGTCACGGTGACCGAGGTGGCCAAGGCGGCGGCTGCCGCGCCGGCGCCGCGGCGGGAGGCGTCTGAGGAGCCGCGTGCGCAGGATCTGCTGCTTGACGCGCTGGCCGTGGTCTACACCGAGGGGCACGAGAAGGGCGCGCCTTTGGTGCGGCGGGCGTTGGACGCGTTCTCGCCGGACGGGTTGTCGATCGTCGAGGCGACCCGGTGGCTGTCGCTGGCCTGCTACGGGGCTTTCGCGACGTGGGACGACGTGGCCTGGGAGCGGATCTCCGCGGAGAACGTCCGGCATATCCGGGCCGCCGGCGCCCTCGGGATGCTGCCGGTCGCGCATTCGCAGCGGATGCTGGCGCATCTGCATGCGGGGCAGTTCCAGGCCGCGGCGGACTTGTTGGAGGAGTCGGACGCCATCGTCGCGGCGATCGGGGTGGATCGGCCCGCGTACGACGTGGCGGGGGTGGCGGCTTGGCGGGGGCAGACGGATCAGGCTTTTGAGTTGCTGCGGGTTGCCGAGGACGCGGCGGGGGAGCGGCGTGACGGCAATGGGTTGATGTTTGTGCGGTACGCGTCGGCGGTGCTGCTCAATGGGCTCGGTCGGTTTGGCGAGGCTCGGGATGCTGCGCTGGCGGCGGCGAATCCGAGGGGGTCGGCGTTCGCTTACTGGGCGTTGACGGAGCTTGTCGAGGCGGCGGTGCGGTGCGGGGATCGGGCGCTGGCGGAGCAGGCGGTGGAGCAGATCGCTGCGTTGACGACGCCGAGTGGGACCGATTGGGGGCTTGGTACTGAGGCACGGATGCGGGGGCTGATCAGCGAGGGCGCGGGGGCCGAGGCTGAGGTTGGGGCTGGGCCCGGGGCGGAGGCGTACTACCTCGAGGCGATCAAGCGGCTGGGGCGCAGCCGAGGGGTTATGGATCTGGCACGTACCCATCTGGTGTACGGCGAGTGGCTGCGCGGGCAGGAGCGGGTTGCCGAGGCGCGGGAGCAGTTGAGCACGGCGCATGGACGGTTCGCGGAGATGGGCGCTGAGGCTTATGCCGAGCGTGCACGGCGGGAACTGGCCGCGTGTGGGGTTTCCGTTGCCGGGCCTGCGGCGCAGAAGGCGGTCGAGCTGACGGAGCAGGAGCGTCAGATCGCTCGGCGGGCGCGCGATGGGCGCTCGAACGCGGAGATCGGGGCGGAGCTGTTTCTCAGCGGCCGGACCGTGGAGTGGCATCTGCGGAAGGTGTTCAGCAAATTGGGGATCAGTTCGCGGCGGGAGTTGCGGTCGGTGCTTTCTTGAGGCATCACTCTAGGAAAGCGCCGCGCCCAACTCCCGCCGCGACGAAATCCCCGCCTTCGCGAACACGTTCCGCAGGTGCCATTCCACCGTGCGGGGGCTGAGGAACAGCTCCGCGCCGATTTCGGCGTTCGACTGGCCGGCCGCGGCGAGGCGGGCGATCTGGGCCTCCTGCGGTGTCAGGACCGGGGCGCCGACGGTGCGCTTGCGGACCGTCTCGCCGGTGGCGAGTAGTTCGCGGCGTGCGCGTTCGGCGAAGGCTTCCATGCCGATGGCGAGTGCGGCTTCGTGGGCTGTGCGGAGTTCGTCGCGGGCTTGGGCTCGGCGGTTTTGACGGCGGAGCCATTCGCCGAACAGGAGGCGGGCGCGGGTCGCGAAGGTGTCCAGGCCGCCGGTGGTGAAGCGGTCTATTGCTTCGCGGTAGCGGTCTTCGGCGACCTTCGGTGCGCCGGTGAGGGCGTCGGCGAGTGCGTATGTTCCCAGTGCCCATGGGGTGCCGGACTGGCTCCAGTCGGCCAGCTTCGCGCAGGCGCGAGCCGCCACGGCTGGTTCGCCGGCGCGGGTTGCGGCCTCGACCAGTTCGCTCAGAGTGCAGTAGTGCACTGCGAAGTCCGGGTATTCCAGGCCCCGGTTGGCGGCTTGCAGGGCCAGCGGGTAGTCGCCGTGGCCGTTGTGCAGTACCGCTCGTGCGTAGGCCGCCAGGCCGATCAGGCGTCCCAGGCCGTGCTGTTCGCCGTCGCGCTCCATGGATTCGGTCAGGTCCAGGGTGTCCTGCTTGTGTCCCTGGTGCGCGGCGACCATTGCTTTGGTGGCCCGGTACGTCGGCAGGCCCATGGTCTGCTCAGCGGCCGCTGCCTCGGCGAGCAGTTCGGCGGCTTGGGGGAAGCTTCCCGCGTAGCTCACCGCAGCGGCCTGATACGTCAGCGCCGGCGGCAGGATCGACAGGGTGCCGGTCGTCCGGGCGAAGCGCACCGCGCGGTCGGTGATGTCCTGCAACGCCTTCAGGTCGCCGAGTTCGGCCGCCGTGTTCGCGGCGTACCACAGCAGCGGCAGGTCCTTGGTGTCGGTGAAGGAGCGCAGGGCTTGCTCCAGCGGGGTGATCGCGGCTACCGGGCCTTCGGTAGCCCAGGCGGCCAGACCTTGGGCGATCCGTCCGGGCGCGTCGTCGCCGCTGGGTAGGTCGCGGACGGCTTCGGCGGCGCGCCGCAGGGCGTTCGGGTCGTTGCGTCCCGTGCTCAGGGCCGCGCCGAAGGCCACCAGGCAGGTGTGCCGGGCGGCGGACGGGTCGAGGTCGCGCAGCTGGATCGCTGCGGCCAGCAGCGGCTCCACCACGCCGATCCCGGGGTTGACCACGTGGGTGGCCATGGCGCGCAGCCGGGCCGTGGTGCCGCGTTGCAGGGGGTTGAGTTCGCCGAGTTCGGCGGCGGCGAGCAGGTCGGGTACGCGGGCCGGCAGACCGGCGTCCAGGTAGGCCTGCGCTGCGGCCAGGGCTCTGCCTGCCCGGCCTTGGGCGTCCGGGGTGAGTGCGGTGGCGCGCTCCAGGAACGAGCCGGCTGCTGCCCGGCCGCCGCGCGCCAGGGCCCGGTCGGCGGAGCGTTCCAGGGCGGCGGCGACGTCCTCGTCCGGTTCGACGGCGGCGTGGGCCCGGTGCCAGGCGCGGCGGTCGGGGTCGCGGTCGGCGTCGGTCGCCTCGGCCAGGGCGCGGTGTGCGGCGCGCAGGGCTGTGGCGTCGGCTGTGCGCCAGATCGCCGAGCGCACCAGCGGGTGCCGGAAACGGACCGGGGCGCCCATGGTGATCAGGTCTGCGGCCTCGGCCGGTGCGGCCGCCTCGGGGCCGACGTCCAGAAGGTCCAGCGCCCGCCACAACAATGGTGCGTCGCCCACGGGTTCGACGGCTGCCACCAGCAGCAGGGTGCGGGTCTGCGGGGGCAGGGCCGCCACGCGCCGGCCGAAGCCGTCCTCGACGCGGGTCGCCACGCCGCCGTCGGCGGCCGTGCTCGGTCCGCCGCCGTGGTTGCCGAAGCCGAACGCCAGCTCCGCGGCGGTCCGGCTGCGCGGCAGTTCGAGCAGGGCCAAGGGGTTGCCGCCGGTCTCGGCGACGATGCGGTCGCGCACGCGCGCGTCGACCGGGCCGGGCAGCGCCTCCTGGAGCAGGGTGCGCGCGTCGGCGTCGGTCAGCCCGGTCACGGCCAGATCCGGCAGCCCGGCCAGCCCGGCCGGGCCTTCCGTCTCGCCGTCGGCGAGGCGTTCGGCGAAGATCAGCGCCACAGCCTCGGCGTCCAGCCGTCGGCCGACGAAGGCCAGGATCAGCCGCGACATCAGGTCCAGCCATTGCGCGTCGTCGACCAGGCACACCAGGGGCGAGGCGGCTGCGGCCTCGGCGAACAGCCCCAGCACCGCCATCCCGACCAGCATCAACTCCGGGACGGCGCCCGAGCTCAGGCCGAAGGCGACGCGCAGCGCGTCCTGCTGCACCGAGGGGAGTCGGTCCACGTGTGCAAGGAGTGGGGCGCACAGTTGCTGCAACGCCGAGTATGCGAAGTCCGACTCGGCCTCGACTCCGGCGGTGCGGACCACCTGCACCCGCACGACAGGCTGGGGCTGGCCGGACTGCCGGGCCGGGCCGGTCCGAGTGGACTGGCCGGCTTGAGTGGCCTGGCCGGCCTGCGCCGCCACGTACTCCAGCAGCGCCGACTTGCCGATGCCGGCCTCCCCGCGCAGCACCAGCACCCGGCTGTGCCCGGCGCGCACGTCCCGCAGCAGCCGGTCCAGCGTCTCCAGTTCGCGGCCGCGGCCGAGCAACTGGTACCTCGTGTCGTGCGACATCGTTTCCTTACGATGGTGGGGTCCCGGGACCATCTTACGAACGATCACCGGCGCTGAAGTCGCTGAACCCGAGCAACGGCTGCGGGCGGTAGTCCGTGGTGGAGCCGGGATCCCGCGGGTGGGTGACCTGCACCGGCCGGGGCGCGTACGGACCTTCGCTGTAGCGCACCGCGGCATCCAGCAGCGCCTCATAGACGGCCGAGGCGACGGCCTCCACCGCCGGCACCGAGCGCTCGCTGAGCCGGCGGCGGAACATGCGCAGCAGATACCAGCCCGGGACCTCGATGTCGGACAGCTTCGCGCCGGGGGTGGTCGCCCCCGAGTACGACGGCAGCAGCGCCGCGCCCAGCCCCGCCGTGACCATGGCGCGCGTGGTGATCTGGTGCACCGCCAGGTGCTCGACGCCGGGCCGGATCCCGTGGGCGGCGGCGAACCGGCTCCAGGCGCGCTCCAGCGCCGAGCCCGCCGGCGCGGTGATGAAGGGGAGGCCGTCGAGATCGGCCGGCGTGGTCGGGACCGGCCAGGATTCCGGGACCACGATGAGGTATCTGGCCTCGAACACGACGAAGGAGCGGATGCCCGGCGGCACCGGGATCGCGGTGTCCCGGTCGTCGGCCACCAGCAGGATGTCCAGATCGCCGACGCGCAGCGCGGGCAGCCCGTCCTCGGTGTGGGCCTCGACGAGCCGGAGCGTGATGCCCGGATGGTGCGCGGCCAGCCAGGGCACCGCGGCCGCGGCGATCTCCGGCACGGCCGCCAGCGGCACGCCGACGGCCACCGGCCCGACGGCCGCCTCGGCATAGGCGGCGAGCCCCTGAGCCGCATCGGCCAGCGTCTGCTCGATACGCTCCCCGAACCCGGCCAGCAGCCGCCCGGCCGCGGTCAGCCGCACCCGGCTGGCGCCCCGGTCCACCAACGGGACCCCGGCCTCCTGTTCCAGCCTGCTGAGTTGCTGCGACACCGCCGACGGCGTGGTCCCGAGCACCCGCGCGGCCGAGGCGATACCGCCGTGGGCGGCTATCGCGTTGAGCGCGACCAGGCGCTTGGGGTCCATGTCGCGCTTCGGGGCCATGTCCACGAGGGCAAGGCTAGTCGCGGCCGGGAAGGCGAGGCGGTGCGGGCGCCCGCACCGGACTCAGATCCAGCCCTCCTCGCGGGCGATCCGCACCGCCTCGATCCGGCTGTGCGCGCCGGTTTTGGCGATGGCGCGCGACAGGTAGTTGCGGACCGTGCCGTCGCTGAGGAACAGTTCGGCGGCGATGGCCTTGGTCGGCGCGCCGTTCACCGACTTCAGCAGCACTTCGCGCTCCCGGTCGGTGAGCGGGTTGTCGTCGGCGGACAGTGCGGCGGCCGCCAGATCCAGGCCCAGGACCGGTTCGCCCTCGACGATCCGGTGCAGGCCGTTGATCAGCTGGGCCGGGGACACGTCGACGGTCAGGAAGCCGGTCTGCGGGGCCAGCCGGGTCAGCGCCTTCAGTGTCGCCGCCCAGCGTTCCACCAGGATCAGTACCTTGATGTCCGGGCGGCGCTCACACAGTTGGGCGCACACGGTGTTCAGCGTCAGGGTGCCCGGCAGTTCGGCGTCCAGCAGGACGACGCCGGGCCGGTGCCGCCGTACCGCCGGCCAGACGTCCTCCAGCCGGGTGGGCCGGGCCACCACCCGGAAGTCGCCTTCCCGGCCCAGGAGCGCCGCCAGCCCTTCCCGCCACAGAACAGCCCGTTGCGCCAGTGCGATCTCGATCAATGTCGACCCCATCCGCAGCAGTACGCCTCCGCGCAGTGCATTCAGACTAGCCAACGGATACTGCTTCAGAGAATGCCGTAGGCGAAATATCCCTTTGCTTCGCTATGGATTTGCATTTCGTTCAAAGCCTGGGCCGACCTGGTGTGCCGTGAATACGCCGCGGTCTGCGCGAGATGCCGACCAGTCTTATGCGAGGCATAAGAATTCGCTATTTGTTTCGAATAAAGCGGGGGGCCCGAATAGCGGTATCAGCACCCTGATTCGATACGCCCTGGACGCTACGCCGCCAGCGCCGGAGCGGTCCCGGCCGCCAGCAGCCGCCGGATGTCCCGGACGGCCTCGCGCCCGGCGCGGTTGGCCCCCACCGTGCTGGCCGAGGGGCCGTAACCGACCAGGTGCAGCCGCGGTTCCAGCACCACGCGCGTGCCGTCCATGGTGATGCCGCCGCCGGGCGCGCGCAGGTGCAGCGGCGCCAGGTGGTCCAGGGCCGCGCGCCAGCCGGTGCACCACAGGATCACGTCCGCCTCGACGGAGCGCGGCGACCCCGGTACGCCGGCGACCGGCGCGTCCCACGCGACACCCTCCGGCGTGATCCGATCGAACATCGGAAGCCGGTCCAGCACCCCGGTGTGCTGGGCCTCGCGGATCGCCTCGTTCACCGGCAGCCCGGTGACGCCGACCACGCTCTGCGGCACCAGCCCCGCGCGCACCCTGGCGTCCACCATGGCGACGACTTCGCGCCCGTACTCCCGCGTGAACGGCTGGTCGCGGAACACCGGCGGCCGGCGCGTCACCCAGGTCGTCGTGGCTCCGGACGCGGCGAGCTCGGTGAGCAGCCCGATCGCGGTGATGCCGCCGCCGACCACGATCACGCGCCTGCCGGCGAACTCCTGCGGGCCGGGGTAGGTCGCGGCGTGCAGCTGGCGTCCGCGGAACGTCTCACGGCCGGGGTAGTACGGCCAGAACGGCTTGTTCCACGTGCCCGTGGCGTTGATCACGGCGCGGGCGGCCCAGGTGTCGGCGTCGGTCTCGACCAGCAGGCGGTCCTGCGGCCCGTAGCGCACGGCGCGGACCGTCGCCGGCCGGTGCACGGCCAGCTGGAAGTGCTCCTCGTACCGGGCGAAGTAGCGCGGGACCGCCTCCGAGGCCCGCTCCTGCGGCCCCGGCGGCTCGAAGGCCATGCCGGGCAGGTCGAAGATGCCGTTGACGGTCGCCATGCGCAGCGAGGGCCAGCGGTGCTGCCACGCGCCGCCGGGTGCCCGGTCGCCGTCCAGGACCACATATCCGGTCTCGGGGGCGAAGCCGGCCCGGTCCAGGTGGTAGGCGCTGGACAGGCCGGCCTGGCCGGCCCCGATCACTGCGACGTCCGTCATGCGCGTGGCTTCGTTCACGCCGGGTGGAACAACCGGACCCGGTCAATCCTTCCGGCGGTCGACGAAGACCATCCGCAGTTCGCTGGTGTACCGGCGGTCCTGCCGGTCGCGCAGCCAGCAGTGGTCGATGTCGGGCAGCATCTCGGAGAAGCCGATGGCCGATGTGCTCTCCTGCTGCTCCTGCGCCTCCCGGGCCGAGGTGCGGACACACCGGGCCAGCAGGTGGACGAACGCCGGGCTGCGGAAGTCGACGAACGCCGGCTTGTCCTCGGTCGCGACCCGGTAGAACATGCGGATCGGCAGCCCCTGTGCCGCACGCCACACGCACGCTTGGCGGTAGCGCTCTGCCTCGTCCTTCAGCTTCGCCCAGGCGAGGTCCTCCAGGTCGAAGGTCCACGACTCCCGGGACAGGACCAGGCGGCCGATGGTGACCCGGGGCGTGTGGGCGGTCTTCGGCAGCGGGGAGAAGCCGTTCACGACGGCGGCCGTCAGCTGCTCGCCGAGGGCCTCCATCAGGGGCCGGCGCTCGCCGGTGCGCAGGGATCGGACCGTCAGGGGCGCCGCCGAGCTGGCCTGATCGCGTTCCACGACCAACTCGGCGGCGCTGACCACGTCGCCCGGCGCGCCGGTGCAGTCCGCGTACATGGTCCAGTACCAGTACGCGGGCGACAACAGCGCCGAGGGGTAGGTGCGCGAAGTCACCTGGCGGGATGCCTTCGCCGGCACCGCCACGACGCGGTCCGGGAGCACGGCCTCGTCGATGGCGATGAGAGCCGGCAGGTCTTCGTGGAACTCGGCCAGGGGGCGGGCGTCCAGGGTGTTCATCGCCATGTGCAGCTCGCCGAGCACGCACAGGAAGTCGCCGCGCTGCGCCGCCTCGGCGTCGCGCGCGGCGATCATTAAATCAGGAGCCTGATAGACGGCCGAGGACCAGAGGGCTGAGTCCGCGAAACCCGCTGGGAAGGCTTCGCGGACGGCGGTGGCGAACCCCTCCAGCGGCACCTCGTGGCGGCGCGCGCCACTGGAAACATCAGAGGTGTCGGAGATGCCGGTGATGTCGGGGATCCGCAGCAGTTCCGCCCAGCGTCGGCGGAAGTCGGCGACCACATCGGACACCGGGGCGGGGAGTTCGCGGAAGGAGAAGTAGAGGTCGGGGGTGGCGGCTTGGACCAGTGCCGCCAACGGAATCGCTGACGCTTCGGCGCGGGCGCTGAGCCGGTCGAAGATCTCGCCGAAGCGCGCGGCGTAGGCCTGGCCGGCTTGGGCGACCAGCCAGCGCGCGCTGTCCAGGATCGCCGACAACGGCTCGGCCACCGCCTGGAGGATCTGCGGGCCGATCTCGACCCGGACGTCGCGGCAGGTGTCCTCGAACAGGACGCAGCGGCCCGCGTAGGCCTCGCCGCCGCGCCGGGCCGCGGCGGTGCCGGTCAGCTTCTCGAAGACGGCGTCGGCGTGCGCGAGTCCGGCGGCCAGGCGGTCGGCGTCGCCGGCGGCGGACGCCACCTCGTCGCGGGCGGCGATGAGCTCGTCGAGCGCGGCCAGCAGGCGCCTGCGGACGTCCTGGTCGGCGATCGTGTTGAGCTTGGCGCGCAGGGTGATCTCCGGGTCGGACTCGATCGGCCCGCTGAGGTCCGCGCGGAGTACGCCGCGCTCGATCAGATCGGCGATCAGTTCTGGGGCAGCGGTCAGTTCGGGAGGGGCGATCGGTCCCGGAGCGGCGATCAGTCCCGGGGCAGCGGTCAGCTCGCCGACCGTCGTGACCCCGTCGCACCGTTGGACCAGGTCCAGCTCCTGCGGCGTAAGGGCGATCTCGGTGCCGCGCACGCCGCGCAGCTGCCCGTCGACGATCGCCTTGTCCTCGCTCAGCCGTGGGCGCAGATGCGTCAGGACATCAGGATCCTGTGACAGGGCGCGGGCCACCTCGTCGATGGCCCAGTGTTCGAAGAACACTTTGCGGTGGGCGAGCAGTCCGGGGCCGGGCTGCGAGTCCAGGGCCGGACCTTCGGCGACGGCGCGTCCCCACGCCACCGGCCCGAAGAAGCCGATCGAGTCGTTCTTCAGGGCGTAGCGCTGGACGTAGTTGGCGACGGTCAGCTCGGCCTGGCGGCGGACCTTGCCTGGGAGCGTTCGCCCGGAGGCCAGCTTGTCCAGGCAGTTGCGCAGGACCGATCGGCTCTGCCAGGCCACCGCCTCGCGGAACGGGCCGTCGGCCGCGATCCGGCGAATCCGGGCACTGATGTGCTCGGCCGCGGCGGTGTAGAGCGGCTGGAAGTCGGAGGCGCTCGTGGTGGCCGCCGCATTGGCCAGGCCCGGGACGCAGAGCTGCTCGGCGAAGTCGGCGGGGAAGCCGGCGCCGCGCAAGGCCCATTCGGCGCGCAGGGACCAGTCTCCGGTGCCCAAAGGGATTCGCGCGTCCGTCTCGATCACGAATCCTCCAGCCGTCGGCTGACCTCGGCGTCCGACAGCGTCTCCAGCTCCGCGACCAGCAGCTCCTCCACCCGCGCCGCCAGCCCGGCGACCGTCGGGTCCTGGAACAGCAGCCCGACGTTCAGCTCCAGCCCGACCGTCTCGCGCAGCCGGTTCACCGCGCGTACCGCCAGCAGCGAGTGGCCGCCGAGGCCGAAGAAGTTGTCGTGCGCGCCGACGCCGGTGACGCCCAGCACCTCGGTGAACACCGCCGCGACCGCTTCCTCCGCCGGGCCGTCCGGCGGGACCGCCGCCGCGCGGGCTTGCCGGGCCGTGCCGCCGAGGGTCGGCGCGGGCAGGGTGCGGCGGTCGAGTTTGCCGCTGGCGAAGCGCGGGATGGCCGTGACCGCGATGATGACGCTCGGCACCGCGTAGCCGGTCAGGCGTTCGCGGACTGCCGCGTGCACGCCGTCCACGCTCGGTTCGACGCCGAGGCCGAAGACCACATACGCCGCCAGGTATTTGTCGCCGTTCGGGCCCTGACACACCAGCGCCGCCGCGTCGGTGACGCCCGGGGCGTTGCGCAGCGCGGCGTCGACCTCGCCGAGCTCGATGCGCACGCCGCGGATCTTCACCTGCTCGTCGACCCGGCTGCGGAACTCCAGCGTGCCGTCGGCCAGCATCCGGCCGCGGTCGCCGGTGCGGTAGACGCGCTCGCCGGGGCGCCAGGGGTGCGGGACGAACGCGCCGGCGGTCTTCGGCGCGTCGCCGAGGTAGCCGCGCGCCAGGCCGACGCCGGCGATGCACAGCTCGCCGACCACACCGACCGGGACCGGGCGCAGCGCCGAGTCCAGCACCACCACCTCGTTGTTCGCCATCGGCCGGCCCAGGCTCACCACGCCGCCGCCGACCGCGTCGGCGGCGGCGCAGGTGTGGAACGTGGAGTCGATCGAGACCTCGGTGGCACCCCAGGTGTTGTCCAGGCTCACCCGGTCGCCGAACACCTCGCGGAAGCGGGCCACCAGCCCGGCGCGCAGCGCCTCGCCGCTGGACAGGACGCTGCGAAGCTTGCTCAGGCCCTTGATGTCGTCGTCGGTCAGCGCCTCCAGGACCAGGTCCAGGATCGCCGGCACGAAGTTCACGTGCACGGCCTGGAACCGCACCGCGGCCTCGATGATCGCCCACGGGTCGCGGTGCGCGCCCGGCGGCAGGACGGCCACGGTGCCGCCCACGGCCAGCGGCCAGAACACCTCCACGGCCGAGTCGTCGAACGTCAGCGTGGTCTTGTGCAGCACGACCTCGCCGGGCGCCAGGTTGTGCCGCTGCTGCATCCACCACATGCGGTTCACCCAGCCGGCGTGGGTGCTCGCGACGCCCTTGGGCTTCCCGGTCGATCCGGAGGTGTAGTAGATCGAGCACAGGTCCAGCGGGTCCGCCTTCGCGACCGGGGCGCCGTCACCGGCCAGCGGCGAGCCGATGTAGCAGGCCTGGACCGTCAGCGGCGTGCACACCGCGCCGACCGCGACCTCGTCCTCCGCCGAGCCGACCAGGCACACCGGTGCGCCGGCGTCCCGCAGCAGCCCGACGGTCCGGGACGCCGGCGTCCCCGGCTCGATGGGCAGATACGCGCTGCCCGCCTTCAGGATGCCGAGCAGTGCCGCGACCAGGTCCGGCGAGCGTTCGAGCAACACCCCGACCGCGACGTTCGGCCCGGCCCCGGCGGCCCGCAGCCGCGCGGCGATCGCCTCGGCACGCGCGTTCAGCTCGGAGTACGTCAGGGAGCTGTCTTCGTCGATGACCGCGACGGCCGTCGGACGTGCCGCCGCCTGCCGTTCGAACAGCTCGTGCAGGCAGCGGTCCGGGAACGGCGTGGCCTCGACCATCGCCAGCGCGCGCAGCTCCGCCTCCTGCGCGGCGGTCATCAGCGGGATGGTGCTGATCGGCGCGCCCGGGTGCACCGCGATGTGCTCCAGCGCGGTGCGCAGCCGCCCGGCCAGCCGCTCGACGGTCGCGTCCTCGTACAACGCGGTGTCCCAGCCCAGCTCGCAGTGCAGCTCGTCGTCCTCGAGCGCGAACCCGACCCCGAGGTCGTACTTGGCGCTGTGTCCGCGCGCGGTCAGCTCGGTCACCGTCAGGCCCGGGAAGTGCAGCGGCTCGCGGCGCCGGGCGCCGAAGTTCACGAGCACCTGGAACAGCGGCGTGCGGGCCAGGTCCCGCTCCGGCGCCAGTTCCTCGACCATGCGGTCGAAGGGCAGCGTGGCGTGGTCGTAGGCGTCCAGCGCGGTGTCCCGGACCCGTTCGAGCAGCGCGGCGAACGTCGGGTCCCCGGACAGGTCGGTGCGGATCGGCAGCATGTTGACGAACAGGCCGATCACGTCCTCGGCCTCGGCGCTGTGCCGCAGCCCGAAGGTGGTGCCGACCGTGACGTCGGTGGTGCCGGTGCCCTGGTGCAGCACCGTCTGAGTCGCCGCCATCAGGACCATGACCATCGTGGCCCCGTGGTCGCGCCCGATCTCCGCGAGCTGCGCCGTGGTCTGCTGCGACAGCGCGAACTTGCGTTCGGAAGCGCCGCGGCCGTCCCGCTGCGCCGGACGCGGCCGGTCGGTCGGCAGCTCGAACGGCTCCGCGTCGGCCAGCGTTTCGCGCCAGTATTCGAGGTCTGCCTCGCTCTGCTGGGGATCCTCGGCCTGTTCGATGGCCAAGGCGACGTCGCGGTACTGGCCCGGCAACTCCGGAAGGTAGATCGGGCGCTGTTCGCGAAGCGCGGCGTAGGCCGCGGCCAACTCCCGGTGCAGGATGCCCTGCGACCAGTCGTCGAAGGCCAGGTGGTGCGCGGTGATCGCGAGCACGTGCTCCTCCGGGCCCAGCCGCATCAGCCGTACTCGCATCGGCGGCCCGGCCGCGACGTCCAGCGGCGTCTGCGACTCCCGCTCCAAGAAGGCCTGCAGATCGTCGGGGTCCAGATCGTCGCAGGACACGGCGACGTCCGAGGCCGGCCGCAGGATCCCGACCAGGCCGTCGGCGTCCTGGCCCACGCTCGTGCGCAGCACCTCGTGGCGCTCGGCCACCGCGCGCACCGCCTCGATCAGCGCCCGGCGGTCCAGCGGCCCGTCCAGATGCAGGAAGACCGGCGTCAGGTAGCCGCCCGGCAGGGTGCTGAGTTGGTCGACGAGCCACGTGCGCTGCTGGTCGCGGGAGAGCCGGACCCGGTTGTCCCGCCGCCCGGCCAACCAGTACGGATCGGGCTGCGGGGGAGCGGTGGGGGAGGTCATGGCGTCCTTCCGGCCGGCGACAGAGCGCGCCCATCGTGCGGGCGCGGGCTATCGGCGGGCCTTTCCCGGTGCATCGTGCGCGGATAGGGCGCTGATAGGGGCGGTGGGAAGCATTGATCGCATGACATCTGACTCGGCGCAGGCCCCTGATTTGGCACAGGCTCCTGATTTGGCACAGACGATCGCGGACATCTTCAGCGAGGTCTTCGGCGGCGGCCCGGTCGAGCCGGACAGCGACTTCTTCGACATCGGCGGCGACTCCATCCTGGCTGCCAAGGCTGTCGTCCGGCTGCGCAAGAAGCTGGACATGACGGTGACGATGCGCGACGTGTTCACCGCGCGCACCGCCAAGGCCCTCGCCGTGGTGCTGGCCGACCGGGTGGGATGAGACTCAGACGACGATGTCGAAACCGATCGCTGTCACTGCCGCCGCCAGCCTCTGCCGCACTTCCTCGGGCGTAGCGCCGGTGCCGATGACGTATCCGAGCCGGTCGTAGGACGACTGCGGCCGGCGCACTCGCGTCCCCTTCTGCGCCGTGACGGTCACCTCGCTGATCCCCTCCAGCGCGGCGGCATCGCGCACCCCTGACACCGCATCGAGCACGCCTTCGCTCTCGGTGAGCAGGAACCGGATGCCCGCCACGGCGCTCGCCCGATCCGGCAGCGCCGGCTTGGCCCCGGAAGCCGCGACGATCTGCGCCCGAAGCACGTCCGCCCCGGTCGCCAGCCGCATGAGCTCCGGAATCATGCCGCCGGCCATCCGGGCGTTGATCTCGATGACCACCGGCCCGCGCTCGGGATGCAGCCGCACCTCGGTGTGCGTCGGGCCGTTGCGGATCCCGGTCGCGGACAGCGCCGCGGCGACCTCGGCGAGCAGAAGGCGGCGCACGTCGGTCGCGAGCGGAGCCGGGAAGACGTGTCCGGCCTCGACGAAGAACGGCGGCGGCGCCATCGTCTTCTCGGTGACCCCCAGCGCGTGCGCGACGCCGTTCACGCTGAACATCTCGACGCTGTACTCCGGCGCCTGGACGTACTCCTCGACCAGGACCCGGCCGGCCGCCGGCTGGTCGCGCGTGTTGGTCTGGACGGCGAGGACGCGCATGGTCAGCTCGGTGGCCTCGGCCTCGTCGTGGCACAGCCGCACGTTCAGCGACCCCGACTCGTCGACCGGCTTGACCACCGCCGGCAGGCCGATCCGCTCCAGCGCCGCCGGCAACTGGCCGAGGGCTTGTACGAGCTCGAAATCGGGCTGCCCGACCCCGGCGGCGGCCAGCAGCCGCCGGGTCCGTCCCTTGTCCCGGCACACGCTCACGGCCTCGGGCGGATTGCCCGGCAGCCCCAGCGCCTCGGCCAGCCGCGCCGCCTGGAACAGGTAGAACTCGCTGGTCGTGGTGGCGCCGGCGATGGCCGACCCGGTCCCGAGCGCGCGCGAGGCCGCCAGCAGGGCGTCGAAGTCGTTGGTCTGGCAGTCCGCGACGGTGGCCCCCGTCTGGTCCAGCCCCCGGTACCGGGACGGCCGGCTGGTCAGCAGCACCGGCTCGAACCCCAGCTCGGCGGCGGTGACCAGAGCCCGCATCCCCGACCCGGTGGTGTTCGACTCGACGAACAGCAGCTTCCTCATCATGCCTCCGCATCATGCCGGTACAGCGGGCCCGGTGTGTCAGTGTTCACACATCAGAGTCCTGACGGATCGGGCGGCACCTCGACCGGGCTGCTCCACGACCACGCCGTCACCGGCCGCCCGTAGGGGACGCGTTCGGGCTCCTGCCGGACCGGCAGATCCCCCAGCCCCTTCTCCTCCCAGTGCCCGGCGTCGAACACCGTGTCGGCGTACCGGTCGCCACGATCCGGCAGGATCCCCACCACGACCGCCGGCCCGGCCAGCCCCCCGACCAGGTGCCGCAGCACCCGGTACACCGACCCCGACGTGTTCCCGCCGAAGATCTGCTGCTCGGCGGCCAGCGCGTGGGTCGCCGCGAAGGCCTCCCGGTCGTTGAGCCAGTGGATGTCGTCGATCTGCCCGTGGTCCAGGTTCGGCGGCAGCATGCTGTTGCCCAGCCCGCTCTGCAGCCGCTGCGGCCGGTCCGGCTGTCCGAACAGGACGCTGCCGACGCAGTCCACCCCGACCACCCGCAGCTCCGGAAGCTTCGCGCGCAGCGCCCGCGCCGTCCCGCACAGCGACCCGCCGCTGCCCACCGACCCCACCAGCACGTCCACGTGCCCGAGTTCGGCCAGCAGCTCGTCGGCCAGCGTCCGGTAGGCCGCCGGGTTCTGCGGGTTGCTGTACTGGCGCGGCCAGAACGCCCCCGGCAGGGTTCTGAGAAGCTCCTCCAGCAGCTCCAGGCGCGCGCTCTGCCAGCCGTGCGAGGACATCTTCTCCACGACGTGCACCTCGCACCCCAGCGCGCGCAGCTTGGCCAGCGTGATCCGGTCGATCCGCGGATCGGTGACGATGTGCACCGGATGCCCCAGCGCCGTCCCGACCAGCGCCACCCCCAGCGCCATCGTCCCCGAGGAGCTCTCGATCAGCGGCGCGCCGGGGGCCAGCTCGCCGCTCTCCCGGGCGGTCAGGATGATCTGCCGCGCCACCCGGTCCTTCATCGCGAACAGGTTCTGCAGCTCCAGCTTGGCGTACCCGCGCACGCCCTCGGCGGCGGGCAGGTTCAGGGCCACCAGCGGAGTGTGGCCGACGGCGTCTATCACGGAGTCGAAGAGCACGGCATCGCCTCGAAGATCGGCCAGGACCGGTGGACCTGGGACGGGTCGGTGAGCAACGGATCGGACAGACAGTGGTCGACCCGCACCGCGCTCACCCCGGGCAGCGCCGCGCAGGCGCGCCGGGCCGCGGCCAGGCGGTCGATGTAGCGGGGGTCGTCGTCGGAGAGCAGGATGCCCAGCACCGTGCCGCTGTGCGCGGCCACCACGCCGAGCCCGCCGATCTCCTGGCAGGCCGCGATCATCTGCTGCAGGCAGCGCTTGGGCCGCAGCCGCTGGTTCATCAGGGCACTGCCGGTCGCCACCCGGCCCAGGCCCGCCGGGTCGCAGCGCGCGGCGGCGTCCCGGGCCAGCTCCAGCAACCGCGCGTAGGCGCGCTGCTGGGCCCCGGTGAAGCGCTTGGGCACCCGGTTGTACTCCACCGTGTCCACCTCGCCGCCCTCGTCGACGCCCACGACCGTCATCGGCGGCAGGTGCCCGATCCGCTCGTGCAGCCGCACCTCGCGGTGCCGGAAGGCGACCGAGCCGTCGTACATGACGCCGTCGGTGGGCTCGACCTCGCGCAGCAGGTCCTCGATGCGCGCCGGGTCCGGCTCGGCGCGCAGGGCCCGGCCGACGGCGCGCGCCGTGGCCACCAGGTCGGCCGAGGAACTGGCGAAGCCCTTGCCCTCGGGCAGGTCGGTGGTGATCTCCAGGATGCCCCCGCCGGACGCGCCGAGGGCGGCGAGCATGGTCGTGGCCAGGAGCCGGGCTTTGCTCTTGTGCGCGGGGTTCACGGTGATGCCGGCGGCCTCCGGCTGGTAGCGGAAGGTGCTGGTGCTCCAGCGGTCGATCGGCAGGGTGACGAGGAAGTCGGTGTCCGAGGCGGGCAGGCGGCCTTGGAGGAGTTCGCCGAAGGTGCCGAAGGCGCGGCCGATGGCGATCCGTGACGGCGGAGCAGCAAGGGGCGTCGCGAAGGGCAAGGCCGTCGGCGTGCGGGGGTCGGCGGTCACCGTCCGGGAACCCCGGTGGGAACGCGAGCCGGCCGGTCCGGCATCGCGTCCAGCGCGGACAGCGCCGCCTCGACGGTCACGCGCCGGAACTCCCAGGCCTTCTCCAGGCTCGCGGCCATCGCATCCTGCTCGTCCAGCATCGCCTGGACCGCGTCGGGGTGCGCGGAGCCGGGCGTCAGCTTCCTGAGTAGATCGGCGACCGGATCGAAGACCCCTTCCAGGACCGCGATCGGATCGCTGATCGGATGCCCGGCCTCGTGGCCGATGCGGGCCAGCGCGGCTGGATCGGTGTCCATCGGCTGGCGTCCGGCCTCCAGCGCGGCGGTGATGTAGCGCCCTGCGACGACCTGCGCGGTGCGCCAGGGAATGCCCTCCTCCAGCGCCAGCCGGTTGGCCAGCGAGAAGCCGCCGAGGAATTCGCGTTCGCACAGCTCGCGCATCCGGTCGGTGCGGAACACCGCGGCGTCCAGCACGGCGGTGAGCAGCCGGCACAGCGAGTCCAGGTCGTCCAGCGCCTGCGTCAGGCCGCGCGAGCCCTCCTTGGACACCTCCACGGTGTTGCTGAACGGGGTGTTGCGCTGCGCCGCGACGACGTCGGCGTACCAGCCCGCCAGGTGGCCGCTGCGGCCCCGGATCCGTTCCAGGACCGGGTAGTTCTTCTTCTGCGGCATCGCCGAGGAGATGCCGGCCAGCTCGTCGGGCAGCTCCAGGAACGCGTGGCCGCTGCCGGCCCAGGCCATCAGGTCGGTGACGAACCGGCTCAGGCCCACGCCGAGCGTCGAGCACTGCGCGGCCAGCGCCAGCACCCAGTCGCGCGAGGCGACGGCGACAAGCGCGTGCGGCTCGGGCACGGCGAAGCCCAGCAGCGTCGCGAGCAGATCGCGCGGCCAGGGCAGCTCCTGGCCGGACATCGCCCCGGCGGCCAGCGGGCAGCGGTCCAGGGCGTCGTAAACGCTCAGCAGGCCCTCCAGTCCCTGCAACAGGTGTGATGACAGGGCACTGATGTAGAAACCGGGGGTCACGACCTGCGCGGCCTGCAAGTGCGTGAAGCCCGGCATCACGTCCCGCAGATGCCGCCGCGCCAGATCGCGGGCCGCGGCCGCGGTGCCGGCGACCGCCTCGGCCGAGGCCAGCAGGCGCTCGCGCCCGTACATCAACTGCGCGCAGGCCTGCAGGTCGTTGCGGCTGCGGTCGACGTGCCAGCGCGGGACCGGCGCCCGCCGGTGCGTCTCGATCTCCAGGCTCAACGCGATGTCGGAGAAGTTCTCCGCCGGATCGGCGGTGATCGACCCGGCGGCCTCGGTCAGCGCCCGCGCGAGCTGGTCGCACTCGGGCGCGCTCAGCACCCGCATGCGCTCGTAGGCGACCAGCAGGGCCTTCTCGATCCGGACGTAGTGCGGCAGCAGACGCCGCACCTCGTAGCGGAACTGCGGCTCGAGGACCTCCTCGTGCAGCAGCCGCGCCGGGGGACTGCTGACCCGGCCGGTCACCGGCGCCGGATCCGACCGCGCGTCAGATCGCAGGTCGGATCGCATGTCAGGCCGCATGTCCGATCGCATGGTCCCGCTCACCGCCACCTCGCTTCGCCTCGCCGCCGGATCACGGCGGCGCCCCAACCTCGCAGCGCCGGCTATCGGCGCCCTTTCGCCCCGCGATGCCCCGCCGATGCCGCGGCGATAACCGCGGCACCGGCCCCGCGGGTAACAGTGAGCGGATAGCGCGGCATGGACTCGGCGAGACGAACCCGGCGGCGTCGGTCGCCCCAGGCGAAGGTGGGTGGCTGGAACATGAGCGTCCTGCGATGGGCGGTGGCCGACGCCGACCGGATGGCGCGCCGCCTGGCCGCACTGCGCCGCTGCGGCGCATGGGTCGACAAGGCGGTGGTCCGCCCCGGCTTCACCGAGCCGGAACGACGGGCGCAGCGCTACGTGGCGCGCGAGGCGGTCCAGGCCGGGCTGCACGCTTGGGTGGACGCGGCGGGGAACTTATTGGTGGGGCGCGCCGGCGCGGGCGAGGTCGGTGGTCGCGGGAGCTTGGCGGCCGGGCGGGATGCGAGCGGCGGCGGGAGCCGGGCCGCGGGGCAGAGGGCTGGTGCCGGCGATGTGGCTGGCGGTCGTGGGAGCGTGCTTGCTGAGCAGAGGGCTGGCGTTGGCGCTGCGAGCTGGGTTCGCCCGCGTCTGATCCTCGGCGCGCATCTCGACACCCCTCCCGGCGGCGATCGCTTCGGTGGCGCGCATGGCGTGGTGGCGGCTTTGGAAGTGCTCCAGGTGGTGGCCGAGAGCGCGGGGGACCGGGAACTGGCGTGCGAGCCGGTGGTCGTGGTGTTCGCCAACAGCGCCGGTGCCTTGTTCCCGCATCCCGGCTGGGGCGCCAACGCGGTGCTGGGCAGCGTCGAGCGCGAGCCGGCTGACCGGTTCGGCACCTCGTTGCGGTATCCGCTGCACCAGGCCGGCGGCGACCTGGACGCGCTCGACTCGGCGGCATGGCCCTCGCCGGCGATGGCGTGGCTCGGCGTGGAGGTGGATCGGTGCGGTGAGCTTGACGGCTCGGCGGATCTGGGCATCGTCGCGGGATTCCAGGGGTGTGCGTCGTTCGAGATCGGTGCCGGTGTTCGCGGCGGGTCTGTCGACGTGGCGGTCAGCGAATCGCTGGCGGCTGTTGCGGCGGCCGGGCATGGCTCCGTCACGCTCGGCCGCCTGATCCTGCCCTCCGACGAGGTCTTGGCGCTCGTCGAGCTCTGCGATCCGAGTCCTGCGACGCTCGCGGCCGTGAAGGACATGGAAAGACAGATCGGCAGCCCCGTCGCCGTACGCCGCGTGCTGACCGCCGATCCGGCGGACGCCGACTTCGCGCTCGCCAAGCTCCTCGCCGAGGCCGCCGACGTCCAGTCCCTGCGCCACACCGCGGTCACGACCCGGGCCGGCGGCGACGCCCAGCTGTTCGCCCCGACGGTCCCGACCGGCGCGCTGCTCGTCCCGGCCACCGGCGACCGGGTCGCAGGCTCCTGTCTCACCGCCGCCGTCGAGGTCCTGCTGCAGGTCACCCGCACCCTCGTGGGCTTGCGATAGCCGATCGATAGCCGAGCGCAGGCCGCTGCCCGCACGATGGCCCCACCACGCGAACAGGAGGCGGCCGGATGACCGCGGACACGGCGAAAGTCGTCGTCAACGACGAGCAGCAGTACGCGCTCTGGCCGGCGAGCCGGCCCTGCCCGGCGGGCTGGACGGAGACCGGCGTCAGCGGAACGCGCGCCGAGTGCCTGGAGCACGTCGAGCGGGTGTGGACCGACATGCGCCCGCGCAGCCTGCGCGAGCGGCACGGCGAGGCCGGCTGACCGACCTGTCGCGGGGACGAGGGACCTGGCACACAGGGGCGTGCCGCCGCGCCGACAACACCGCAGTCGAGTCGGCGCGGCGACGCACGTCAGCAGGGCCCGAGAAGGCTGTAGGCCCGGCGGTCCGGCGGCTCACGATCGGTGCCGCCCGGCTCGATCGACAGCGAGCCGGGCGCCCCCACTTCCCACAGAAACAGAACTCGCCCTCTGCCACGCCCGAACGGAGCCGCGATGTCCACCACCACCCCCGGAGCCCGCACCCTCTCCCCGGAGCGCCGGGCGTTGCTGGAGCGCAGGCTGCGCGGCGCGACCGTACGTCCGGCGGGACCGGCCCCGAGGCCCGGTGGCGGCCCGGCGCCCCTGTCGCCGGTGCAGCACAGCATGTGGGTCATGGACCAGTTCCTCGCGGACAACTCGGTCTACAGCGTCTACCGCGCCGTGTGGCTGCGCGGCCCCATCGCCGTCGATGCCCTGCGTCACGCGGCCGACGAGCTGGTCCGCCGCCACGAGATCCTGCGCAGCGTCTACCCCGATCCGGCAGATCAGGCCGATCCGGTCCAGGTGCCGCTGCCGCCCGAGGGCGCGGACATCGAGGTCGTCGACCTGGCCGCTGCCTCTTTCGCCCCCGCAGCCCCCGCCGCCCCCGACGGCCGCACCGCCGCGCTCGCGTTGGCCACCCACGAAGTCGCGCAGCCCTTCGACCTCCGCCACGGCCCGCTGTTCCGGGTCCGCGTGTATCAGACCACGCCGACCGAAGCCCTGCTGCTGCTGACCATGCACCACATCGTCAGCGACGAGTGGTCCTGCGACGTCCTGGCCCGCGAGTTCAGCGCGCTGTACGCCGGAGCCGACCTCCCCGAACCCGAACTCCAGTACGCCGATTTCGCCGCGTGGCAGGCACACCGCGTCGAAGGCGCGCTCGCCGAGAAGCAGATCGAGTACTGGCGCGCCAAACTCGGGCCCGTCGACCACATCCTGCGCCTGCCGACCACCCGGCCGCGTCCCGCGCAGCCCACCTTCCGCGGCGGCAGCGTCTCCGTCACGCTGCCCGAGAAGACCACCGCCGCCCTGCGCGCCTTCGTCGCAGACCGAGGTACCACGGTCTTCGCCACCTTGTTCACGGCCTTCGCCGCTGTCCTTGGCCGGGCCAGTGGCCAGAACCGCTTCGCGATCGGCACGCTCACCCTGGGCCGCGCGTGGCGCCAGACCGAACCCCTGCTCGGCATGTTCGCCAACACCGTCGCCGTCCCGGTCGACCTCACCGGCGACCCCGGCTTCGCCGACGCCCTCGCCCGGACCGCCGAGGAGGTCGCCGGGGCGCTCGACCATCAGGACGTGTCCTTCGAGCAGGTCGTCGCGGCGGTCCGGCCGGCCCGCGACAGCTCTCGCAACACCCTGTTCCAAGTCCTGTTCCAGTCGGTCCAGGCCGACGCCGGGCGCTGGCGCATCCCGGGCCTGGACGTCGAACCCGTGCAGCTGCACAACGGCTCGCAGAAGTTCGACCTCACCATGATCGCGGTCAACCGTCCCGAGGTCGTCGAACTCCAGCTCGAATGCGCATCAGACCTCTTCGACAGCGCTGACGCCGAGCGTCTGGCCGAGCGCGTCGTCGGCGTCCTGGACGCGGCGCTCGCCGATCCGGCGGCCCGGTTGTCCGCGTTGGACCATGTCCCGGAGCGTGAGCGGGAACTGGTTCTGCGCACCTGGAACGAGACCGTGCAAGAGATCCCGGCTGTCCCGCTGCACGCTCTCGTCGAGCACCAGGCCGACCGCGTCCCGGACGCCGCCGCGGTCATCGACGCCGACGGCACGATCACCACCTACCGCGAGCTGGACGAGCGCGCCAATCAACTGGCGCATCGGCTACGCCTCGAAGGAGTGGACCGCGAGACGCCGGTCGCGGTGTGCCTGGACCACGGCGTCGGCCTGTTCGTGGCGCTGCTCGGCGTCCTCAAGGCCGGTGGCACCTACGTCCCGCTGGACCCCGGCCACCCCGCCGAACGCCTGTCCTTCGTCATCGGGGACACCCGCGCGCGGATCGTGGTGACCCGGGAAGGGTTGCTCGACCTGCTGCCGCCGATGCCGCGTCGCACGGCGCTGTGTCTGGACCGGGACGCCGCCGCCCTCGACGCGGAGCCGCGCTGCCGCCGTCCCGCCACGAATACGGACCCTGACGCCCTGTGCTACATCATGCACACCTCGGGCTCGACCGGCCGACCCAAGGGCGTCATGGTCACGCATCGCGGCCTCGTCAACTACCTGACCTGGGCGATCGGCGCCTACGGCATGGACGGCGCCTCCGGTGCCCCGATGCTCGGCTCTCCCGCCTTCGATCTGTCGGTCCCGAACCTCTGGCTGCCTTTGATCACTGGCAATGACGTCACGGTTCTACCTCCGGATCGAAGCCTGGCAGTGCTGGCCGCCGCCCTGACCGAGTCCCGCGATTTCAGCCTGGTGAAAGCCACTCCCGGCCACCTCGGCGTGCTGCGCGGCCATCTTCAAGGGTACGAAGGCCGCGAAGAGCTGGACTCCGTACGGACCTTCGTCCTCGGCGGCGACGAGCTGCGGCCCGAGAACGTCGCGGCGTGGCGCCGGATCTTTCCGCGCGCACGGATCATCAACGAGTACGGGCCGACCGAGACCGTCGTCGGCTGCTCGATCCACGAGGTCGGGCCCCATCCCGGCGCGACGATCCCGATCGGCCGACCGATCGCCAACACCCGCATGTACGTCCTCGACGACGCCCTGAATCCGGTCCCCGTCGGAGTACCCGGCGAGTTGTGCATCGGCGGGGACGGCGTGGCCCGCGGCTATTTCGCCCGCCCCGGGCTGACCGCCGAGAAGTTCGTGCCCGACCCCTACGGCGGCGTCCCCGGCGCGCGCATGTACCGCACCGGCGACGTCGCGCGGTTCCGCTCGGACGGCCAGCTGGAGTTCCTGGGACGCCGGGACCACCAGGTGAAGATCCGCGGCTACCGCGTGGAGCTCGGCGAGATCGAGGCGGTGCTGGCGCGGCATCCGCAGGTCGGCGAGGCGGTGGTCACGGTTCACGACGACGGTCCGGGACGGCGCCGCGTCGTCGCCTACATCGTCGCCGCCGCCGGCGCGCCGCGCGATCCGGCGCCGCTGGCCGCGTTCGCCGCCGCCGGACTGCCCGAGCACATGGTCCCGGCGCTGTGGGTGTTCCTGCCCGAGCTGCCGCTGACCGCCGGGGCGAAGATCGACCGCGACCGGCTGCCGGCCCCGGACGCCGCCGCGCACCGGCTCGACGACGGCGGTCAGACGTCTGAGCCGGTCGGCGATGGAGAGCGGGAGTTGGCCCGGATCTGGTCGGAGGTGCTTCGGGCCGAATCCGTGGGCCGGCATGACGATTTCTTCGCGCTCGGCGGGGACTCGATCCTGGCGATCCAGGTGGCGACGCGCGCCAAGCAGGCGGGGATCGGCGTCACGCCGCGCCAGCTTTTCGAACACCGGACGGTTGCCGCGTTGGTGGAGGCGGTGGCCGAGACGGCTGGGGCCACCTCCATAGAGGTGGTCGAGCCGCGCGAGCCCGCCTCGCGGAGCGGCGCTTTGCCCCCCACACCGATCCAGCATCTGATGGCCGACACCGGGATCGAGCTGGACCGCTACGTCATGCCGGTGTTCGTCCAATGGCAGGGGCGGGTGCAGCCGGAGGTGCTGGACGCGGCGCTCGTCGCGTTGGTGCGGCAGCACGACGCGCTGCGGATCAGGGTCCTGCGGGGCGCGGACGGGCTCGAGGCATCGATCGTGGAGTCGGTGCCGGATTCGCTGCTGGACGTCGCCGAGGATGACACCGAGGATGCCGACGGCGATCTGGCCGCACTGGCGGCTTCGGCCGTCGAGCGGCTGAGCTTGAGCGATGGGCCGGTTCTGCGCGGCGTGCTGCTGCGGACTGCCACGGAGGATCGGGTGGCGCTGCTCGCGAACCACTATGCGGTCGACTCCGTCTCGTGGGCGATCCTCCTTGAGGATCTGGAAACCGCCTATCGCCAGTTGGAACTCGGGGAACCGGTCGAGCTTCCGCAGCCCACGACGTCGTTCAAGGAGTTCGCGGAGCGGTCGGCGGAGTATGCGAGCTCTGATGAGTTCGCCGCTGAGGCCGACCGGTGGTTCCAAGCCCGTGATGGGGGAGTGGGGCTGCCGGTCGACGGGGATGCGACCGGTGACGGCGTCGAGCACGTCATCCGGTGCGCACTGGCGGAGGAGGAAACCAGGACCCTGATCGCTGTGGTCCCCTCCGCCTACGGGACGCGGATCGACGACGTGCTGCTGACCGCCGTGGCCGGGGTGGTGGGGCGCTGGACCGGGCGCAACGTGGTGGATCTGGAGCAGGAGCGCCATGGGCGCCATGCGCCGTTCGACGACGTGGACCTGACGCGGACCGTCGGGTGGTTCTCGGCGTTCACACCGGTGCGGCTGCACGTCACGGCCGGCGACTGGGGCGCGCGGGTGCGGAGCGTCAGCGCGCAGCTGGCCGCGTTGCCGCCGGACGGATTGGGCGCCGGGCTGGCGCGGTACTCGCGGCGCGACGGCCGGGTCTGGCCCGCGCGGCGTCCCGGGATCGCGGTGAACTACCTCGGGCGGCTCGACGATCAGCACGGCGGGCTCAGCCTCATGCGGCGGCTTGCCGCGCCGCAGGGGTGGCGCGTGGCGGCCGGCGGGACGTCGCCGCATGCGATCGAGGTGAACGCGGCGGTCGTCGAGGGGCGGTTGCAGACGGCGTGGGGCTTCTCAGAGGCCGTATTCCGACCGGAGACCGTGTCGGCGCTCGCCGAGGACTTCATCGCCGACCTGAAGGAGCTGATCACGCACTGCGCGGCCGTGGGCACCGCCGTGCGCGGCGGCCTCAGCCACGGCGCGCTGTTCCCGGGCGCCCCGCTGATCCTGGGATCCATGGCCGAGAACGGCATTCCCGGCGCCGCGCTGGCCGTGATCGGCGACGACGGCGAGGTCACGGCCGCGTGGGGCGAGGGGGTGCTGCGCGCCGGGTCGGCCGAGCCGGTGACCGGCGAGACGGTGTTCCCGGTGGGGTCGATCTCCAAGCACTTCACGGCGCTCGCGGTGATGCGGCTCGTCGATCGGGGCGTGTTGGCGCTGGATGAGGACGCGAACCGGTACCTGCGGTCGTGGCGCGTGCCCTCCTTCGACGGCGACTCGGGCCCGATAACGCTGCGGCACCTGCTTGGGCACACCTCCGGCTTCCGCGAGCTGAAGCAGCTCTACCTGCCGCCGGACGGCCCGGTGCCTACGCTCGTGGAGGTATTGGAAGGCGGCACGGGCTTCACCGACGGACCGGTGCGGCCACACTTCGCCCCGGGCACGGCGTTCGAGTACAGCAACGCGAACTCGGCGGTGCTGGAACAGATGTTGGTCGACGTGACGGGGGAGTCGTTCGCGACGTCGGTGACGGGCCTGGTGCTCGATCCGCTCGGGCTGACCGCGACCCGCTTCGCCGCACCGGAGCCCGAGCCCGCGTCGTCGGCCGCCACTCCGCTCACCGGCCACCAACCCGACGGCAGGCAGACCGACCCGACGTCGCACCTCTCGATCCCCGCAGCCGCAGGCGGTATCTGGTCCACGGCATCGGATCTGGCGCACCTCGCCCGCGATCTCCAGCGCGCAGCCACCGGCCGACCCTCGGTCCTGCTCAGCCACGAGGCCGCCGCGCAGATGCTGCACCGCCCCGCGTTCACCAACTACGGCCTCGGCGTCACCCTCCACGGCACCGGCCCCGACCAGTGGTTCAGCCACGGAGGCGAGGTCCCCGGCTTCCGCTCGGTACTGATCGCCTACGCCGCACGCCCCGGCGGCTTCGCGTTGGTGACCAACAGTGCGCGGGGCGCGGGGCTGATGTACGATATCTTGCTTGCTGCGGCGGGGGATTGAGGGTCGGCGAGAGAGCCTCGACGCCTGTCCGCGCCGAGTCTGGAGATCCGCGTTTGCCCTACCATCTGCTCACTGTCTCGAGCTCACGACGTTCAGGCTCGTGGCTGTATCTCTACCCGACCCTGGCGATCAAGGAACTCGCGGCACGCGTGGCGGATGACCAGGTCCCGGTGCAGGGCGACATACTCCTGCTCCGCTTCCCGAACGGCCAGACTTTCCAAGCGCCTCTCGCCGATTTCGCTATGGAAACGGAACTCCGCGACGGCAAATACGTCGTCCGCCATGATCCCGCGGACCCGGAGTTCACCGTCGTGGTCGCCATCGACGACAAATCCCCTGAGGTACCGGTCGGCACCGAGGTGTCGCTCGACGACTCGCTCCCGACCGGGGGACATCGGACGACCGGCTGGAAGAAGATCATCGAAACCTTCGATTCCATGGCCTGGAAGAAATCGGAAAGCCCCTAGAACCCCTCGCTCAGCACGTTCACCAATGCCCAGGCGAACAGCGCACCGGCCCCCGCCGGCAGCCGCGGGCTCCACTGCACATCGCACTCCATTTCGCCGGACTGGTGGAAGATGCGCACCACCACGTCCGTCTTCTCCTCCAGGAACTTCGGGTACAGATCCGTGGTGTAGCCGATGTTCCCGGCGCGCCAGGCGAGTCCGCGGGGGGTGGTGCGGTAGCTCAGCATGAGGGCGTCGAGGCGGGACTGGCTGTCGGCGCGGCGTTCGGAGCGGGAGACCAGGTCGGTGAACTGGATGTAGCGGCGGCGCAGGTCCTCGCGCCAGTGGGGGGATTCGCGGGTGGCGATGGTCAGGGGTGAGTCGCCCGGGTTCTTGGCGGCCAGCAGGGGGATCTCGTTGATGAAGTAGCCGGTCACCGGGTCGCGGTCTTCGCCGAGGGGGCGGATCGAGGCCGCGGTGGAGATCACCGAGGGTTGGCCGGCTTCGGTGGGCATCGCCCAGTGCACCGCGGCGGTCAGCAGGTGGAACAGGCGTACGCCAGCCGATTCCGCGGCCTTCTCCAGCCGCTCGACGCTGCGGCGCGGCAGGGGTGTCAGGATGCAGCGATCGGACAGCGCGTGCGTACCGTCGGCGGCCGCAGCGCCCGGCAGTGCACCGCCATCTCTCTCGCGCAGTGCACCGCCATTTCCCTCGCGCTGCCACGGCACCGCCGGCGCGAAGCCCTCCGGCAGCCGTCCGTGCCAGTACGCCAGGTCGTCCGCGGCCGCGTCCAGCTCCAGGTCCCGTACGCGCCGTACGAGCTCCGTGTACGACTGCGCGTCCTCAGCCTCCAGCGTGCCGCCGACCGCCTGGCCGAGGCGGTGCGCGAGCCGCGCGTGGCTGGGACCGTCGACCACCAGGTGGTGGCAGATCAGTGCGACATAAGCACGGTCGGCGGCGACGCGCACGACCGCGTAGCGGGCCAGGGCGCCGCCCTCGCAGTCGAAGGGACGCGCGGCGACCTCGTCGATCAGCGCGCGGGCCGCCGTGGCGTCGCCGCCGGGCAGGTCGAAGACCTCGGTGGCGGGCGCGGTGTCGTCGAGCCGGTAGCAGACCTCGCCTGTGTCCTCGTCCAGGCCCATGCGCACCCGCAGCGCCGGGGTCGCGGCGTTCAGCCGGCGGCCGGCGTCGGCCAGGTCCTCGGCGGTGAAGGAGCCCGCGACGTCGATGACGGTCGTGACGTTGTACGCGCACTCGTACAGCCCCTTCATCTCCGCGAAGAACATCGCGGCCTGGGAGGCGGTGGCGGGAGCGGAAGCGGCGGGTTTGGCAGACATCAGACTTGCCCTTCATCGATGGGACGCGACGGGGTACCCCGCTGCTGAGCCTAGTTGCGGCAGGCGATCGGAAGTAGCTTTCGAATATCAATATAGGAACATACAAAAGGCTGCCCCTGCCTGCGGCGATGCTCCGATGCCGGTTCACGGTTGGGCCGCTGATAGCGCCCGGATAGGGCCCGTGGCGAATCTGGCGCCGTGCCCCCAATCCGGTCCGCACCGCTCGACCTCGCCGTCCGCCCCGTCCCGCTGCCCTCGGCCGTGGCCGACCTCGAACAGCGCCTGGCCCAGGCGCGCGCCGCCTCCACCCCCGAGGCCATCGCCAAGCAGCACGCCAAGGGCAAGCTCACCGCCCGCGAGCGCGTCGACCGCCTGCTGGATCCGGGCTCGTTCCTGGAGGTCGACGAGCTGACCCGGCATCGCGCGACCCGCTTCGGGCTGGCCGCGAACCGGCCGCTCGGCGACGCCGTGGTGGTCGGCAGCGGCACGGTGTTCGGGCGCCGGGTGTGTGTGTTCGCGCAGGACTTCACCGTCTTCGGTGGGTCGCTGGGGGAGGCGGTCGGCGAGAAGATCGTGCGGCTGCTGGACCTGGCCGCCACGATGCGCTGCCCGGTGGTCGGCATCAACGACAGCGTCGGCGGACGCCTGCAGGAAGGCGTGGTCGCGCAGGCGCTGTACGGGCAGATCTTCCTGCGCAACGTCCGGCTGTCCGGCGCGGTCCCGCAGATCTCGATGATCATGGGCCCCTGCGCCGGCGGCGCGGTCTACTCCCCGGCGCTCACCGACTTCGTGATGATGGTCGAGCACACCTCGCAGATGTTCATCACCGGCCCGGAGGTGGTGCGGGTCATCAGCGGCGAGGAGATCGGGCTGGAGGACCTCGGCGGCGCCCGCGTGCACAGCACCCGCTCCGGCAACGCGCACTTCATGGCGCCCGACGAGGACGCCGCCATCGCCGAGGTCAGGGAACTGCTTTCCCTGCTGCCCGCCCACAGCGGCGAGCGCCCGCCGGTTCGGTCCCACCGGCGCTGTTGGGTCCCGGACGGTGCCCTGGATGCCGAATTCGATCCGGTGCTCGATCAGATGGCCGGAAACATCGGTGAGCCGGGCTTCGATGTCCGGCGCGTGCTGGACCGGATCCTGGACGACGGCCGCCTGCTGGAGGTCCACCGCCTGTTCGCACCGGAACTGGTCGTCGGGTTGGGCCGGATGGGCGGCCACACCGTCGGCGTGGTGGCCGGCCAGCATGCCGACGGTGTGGCCGACGGCTGGCTCAGCGACGACGCCGCGCTGAAGGCCGCGCGCTTCATCCGCACCTGCGACGCATACAACATCCCGCTGCTCACCCTCGTCGACTCCCGGGGCTTCCGCGCGGGCCACGACGGCGACGCGGTGACAGCCGGCCAGGTCGGCAAACTCGCGCACGCCTACGCCGAGGCCACCGTGCCGATGGTGACCCTGGTGCTCGGTGAGGCGATGGGGGAGGCGTACTCCGTGCTGGGCTCCCGCCACATCGGAGCCGACATGTACCTGGCGTGGCCGACCGCGCGCATCGGCATCCACGGCCCGGTCCCCGCCGAGTTCGCCGTTCAGCACGAAGCCGAGATCGCAGACCCCTACTACGCCGCCGAACGCGGCTACGTCGACACCGTGATCCGCCCGGCGGTCACGCGCGACGTGCTCACCCGCGGCTTCGAAGCGTTGCGGGAGAAGGAAGTCCAACGGCCGCCGCGCAAACACGAGAACATGCCGTTGTAGCCACTAGTGAATTAGACTGCTCACACAGCCTTCCGCCGCATCTCACGCCACACCGGAAACGCCAACGGCGTCAACGACATGGCCACGAACACCACCGCCGCGATCATCAGCGTCGGATCCAGTCCCAGCACCTGCGCGCCGATCCCGGCCAGCAGCGGCCCGAACGGCATCCCGGCCCACGCGCTGGCCTTCACCGCACCCATCACCCGGGCCACCAGGTGCGGCGGAATCCGCTCGTAGAAGACCGCGCTCATCAGGGGATTGATCGCGCCGCCCGCGCAGCCGGCCAGGGCGGTGACCGCCAGGACCAGCGGGACCGTCGAGGACAAAGCCAGTACCGCGTAGCGTGGCGCACCGCCGAGCAGCAGACCCGCCACGAACGTCGCGCGCCGGGGCAGCCGCGGACCCAGCCACGCCCCGCCGAACGTGCCCAGCAACGCGCCGAGCGCGGCCGCGCCGGTGATCAGACCGAGCAGCACCGGGCTGTGGCCGCCGTCGCGGATCCACACCGGGACCAGCACCGAGTTCAGGCCCTGATCCAGCAGGTTCGTCACCGCGACCATGGTGACCAGGCCGAGCAGCAGACGGTCGGAGGTCAGGAAGCGCAGCCCCGTGGCCAGGCGGCGCAGATAGCCGCGGCCGATGTCGCTCTCTGCTTCAGTGCCGGCGAGCTTGCCGGAATGCGCGTCGTCGGCGGGCAGCGTGAACGCCAGCAGGACCGCCGAGGCCGCGAACGTGCACGCGTTCACCAGCACCACGTTCGCCGTCCCGATCGCCACCACCAGCACACCGGCCAGCGGCGGCCCGAGGAGCTGCCCGGCACGCGCCGTCCCGGTCGCCAGCCCGGCCGCGCGCTCCAGCGCCACGTCGGCGCGTGCGGCCGCAAACGGGAGCAGCGCGGTGGTCGCGCAGTCTGCCGTCCCGCGAGCCGCTCCTATGACGAACACCGCCGCCGCCAGCACCGGATAGTGCAGCGTCCCCAGCGCCGACAGCAGCGGCACCACCGCCGCGGCGCAGGCGGCCAGCGTGTTGCCGGCCAGGCAGACCCGGCGCGCGCCGACGCGGTCCACGAGCGGGCCGCTGAGCACCTGGAGCAGGACGTAGGGCACCAGCTCGGCGAACACCAGCGCCCCGACGGCCGAGGCGCTGTGGCTGGTGGTCACCGCGAGCCAGGGGATCGCCAGCGCGGACATCGCGATGCCGGAGACGGAGACGGCGTTCGCGATGAGCAGGCCGGCCAGCGGTGCGCGGGAGGCGCGGGAGGCTCGGGCAGTGAGTGTCACCGTGCTCATTCTTGTGCAAATCGGCCCTCGGGCCCGTGAGGCTGCCGCCGGGTGTCGGGGTGGGTGTCGGGGACACCATTGGCGGCACTGTCGGCGACGATGCCGGCCGCGCCGGGCATACGCGGCGGGATCGCGCCGGAGTCCTGGAACGTGCAGTAGGAGTGCGGGGAGATGAACAGCGCCAGCCGCAGGTCCTCGTGCGCGTCGGTGACTCTGAACTCGACGATGGCGCGCGGGTGCAGCGGGACGCTGCCCAGGCCGTGGTAGTACCCGTCGAGGTCGAACACCAGCTGGTAGGTGCCGCGGCCGGCCGGGTCGGGGCACAGCTCCAGCCGGCCGTCGCCGGCGGTACGGCCCGTGGACAGGTCCTGCCACCCGGAATCGCCGCGGCGCCGGAGCCGGGCGCCCAGCTCGGCGCCGGGCACGCCGAAGGCGACATCGATGACGAGGACGGACAACTTCACCCGAAAACCATCGGGACCGTTCCTATCGCCGTGGCATCGGGACGGCATCGGACCCGCGGGGCGTCAGTCCAGACAGAATTCAGTCCAGACAGAACTCGTTGCCCTCGACGTCCTGCATCCCGATGCAGGACTCGTTCTCCTCGTCGCCCAGCAGGACCTGCACCTGCGTCGCGCCCAGCGCGACCAGCCGGTCGCGTTCGGCCTCCAGGGCGGCCAGCCGCTCGGCGCCGACCAGGCCGGTGCCGACGCGGACGTCGAGGTGCACGCGGTTCTTGACGGTCTTGCCTTCGGGGACCTTCTGGAAGTAGAGCCGCGGGCCCACGCCGTTCGGGTCGACGCAGGCGTACGCCCGGCCGTCCTGGCCGGCCGCCGGGACGTACCCCAGGACCTCACACCAGAAGCGGGCGACGCGGTCGGTGTCGTGGCAGTCGAAGGTGACTTGGAAGTGTTGGACCGATGCCATGGAGCCAGCTTAGGGCGCCGGTGATCTCGAAAAGGCGTTCGATAAGCGACAGTTGGTGAGCGGATAAGCCCTCTGCGTAGCTTCGCCACCGCCGGACCGCCCACACCGACGCTGGATCCGGCGCCAACTCTCACGAAGGGTGCTGCCGATGACCGCCATGTCCCCCCGGGCCCGCCACTCGCGGATCGCCGCCGGTCTGTTCCTGCTCTCCACGGCCGCCGGGGCCACCGCCCTGGCCGCCGGACCGGCCGCCGCCGCGCCCGCGTCGCACGCCTCCGCAGTCCACGCCGCCGATCAGGCCCCGAACCCGGCCGCCGCCCCGGGCAACACGGTGTGGGACTGACGGCCCGGCCATGATCGAGCTGCGCAGCGACACCTTCACCGTCCCGACCGCCGCGATGCGCCGGGCCATGGCCGAGGCCCGGGTCGGCGACGACGTCTACGGCGAGGACCCGACGGTCAACCACCTGGAGGAGTACGCCGCCGCTCTGCTGGGCAAGCAGGCCGGCTGCCTGCTCCCCAGCGGCACCATGGCCAACCTGGCCTCGATCCTGGCCTGGGCCCCGCGCGGCGGCCGGCTCCTGGTCGGCGCCCGCACCGACGTGTACTGCTACGAGGCCGGCGGCTACTCGGCGCTCGGCGGCGTGGTCTGCACCCCGATCCCGAACCGCTCCGACGGCGGCCTGGACCCGGCGGACCTGTGCGCGGAGTTCGACGACACGGACGACTCGCAGATCGCCCCGGTCGCCCTGATCTGCCTGGAGAACACCCAGTGCCAGTGCGGCGGCACGGTCCTGAGCCCCGAGCACGACCAGGCCGTCCGCGCCCTCGCCGACGCCCGCGGCGTCCCGATCCACCTGGACGGCGCCCGCATCTTCAACGCCGCCGTGGCCACCGGCCGCCCGGTCGCGGACGTCGCAGCGGTCGGCGACACGGTCCAGTTCTGCCTGTCCAAGGGCCTGGGCGCGCCGATCGGCTCGATGGTCGTCGGCACGACCGAGGCCGTGGCACGGGTGCGCCGCATCCGCAAGATGCTCGGCGGCGGCATGCGCCAGGCCGGCGTCATCGCCGCGGCCGGCCTGCTGGCCCTGACCGAGATGGTCGACCGCCTGGCCGAGGACCACTCCAACGCCGCGCGGCTGGCCGCCGGTCTGGCCGGGCTGCCGGGGCTGCGCGTACAGGTGCCGCAGACCAACATCGTGATGTTCGACGTGCTCGACGAACGGCTGACCCAGGCCGCCTTCGTCGCCGCGGCGCACGCGCGGGGCGTCGCGGTGATGGAGCTCGGCGGGCGGGTCAGGGCCGTGACGCACGCCGGGGTCGACGCCGAGCAGATCGATCGGGCGGTGGAGGCTTTCGCGGCGGTGCTGGCGAAGACGCCGGTCGCGGTGGTGGGGTAGCGGAGCTTCGGTGTCGCGCGCTCAGCCCCCCTGCCCCGACTCGCCGCCCCCCACCTCCGCCAGCAGCGCCGCGATCTCCCCGGCCAGATCCCTGGCCTCGCTCACCGTCATCGCCGTGGCCACCGTCGCGGCCTGCCACCAGTCGCCCACGGCGCCGGAGGTGTCGCCGCGCTCGTCGCGGATGCGGCCGCGCAGCACCAGGGCCTGGGCCGAGGCCAGGCCCTCGCCGAAGGCCTCGACCGCGTGGTCGGCGTCGTCGGCGGCTTCGGCCAGGTGGCCGGCGGCCAGTTCCGCGCGCGCCAGTGTCAGGGCCGCGCGACCGCCGAGGTTGCGGTCGCCGACGGCCTCGGCCGCCTCCAGCGCCTGGCGCAGCACCTCCACCGCCGGGCCCGGGTGGCCGTCCTCGGCCTCGGTGGCGCCCAGGCCCATCAGGGCGTGGCACTCGCCGATGCGGTCGCCGGTCTCCCGGACCGTCGCCAGCACCTGCCGATAGGCCTCCCGCGCCCGCTCCATGTCGTTGCGGTGCCGGTACATGTCGCCGAGCCGCAGCTGCACCTGCGCGGCCACCCGGCGCACGCCGGTCTCCGCACAGATCAGCTCCGCGCGGGTCAGCAGGTCGAAGGCCGCGCCGTCGTGGCCGCGCGCCAGGTGCACCTGCGCGATGCTGTTCAGGACGTACGCCTCCGCGACGCGGTCCCCGGCCTCGCGGAACGTGACCAGCGCGTCCGTCCAGCGCTCCAGCGCGCGGTCCAGGTGGCCCTCGCGGCGGTCCAGGACCGCGACGTTGCGCAGCACCAGCGCCGCGCCGTAGCTGTCGTCCAACTCCCGGTAGAGGGCCGAGGCCCGGTCGAACTGCTGCCGGGCGCCGGCGTTGTCCTGCTCGAACATGTGCAGCGAGCCAAGCGAGTAGCGCATCGCCGCCTCGCCGCGGCGGTCGCCGGCCTGGCAGACCGCCTCCAGCGCGGTCTCGTGCGTCTCGCGCCAGTCGCCGTAGTAGGACCGGGCCTCGAACAGCGCGACCGAGGACATCGCCAGGCTCCACGCCTTGTCGGCCAGCCCGCGCGCGGCAGCCTGGCGCACCGCCGCCACCAGCGACAGGCGCTCGCGCTCGAACCAGGCCAGCGGGTCCTCGATCAGCGGGGCCACCGCGTCCTGGGGGAGCGGCCAGGTCGTGGCGTCGTCTGAGGGCAGCAAGTGGTCGCCGGAGTACTCCCGCTCGTGCGCCAGCTTGGCTAGGAACAGGTGCGCGCCGATCAAGCGCTCCAGCGCCTGGTGGCGCTCGTTCGGCGGGTCCTCGGCCAGCAGCCGCTCCCGGGCGAAGGGGCGGACGATGTCGTGGAACCGGTAACGCGTCGGCGCGCCATCAGGGCCCTGCTCGATGTCGATGAGGTAGGCCTCGGTCAGCTCCTCCAGCAGGTTCTCCGCGTGCCAGACGTCGGCCTCCAGCAACGGCGCCGCGACCCACGCCGCGAAGTCCGGGCCGCCGAACAACGCCAGCCGCCGGAACAACTGCCGCGCCTCGGCCGACAGCCCCGCGTAGGTGACCGAGATGCTGGCCCGCATCCCGACGCCCTCGTGATTGAGCTCGTCCAGCTGCCGCGACTCGTCGATCAGCCGGTCCACCAGCGCCCGCACGCTCCAATGCGGCCGCGCCGCCAGCCGCGCCGCGACGATCCGCAGCGCCAGCGGCAGATGCCCGCACAGCCGGCACAGCTGCGCCACCGCCTCGGGTTCGGCCCGGATCCGCGCGCCATCGGCGACCCTGCCCAGCAGCGCCACGGCACTGTCGTCGCTGAACGTCCCGACCTCCAGCCGCACCGCCGCCGGCACCCCGGTCAGCCGCCGCCGGCTGGTGACGATCACCGAGCAGCCCGGCCCGCCCGGCAGCAGCGGCTGCACCTGGTGCTCGGTCATCGCGTCGTCGAGCACCACCAGAACCCGCCGGTCGCCCAACAGGTCCCGATACATCTCGGCACGCTCCTCCAGGCCCTCGGCCAACGACGGCCCGGCGACCCCGAGCGCCCGCAGGAAGCGCTCCAGCACGTCGGCCGGCGCGACCGGCTGGTCGCCGTCGCGCAGGCGCGCGTAGAGCTGGCCGTCGGGATAGGACTCGGCCAGCCGGTGCGCGACGTGGACCGCCAGCGTGGTCTTGCCGACGCCGCCCTGGCCGTAGAGCACGGTCACCGGCAGCACCGCCGGACCGTCGTCGACGGTGCGGACCACCGGCATCTCCGACACGATGCGCGCGATCGCCTTGGCCCGGCCGGTGAAATCCGGAATCGCCGGCGGCAGCAGTCGGGGGGTTGGAGGCAGCGGACGGACAGCGGGGCGGCGCGCGCCGGGGGAGACTCCGGGGGCCATGGCAGGGTCCTGCGTTATGCCGACGGCGGCGGACATCGTCGGCGGGACCGACGTCGTGGCCGGAACCTGCGGCGGCGGCGGTGCGATCGCGGCGCCGGGCTCGGCGGCGAATCCGGCCTCGGTCCCGGCGAGGGCGCCGGCCTCGGTGGCGAGCGCAGGCTCGGCTCCGGCAATAGGTCCGGCAACAGGCCCGGCGACAGGCCCGGCAACCGGTCCGGCGCTCGCCGCCGCGGCGGCTGCTGCCGCCGCCGCCGCGACCGCGCTCGTCCCCGCGGCCGTCCGCTCATCGACCTCGCCGGTCAGGATCGCCTGATGCAGCCGCCGAAGCTCCGGACCGGGCTCGATCCCCAGCTCCTCCTTCAGCGTCCCGCGCGTCGCGCGATACACCTCCAGCGCCTCGGCCTGCCGTCCGGCGCGGTACAGCGCGGTCATCAGCAACAGCCGGAAGCGCTCGTTCAGCGGGTACTCGTGGCAGACCCGCACCAGTTCCCCGACCAGATCGCCCCGGGTGCCGGCCTCCAACTCGGCCTCCAGGCACACCTCCAGCACGTTCAGCCGGCGCTCGTTCAGATGCGCCACGCTGTGCTGGACGACGTCTCCGACCACGTTGGCCAGCGCCGGCCCCCGCCACAGTGACAGTGCTCTGCGGAACTCGGCCGCGGCCTCGGTGATCCGCCCCCGGCCCAGCAGCGTGTGCCCGTCGGCCGCTGCCTGCTCGAACACGCGCGCGTCCAGCACATCCGTGCCGAGCCGGAACAGGTAGCCGGGGTTGCGGGTCCGGATCCGCTCCGGATCGCCGAGCAGCCGCCGCAGCGCCGAGACACAGATCTGGATCTGCGCCCGCGCGGTGGCCGGCGGCCGGTCGCCCCAGACCGCGTCGACGAGCCGCTCGACCGGGATGATGGTGTCCGGCTGCAGCAGGAACATGGCCATGACCGCTTGTTCGCGCAGTCCGCCGAGTCGGATCGGCACCCCTTCGCCGACGATCTCCAGGGGTCCCAATACGCGGAAGTCCATACCGCCACTGTCAGCATTCAAAGCAAGTCGACACTCTGTCTCTCCCAGGACCCTGTGGACCGCTGGAGCCGACCCCCTGGTGTTGCCGCGTCGGACACCACTGCGCCTGATCGTGCCGATGGTGGCGCAGTGTGTCAAGAACATCAACTCTCGGATACCGCGGGTTCGGGCCGTTCCGGGGAACCGGTCGCGGGCGCCGTTCCGACTGGACAGGCGAGAAGCGAATCAGGCCACGGATGCCGATGATGCTTAGCAAGGCGAATTATATGGTCGGCGCCCGGGTCGCCGATTTCCGCAGATGGGCGGTCCGTCCGCTTTGTCAACGTGTTCCGGCCAAAAGTTCACCATCTGCACAGTTCGCCGATACCGGCCAACCGGGGCCCGGGTAAGGGCTCTGTGTTACCGGGCGGAAAGGAACATCTCATGTGTGGAATCACCGGGTGGATCTCCTACGAGCGCGACCTGCGCGCCGAGGAGCGCGTCCTGGACGAGATGACGGCCACGATGGAGTGCCGCGGACCCGACGACCGCGGTGCCTGGATCCAGGGTCCCGCCGGGCTCGGGCATCGCAGGCTGGCCATCATCGACCTGCCGGGCGGCCGTCAACCGATGAGTACCGAGGTCGGCGGGCACAGTGTGGTCATCGTCTACTCCGGCGAGACCTACAACTACACCGAACTGCGCTCCGAGCTCGCCTCGCGCGGGCACCGGTTCACCACCGAGTCGGACACCGAGGTCGTGTTGCGCGGATATGTCGAATGGGGAGCGGCCGTCGCCGAGCGCCTGAACGGCATGTACGCCTTCGCGATCTGGGACGGCCGCGACAGCAGACTGCGCCTGGTCCGCGACCGCATGGGAATCAAGCCCCTGTATTACACGCCGACCCTCGATGGGGTGCTGTTCGGCTCCGAGCCCAAGGCGATCCTGGCCAATCCGCTGTCCCGGCGCGCGGTCGGCGTCGCCGGGCTGCGCGAGCTGTTCGTGATGGTCAAGACCCCGGGGCACGCCTTCTGGGAGGGGATGCGCGAGGTCGAGCCGGGCACCGTGGTCACGGTCGGCCCCGAGGGCGTGCGCACCGAGGCGTACTGGACGCTTCAGACCCGGGAGCACACCGACGACCGGGACGCGAGCGTCGAGCATGTCAGGGAGCTGCTGGAGGACATCGTGCGCCGCCAGCTCGTCGCGGACGTCCCGCGCTGCGTCCTGCTCTCCGGCGGCCTGGACTCCTCCACCCTGACCGCGCTGTCCGCCCGGCAGCTGGCCGCGACCGGGCAGAAGATCCGCAGCTTCGCCGTCGACTTCGTCGGCCAGGCCAAGAACTTCGTGCCCGACCCGATCCGCGCCGACCCCGACACCCCCTTCGTGCACGCGGTCGCCGAGCACTCCGGCACCGTCCACCAGGACATCGTGCTGGACGCCGAGGCCCTCACCGACCTGGACGCCCGGCGCACCGTCATCCGGGCCCGCGACATGCCCGCCGGCTTCGGCGACATGGACACCTCCTTGTATCTGCTGTTCAAGGAGATCCGCGACCACTCCACGGTCGCCCTGTCCGGGGAGTCGGCCGACGAGGTGTTCGGCGGCTACCAGGACTTCTTCAACGAGGACGCGCGCCGCGGCGGCACGTTCCCCTGGCTGGTGAAGTACATCCAGAACTTCGGCGACGACATGACCCTGCTGCGTCCGGAGCTGCGCAAGGCCTTGGACATGCAGACCTACATCAAGGACTGCTACGAAACGGCGGTGGCCGGCATCGAGCGCCTGCCCGGCGAGAGCGACTTCGAGTTCCGCATGCGCCGGGTCTGCAACCTGTACCTGACCCGCTTCGTCAGGGTCCTGCTGGACCGCAAGGACCGGCTGAGCATGGCCGTCGGCCTGGAGGTGCGGGTGCCGTTCTGCGACCACCGGCTGGTGGAGTACGTCTACAACGCGCCGTGGGCGATCAAGTCCTTCGACGGCCGCGAGAAGTCGCTGCTGCGCGAGGCGGCGGCCGACGCGCTGCCCCGCGCGGTCTACGACCGGGTGAAGAGCCCGTATCCGTCCACGCAGGACCCGCGCTACGCCATCGCGCTGCGCGCCCGGGTCGCCGATCTGCTGGCGCAGCCCGCGCACCCGGTGTTCGACTTCGTCGACGCGATCTCGGTGCGCCGGATGGTCGACGACTCCGATCCCGGGATCATGCAGGCGGCGCGGCGGGGGTTGGAACGGACGCTGGATCTGGCGCTGTGGTTGGAGATGTACAAGCCGGAGGTGTCCTTCACCGTCTGAGCCGACCATCTGGGCCGACCGTCTGAGCCGACCATCCGAGACGACCATCTGAGACGCGTTGACCCGGTAGGGGTCCCGCAGTACCTTCACCGAAGTTAACCACCTTTACTACAGTTAAGTGGTGACTTCATGAGACCTCTGACGATGTTCCGCCGGGTCCGGCTGGCGCTGCTGGCAGCCGCCCTCACGCTCGGCATGACCATGGCCGGTGCTGCCGGTGCTGCCGGTGCTGCCGGGGCCTCCTCCCCGGCGGCCGCCGCCTCGTTCCCGAACGTCGTGGTGCCGGTACCGGTGTCGGAGACCGCGAACGGCTTGACGTTCACGCTGGCCGCTTCGGCGACGCTGACGGCCGACGACGCGAACGTCGGCGGCTACCTGGCCGGGATCCTGCGCGCCTCGACCGGTTACGCGCTGCCGCTCACCGTCGGCGCGACGACGCCCGGCACGATCGCGCTGTCCCTGTCCGGCGCGCCGGCGACGGTCGGCGCCGAGGGATATCAGCTCACGATCACGGCGGGCTCGGTGCGGGTTCAGGCGAACTCGGCCTCGGGCCTGTTCCACGGCGTGCAGACGTTCCTGCAACTGCTGCCGGGCCAGGTGATGAGCCCGACCAAGGTGACCTCCGTGACGTGGAAGGCCACCGGCGGCACGATCCTGGACTACCCGCGGTACGAGCACCGCGGGGCGATGCTGGACGTCGCGCGGCACTTCTTCACCGTCGCCCAGGTCGAGCACTACATCGACGAACTGGCGCTGTACAAGGTGAACTACCTGCATCTGCACCTCTCGGACGACCAGGGATGGCGCATCGCCATCAACTCCTGGCCGAACCTGGCGACCTACGGCGGTTCGACCGAGGTCGGCGGAGGCGCCGGCGGTTACTACACGCAGGCCGACTACACCGCGATCGTGAACTACGCCGCGTCGCGCTACATGACGGTGGTCCCGGAGATCGACACCCCCGGCCACACGAACGCCGCGCTCGCCTCGTACGCGTCGTTGAACTGCAACGGGGTCGCGCCGCCGTTGTACACCGGGACGGACGTCGGCTTCAGCTCGCTGTGCGTCTCGCTGCCGCTCACCTATACGTTCCTGGACCAGGTCATCGGCGAGATCGCGGCACTGACCCCGGGGCCGTACATCCATATCGGCGGTGACGAGGCCAGCTCCACGACGCAGAGCGATTACGTGTCCTTCATCAACCAGGAGCAGCAGATCGTCGCCAACCACGGCAAGGCGGTCATGGGCTGGCACAACATCGCCGCCGCGACCCTGGCCCCGTCCACGGTCGCGCAGTTCTGGGACACCACCAAGTCCAACAGCGCGCTGGCCGCCGCGGCCGCCAAGGGCACGAAGATCATCATGTCCCCGGCGAACCACGCCTACCTGGACATGAAGTACACGAAGAAGACCACGCTGGGCCAGAACTGGGCCGGGTACGTCGACGTGAACGCGGCCTACGGCTGGGACCCGGGGAACTACCTGAGCGGCGTCAGCTCCTCGGCGATCGCCGGCGTCGAGGCGCCGCTGTGGTCCGAGACGCTCGTCACCTCCGCGAACATCGACTACATGGCGTTCCCGCGGCTGCCGGCGCTGATGGAGCTCGGCTGGTCGCCGGAATCCACCCACGGCCAGAGCGCGTTCGACGCGCGGCTGGGTGCGCAGGGGCCGCGCTGGCATGCGATGGGGGTGGACTACTACAAGTCGACGCAGGTCACGTGGCCGACCGGATCTTGACGGCGGAGGTGTTCTAGCATCAGGGGTTCGCCGTGAGAAAGGCAGATCCCTGATGCCCGTCGAGATACGCCCGTTCGATCCGAGCTCGGCCTCCGAGGCCGAGCTGGCCGAGTACTACGCGGTGTCGACGGCCGTCCTGGCCGTCGACCACCCCGACGTCTGGCCGCCGACACTGGCTGAGTTCGTCGAGACGATCAGGCGGCCCCTGACGGTGCTGGGCCCGGTCCGGCGCTGGGTGGCGCGGGACGCGGGCCGCATCGTCGGGACCGCGTCGGCGATCCAGCCGGAGCACGAGAACACGCACCTGACGATCGTGCAGGTCACCGTCCTGCCGGAACGGTGGCGCCAGGGTGTCGGCACCGCCGTGCTGCGCGGGGTGCTTCCCGACGTGCGCGCGGACGGCCGCACCGTCGTCATGGGGTACAACGTCAAGGCCGACGCCTCCGGCGAGTCGTGGGCACGCAAGCTCGGCTTCGTCCGCACCCACGGTTACGTCAAGCAGACCCTGAAGCTCGCCGACGTGGACCCGGGACTGTGGCAGCGTCCTGTCGCCGCCGGATTCCGGCTGGAGAGCTGGTCCGGTGCGGCGCCGGAGGCGTTGCTCGTGGAGTATGCCCGCGCCCGCACGGCCATCACCGACGCCCCGACCGGCGAGTCCACGCTGGAGTTCGAGGACTGGACCCCCGAGCGCGTCCGCACCCACGAAGCGGACTTGCGTTCCCGCGGCGTCCTCATCCGCGTCACGGTGGCCGTCCACGAGGACAGCGGCCGGGTGGCGGGCTTGACCGAGCTCGAAGTGTCCGAAGGCGGACGCCGCCGTGCCATCCAGCAGGACACCGCCGTCATGGCGGACTTCCGCGGGCACGGCCTCGGCCTGGCCGTCAAAGGGGCCACGCTGCGCTGGCTGACCGCCGAGCAGCCGGGGGTCGAGCAGATCTTCACGCAGACCGCTCACGACAACGTGCACATGATCCGGATCAACCACGCGCTGGGCTTCGTCACCACCGCGGCGTTGTCAGAGCTCGAAGTCGGCGTCGCCGAGCTCGCCAAGCGGTTGGAGGTCTGATGGTGGTCGAGATCCGTCCGTTCGATCCGCCCTCGGCTTCCGCGGACGAGCTGGCCGCGAGCTACGCGGTGATGGTCGCCGTCCAGTCGCTGGACCATCCGGAGCAGAAGCTGCCGACGCTTGAGCAGTACATCGAGCTGATCAGCGTGCAGAACTCGCTCGCCGGCCCGATGCGGCGCTGGCTGGCCCGCGAGGACGGCCGCGTCGTCGGCCACGCCTCCGCGATCTACCCGGAGCCCGAGAACCGGCACATGACGATCGCGCGGATCATCGTCACTCCGGAGCGGCGACGCCGGGGCGTCGGGACGGCGCTGCTGCGCACGATCCTGCCGGACCTCGGCGCCGACGGCCGCACGGTCGTGGTCGGGCACGGTGTGAAGACCGACGCCTCCGGCGAGCAGTGGGCCCGGGCGCTGGGCTTCGTCCGCACCCACGGGTTCATCCGCCAGATCCTGACGATCGCCGACGTGGACCCGGCGCTGTGGCAGCACCCTGTCGCCGACGGGTTCCGCCTGGAGCGCTGGACCGACGCGGCGCCCGAGACGCTTCTCGCCGCATACGCGCGGGCCCGCACCGCCATCACCGACGCCCCGAGCGGGGAGTCCACGATGGCGCACCGGGAGTGGACGCCCGAGCGCGTCCGGCTCCACGAGGAGACCCTGCGGGCCGGGAACTGGGGCAACCGCGTGCTCGTGGCCGTCCACGAGGACAGTGGCGAGGTCGCGGCCGCCACCGAGCTCAGCGTGCGCGCCGAGCAGCCCACCCGCGCCTTCCAGGGCGACACCGCCGTCGTCGCCGAACACCGGGGACACGGCCTCGGCCTGGCCGTCAAGGGCGCGATGCTGCGCTGGCTGACCGCCGACCGGCCGGACGTCGAGCACGTCTCCACGCAGACCGCTCACGACAACGTGCACATGGCCCGGATCAACTTCGCGGTGGGCTTCACGACCGACGCGGCGTTGTCCGAGCTCGAAGCCGATCTGGGCGACCTGGTCAAGCGCCTGGCGGCCGAATAGGGGGAAACGCCGCAGGCCTCGTCGCCCTCCGGACGGTCGCAGTACTCTGACGTCCGGTGCCCGGTACGCGGGCCCTGACGAGGGGGTATGCGGATCATGACGATTCAGCCCGGGGGCGGCGCGCCGGTTCTCGCGGTGTCCGTGTTCGTGCTCTCGGCGCCGGACCTCGGCGGGCCGGGGGTCTCGAAGATCGTGTTCCAGCAGCTCGTCGGAGTGAACAGCGAGATCGATCCGGCGCAGTACGTCACCACCGCCCCGGGCGGCACCATCGTGCACACCAAGCAGATGGGGCAGACCGTGCCGCCGAGCGTGACGCTCAAGCGCGGCATGGACGCCGACAAGACCCTGTGGCAGTGGCACCAGCTGGCGCTGAACGGCGACCCGGCCGCGCTGAAGTCCGCCGTGCTGCAGATGTACAACGCGGGCGACTTCGCCGCCGGCAAGCCGCCGCTGTCGACCTGGGAGCTGGAGAACGCGTGGTGCGCGAAGATCGCCTTGGCCGGTGCGGACGCCGGGGCCGGCAGCGTGGTGTTCGAGACGGTGGAGATCGTGTGCGACAGGATCTCGCCGGCCTGAGCCTGAGCCTGAGTTTGAGCCAGGGCGCGGGGCCCGGCCCGGCCTAGCCCCGCGAGTTCTCCACCAGCGCGAGCAACTCCTCGGTCGTCCCGGTCTCGGCGATCCTGGGGAAGATGTTCTGAACGCTGTACGCGTGAGCCTCCGGCGTCCGGTCGGTCATCGCGTCGATCGGCAGGCTCACGTGGAAGCCGTCCTCGTGCGCGCTGCGCGCCGTCGACTCCACGCCGCCGCTGGTCGAGATGCCCGTCACCACCACCTGCGTGACGCCCAGCGCGCGCAGCCGGTCGGCCAGGCCGGTCCCGGCGAAGGCACTGCGGGCGTGCTTGGTGACGACCAGGTCCTCGGGCCGCCGATCGAGTTCGGGGACCAGCTCCGTCCAGCCCTCCGGGAAGGTCCGCGGCGCGCCGGAGGCGGCGTCGGTGCGTCCCGGGGGCGAGCCCGCGACGTTCACCAGGACCACCGGCAGGCCGTGCTTGCGGAAGGCGGCGGCCAGGGCCGCGCTGCGGGTGACGACGTCCTCGGTCGGGTGCGTCAGGGCCATGGCGGTGATGCCCGTCTGCAGGTCGATCACCACCAGCGCGGTGGTCGGGTCGAGCGTGGAGAACATGGGGTGTGTTCCTTCCGGGGATGGTGACGGCGGGGTGGATCAGGACCCGGCGAGCCGCCGGAGCAGCTCGACGCTCGCCGCGAGCTGCTCCAGCTCGGCGGGGCTGAGGGTGGCGGTGATCGCCGTGGTGAGCCAGTCCTCCTTGGCCAGGCGCCCGGTGCGGAACTGCTCCCGCGCCTCGTCGGTCAGGCCGAGGATCGTCTTGCGGCCGTCGCTCGGATCGGCGGAACCGGCGACCAGCCCGGCGTCCACCAACGCGGCCACGATCGCCGCCATCGACTGCTGCCGGACGCCCTCGGCACGCGCCAGGGCCGTGGCCGTCGTCGGCCCGTCGCGCTCCAGCCGGCCGAGGACGGAGGACTGCGACTTGGTCAGGTCGCTGCCCTCGGTCTGGGCCCGCAGCCGCCGCAGCACCTGACCGAGGGTCACCCGCAGCTCGTGCGCGACCGTCGCGGCGCGCGCCGGATCGGCTTCTTCCACGTCGGCGACGCTATCAGAAAGCACAGCCAACTGAACAGTTGGCTGTGTATTCGACGCCTGGACTCCGCCGTTCGTTTGATCCGACGAACCAGGCCTCCGGAATTCGTCTGACCGCACAACGACGCCGGTACCCCGCCGCGGGCACTGTGGCGGCCATGGGAACAACCGAAGGCCTCGAAGCGGCGACGCTGGAGCTGCACCAGCGCGCGGTGGTCGCCGACACCCACAACGACCTGCTCTGCTCGGTCGTCCTGCGGCCGCCTCCGCAGTGGCCCGACTACTTCCGCGCACAGTGGCTGCCGCAGCTGCGGGCCGGCGGCGTGGATATCCAGGTGCTGCCGGTCTTCATCGACGACAGCTTCCGCCCGGAGGGCGCGCTGCGCCAGACGCTGCGCATGATCGAGGCCGCGCACCGGATCGCCGAGGGCAACGGCGACGAGGTCAGCCTGTGCCTGGACGGCGCCGACATCGACCGCGCGCTGGAGGCTGGGAAGATCGCGCTGGTCCTGGCCTTGGAAAGTGCCCCCGGCATCGACGCCGACGTCGAACTCCTCACTACGCTGTTCCGGCTCGGCGTCCGGATCGCTTCGCTGGCGCATTTCGGCCGCACGCCGCTGGCCGACGGCTCGGCCGAGGACGCCGCGGGCAGTCGGCTGACCGCTGCCGGGGTGGAGGCGCTGGCCGAGATGGAGCGTCTGGGGATGCTCTTCGACGTCTCGCACCTCGGCGCAGCCGGCGTGGACCACGTGCTGGAGCTGGCGACCCGGCCGATCATGGCCACGCACTCCTCGGCCCGGGCCTTGTTCGACCACCACCGCAACCTCACTGACGCGCGCTTGGCAGCCATCGCGGCTGGAGGCGGGGTGGTGTGCGTGAACTTCTTCCCCGGCTTCCTCGACGAGCACGAGCCCTCGCTGGCCCGCCTCGTCGACCACATCGAGCACGTCGGCAAGGTCGCCGGCGCCGACCACGTCGGCATCGGCCCGGACTTCGTGGTCGAGGTGCTTCGGGACGTGACCCCGGGCGGCGTCGAGCTCGGCATGATGGCCGGCTGCGATCCGTTCGCCACGCTGCCCGGTCTGCCCGGGCCCGCCGGGCTGCCGCTGCTCACCGCCGAGCTGCTGGCCCGCGGTATGGACGAGGCGGTCGTCGCGGCCACGCTCGGTGGCAACATCCTGCGGTTGTTCAGGGCCGAACTCGGCGTGCCGGCCGAGCGTCGCGGGGTCGCCGCGTGAACACGACTGCTATGACCGCCATGGATCTGCCGTCGATGCTCGCCGACCTGGAGACCCTGGTCTGCTGCGAATCCCCGACCGCAGACCGGGCCGCGACCAGCCGTTGCGCCGACCTGTTCGCGGACATGGGCTCCCGGCTGCTGGGGATACCCGCCGAGCGGCTGGACCACGGGGGAGCGGCCCAGCTGCGCTGGCGCTTCGGCGCCGGAGACCGTGTCCTGCTGCTCGGCCACCTCGACACCGTCTGGCCGCACGGCACGCTCGAACGCCTGCCCTTCGCCGTCACCGACGGGAAGGTCACCGGCCCCGGCTGCTTCGACATGAAGGCCGGACTGGTGCAGATGCTGCACGCGCTCGCCGCCCTGCGACCGAACGGGCGGAACGGGCAGAACGGGCCCGACGCCCTTGACGGTGTCAGCATCCTGGTCACCACCGACGAGGAAGTCGGATCCCCGGCGGCCCGCACGCTCATCCAGGACGAGGCCCGCCGCAACCGGGCGGTGCTCGTCCTGGAAGCCAGCGCCGGCGCCGACGGTGCGCTGAAGACGGCCCGCAAGGGCGCCGGCTGCCACCGCCTGCACGTCCAAGGCCGCGCCGCGCACGCCGGACTCGAACCCGAACGGGGCGCGAACGCCGCCGTCGAGCTCGCGCACCAGATCCTGGAGATCGTGAAGCTCGCGGACCCCGAGGCCGGTACGACGGTCACGCCGTCGCTGACCGCCGCCGGGGACTCGGCGAACACCGTGCCGGCCACCGCGCAGGTCGCGGTCGACGTGCGCGCCTTCAGTGCCGAGGAACAGGCGCGCGTCGGCGCGGGCCTGGAAGCCCTCCGGCCCCGCCTGGACGGGACCTCGCTGCGGATCGAGCGCGGCCCGGAGAGCCCGCCTCTGCCCCCTGAGTCCTCCAGCGAGCTGTTCGCCCGCGCCGAGCGCGCCGCCGCCCGGCTGGGCATGCCGCCGCTGCGCGGGATCGCCGTGGGAGGTGGCTCGGACGGCAACTGGACCGCCGCCGTCGGCACCCCCACGCTCGACGGCCTCGGCGCCGTCGGCGGCGGCGCGCACGCCGAGGACGAGCACGTCCTGGCCGAGGCGATGCCCGAGCGCGCGGCGCTGCTGGCCGAGCTGGTGGCCGACCTGCTGGGAGCACGTCCGTGAGTACGGCACAGCACGCACACACCCAGGCGCGGGCGGCGGCGGCCGCGGCGGGGGTCACCATCAGGGAGCTGACCGAGCCGAAGGACCACGACGCCGCCGCCGGCCTGATCGCCGGGCTCTGGAGCGTCGAGCCCGGCCAGTCGCCGATGCCCAGCGGCCTGCTGCGGGTCATGGCCTACGAAGGCTGCTACGCGGCCGGGGTCTTCGACGACGAGGACGGCGGCCGGCTGATCGGCGCCGCCGCCGGGTTCCTCGCCTCCGACGGCGACGCCGGCGGCAACCACCTGCACTCGCACATCGCCGGCGTACTGCCGGAGGCGAACGGCCGGCACGCGGGCTTCGCGCTCAAGCTCCACCAGCGCGCCTGGGCCCTGAGCCGCGGGATCGGCCGCATCACCTGGACCTTCGACCCGCTGATGCGCGGCAACGCGTACTTCAACATGGCGAAGCTCGGTGCGCAGGCCTCCGGCTACCTGGTTGACTTCTACGGCGAGAAGTTGCACGACGGAGTCAACGCCGGGCAGGGCAGCGACCGGTTGCTGATGAACTGGGTCCTGGACGCGCCGCGGGTCGTCGCGGCGGCCGGCGGACAGCGCGTCGCCGAACCGGAGCTGGAGCCGCTGCTCGGCGCCGGCCGGGCGGTGCTCGCCGAGACCGACGTCGCCCCGGACACTGCGGCCGAAACCACGGCGATTAGTACGACTGCAAGTACTACCTCTGGTGCTAGTGCAGCGCCGCATTGATCCTTCGGGGGTCATGCGGCTTTGAGTGGGCTGCCGTCGTAGGTCCAGCGGTAGGGCTTGGCGTCGTGTTCGTC